>CAYXYD010000022.1:0-21538 GCA_964469205.1 uncultured Sphaerochaeta sp. | reverse complement strand
TACTGGTCGCTGGAGGTTTTAGGGAGGAGGAAATTATCATTTTCGGCTTACATGAAAATCCCGTTGAATTGGCAATTTTAAAGTTCCAATTGCTTATTAGATAAATATTTGGCTATTTTGATTATGAAACAATATTTCAATTTCAATAAGCATAGTGAATGGAGAAAATACCTTTCTGGAAAATCTCAGTGTTGCATAATTTTTAGTCGATAATCTTAAGGAAATGAAAATTTCACTTAACAAAACAAAGGTATACCACAATATAATCCTGTATGTTTGCATAGAATCAAAGAGGGGAAAACCTATAAAAAAGCCTCTCTTTTGTTCGATATACTCGAAAAAGAGAGGCTTTTACCAGGGAAACCTAGTGGTTAGGGCTGTTTACCGATGTAGGCAAGAATGCCTCCATCAACATACAGGACATGGCCATTGACGAAATCAGAGGCACCCGAAGCGAGGAAAAGAGCCGGTCCGGTCAGATCCTCAGTGGTACCCCATCTCTCGGCGGGAGTCTTGGCAATGATGAAACTGTCAAAAGGATGACGGGAACCATCAGCTTGCTTCTCACGCAGAGGGGCAGTCTGTGGTGTGGCGATATACCCAGGTCCAATGCCGTTGCACTGGATGTTGTACGCACCGTATTCACTACAGATGTTACGGGTAAGCATCTTCAGCCCACCCTTTGCAGCTGCATAGGCACTGACAGTCTCACGACCAAGTTCACTCATCATCGAACAGATGTTGATGATCTTGCCTGTCTTTCTTTCCATCATGGAAGGAAGAACAGCCTTGGCTACGATGAAGGGTGCAGTAAGGTCAATGTCGATGACCAAGCGCCAGTCAGAGGCTTTCATCTCGTGCATGGGGGTACGGCGGATGGGTGGCTGTTTGTTTACCTTATTCTTTTAGTAATGTTTTTCTCTTTTCTCTTTTCACCCATTATATTTCTCACTTCGGTGATAAGGACAAATTCTGGTCTTCCTACTACAGGAGGTAGAAGATATATACAGGTGAAAACTAAAAAAAATCAATTAGCATAAAAAGCCAAGGATTTAGACTAAGGAAAGCCGGACAACTTTCGCTGACCGGCTTATTCTCTTCTATATTAATCACACCACTAGGGGGTGTTGGTTACGCTATATAGCTCTCAAGCATCTTGCTCTTCTGGGGGACTCTCAATCTCTCAAGGGCTTTCTTCTCGATCTGACGGATTCTTTCCTTGGTAAGGTTGTATATCTCACCAATTTCCTTAAGGGACATGGGAATCTTTCCTTCGAGGCCAAACCTAAGTTCGATAATCTCGCGTTCCTTGTCACTGAGGGAGGACAGCACGAGGTTGATGTCCTCCTTGAGGGCAACTTCCAACAGTGAGTCCTCAGGGGAGCGTGAGTCATCCTCAATGAAGTCTCCGATGCTGCTGCTACCGGTGTCGTTAAAGACAGGGACATCCAGACTGATCAGCTCACGGCTGATGCTCAACAGGTTATTCACATGCTCGGCATCAAAGCCTGTAAGAGAACCAATATCCTCAGCAGTTGGATCTTCAGTGCAGTTGTCGCTCATCAAGGAGCGCTGGGCCTTCTGGATCTGCAATAGCTCATTGGTCCTGTTAAGAGGCAAGCGTACTGCCCTACTCTTCTCATTGATGGCTTTCATTACTGACTGTCTGATCCACCACACAGCATAGCTGATGAAGTGGTATCCCTTATCAGGGTCAAACTTCTCCAAGGCAGTCATCAGGCCGATGTTGCCTTCATTGATAAGGTCTATAAGGGGCAAGCCCTGGTTCTGATATTTCTTGGCAACGTTGACCACAAAGCGCAAGTTGGATTCAATCATCCTTTTGCGGGCAAACTCATCACCTTCAACAACGCGCTTTGCAAGACTGAACTCCTCTTCTTTAGAAAGCAAGAGAATCTTGTTAATGTCCTTCAAGTACATGGTAAGTATATTAGCATCGTCATAGACCGAAGTATTTCTTTTGTTATTCAACATCGTCTTAGTAGTTTTCATGTGCAGTTGCCTCCATGGGTTATGTAAAGGTACTTGCACATAGCGTGCCAACTAGATATTTAGAATATATAGGTTATTGTATTATAATGAATTAGTATTTTATAAATAAAAGAATCTTATGAAGATCACTTATGTGTTGTACATTTGGGGCATGAAAATGCCCCTATTAGTATCAAAACGACACACAGTAAAAAAAACAGGAGAATATCGGGACAATATGACCCTACTGCTTTACTATCCTTTATCCGATGGCACAATCCGACTCATCTTCGTCCATACACCACGGGAAATCAAACTCCAAAGAGGCAAACCAGGATGCGAGGTTCTCCGTATGGAACGGAAGCTCACTCTCTTCGAGCGCCTCTCTGACAGTCTCATACTGGTCCTTCAAAAAATCATGGATCATATCACCTTCACACAAGCTGCAGCTGACCCTCTCCTTACCCATCAGGTAGATGGCAAACTGCCGTCTGAAAAAGTCCAGCCAATCCTTGTCTGCAGAGTGCGCAGCCTTACCTCTAATAAGGAATGCATCGGTGTAACACCCAAGTGAACTGACAAGATTCTTAGAACGCGCAAACAGATATGCCATCTCATAAAAGTACTGCCAGAGTTCTTCTAGTGTAGGGTTCTCTGAAAGGAATTTTGGAGCGGTTGGTTTCATAAGCTCTGTATTGTTTCTTTTTGCACTGTCCATAATAAGATGCCTCGTTCATCCGTTTTAAATATAGTCATGAGTCAGCTAATCGGCAAGTGCCAAAAGCAGAATGTTGCGCACTGTGCAGTCTCTGCGCAGTACGAGAAAAAACACTACTCAAAGAGACGGCAAAAGGCAAATAGTTTCATGAAATAGGGAATCGTACAAATAACCTTGCCACTAGGGTTGTTATTGACTATATTATCACAGGCGAAGGCAATGCTTCGTGACACTTTTAATATTCAATTAATCGGAGGATGATACAAATGAAAATCAAACCATTGGCAGACAGGGTATTAGTGAAGATCGAAGAGGTGCAAGAGAAGACCGCCAGCGGAATCTACATTCCCCAGACTGCACAGGAAAAGACCCAGATCGGGAGCGTTGTTGCAGTAGGAGAAGGAACCGACAAGGTTAAGATGACCGTCAAGGTCGGGGACAAGGTCATGCATGACAAGTACACAGGCACCTCAGTCAAGGCTGATGGAGAAGAGTTCCTGATCCTCAGCATGAAGGACATTCTTGCTATCATCGAGTAGCATCATCCTCTTTGGAGACAAAAAAGGTGGAGTTGGCAACAACCCCACCTTTTTTGTCTCTATATTCTCTTCTCTTCTATCTATTCTCTTTTCTTCTATCTCATCTAATCTATTCTGTTTTTCATTTTCTTCTTTTACTTTCTTCAACAAAATATTTTAATTTTTTGGATCTTTCAGAATTTCTCAGATTGCGTAAGAATTCTTCCTATCCAACAAACCTGTAAAATCACTTTGTTCTAATCCGCATACAGGAAGTTCTCAATCTTATCACACACAGTAGATGTTTCAGTCTCAGGGTGGAAACTCTCAGGAAGGGAACGCATCATGAACACCCCGTAGTTCTTCAGTACGACACGACTATCGAGGATAAGGACAACTCCCCTATCACCGGTGTTGCGCATCAATCGTCCAAAGCCCTGCTTTAGCTTCATGGTCGCTTCCTTGAGGGCAAGGTGGTAGAAACCACTGCCCCCGCTGTTGTCCAGGGCATCACATCGAGCCTTGAAGACCGGGTCTGTGGGAACACTGAAGGGAAGCTTGACGATGATGACCATACGCAGCGTATCGCCTGGGGCGTCAACCCCTTCCCAGAAGGATGATGTGGCGAACAGGGTGCTGTCCTTCTCCGCTATGAAGCGGTTGAGCAGGGAGTAGCGGTCCATATCCCTCTGGCAGAGCAGGGCCATCTTCTCTTGTGCAAAGCGGGGCTTGAGGCGAGAGCTGACCTTTTGTAGCATCGCGTACGAGGTAAACAGGACCAAGGCCCCTCCTCCAGAGGATAAGACAGCGGAGAACACCATCTCACACATGTAATTGACGTACTCCTCCTCATTGTCCTTGGTTAACAAAGGGGCATCACTGGGGGTCAACAACATCAGACGGTTCTGATAATCAAAGGGCGAGGAGAAAGCTTCCTTCTGGTAGGGCCTCATCTCGTCATACGGCAGGCCCACCCTGGCACCCCAAAAGGCGAAGTCGTCGTTCAGATCCAAGGTCGCAGAGGTGCATATCACCGTAGCTAGCTTCTTGAACAGGGCATCGACTAAAATAGGCGCGATCGAAAGCGGTGTTATGCAAACCTCAACCGAACGTACATTCCTATAGGACTCGGCATTGAACCAGTGCACCTCATCACCCCAGAGGGGGAAGTTGCAGAATTGGGAGAGCACCTCACTCATCTGTGAGATCCTCGTGCCCCGTACCATCAGTTCATTCACCTTGGTGGCATACTCCTCGGGCGCCTTTTGGCGCTCGATGAAGTAGGCTATCTTGGCAGCAAGACGCCCACTAGCCTGGGCAACCTTGGTAGCCTGCGCGACAAACTGGGCGAGACGGTGCTGTTGTTCTCTCTTTATTAGCACGGGCTGGAAATTGTTCTTCTGGAACACCCCCAACAGATACTGGTCCAGGGTCCCCACCTCACCACTTAGGAGGTGGATGTCATCACGTATGCGGTCAAACAACTCAGGCTCGGGGGAGAACTCACCCAGCTGGTCCAAAAGGGATTTGGCGGCGAAGCGGCCTGTGCGTTGGATCCAGGAGATCTGGCGCAGCATCTCCTTTGAGGTATACTCGGCGGTAAAGAAGCTGGAGGCATTCTGTTCGATATTATGAGCCTCATCGATGATGAGCCGGTTATAGGCAGGAAGGACAGCCTCCTCATCAAAGCCAATATCGCTTTCATGGCGGCTATGCGCATCGGTGAAGAGAAGATGATGGTTGCTGATTATGATCTTCGCTTCCTTTATCTTCTGCTTTGCCTTGAAGAAGAAACACTCCTTGAAATACTCACACTTATGGGTATTGCACAAGTCCCCATCACAGAGGACCTCACCCCACAGTTCCCCCAGCCTGCCAGGGAAATCACTGCGCAGTCCTGTATGAGTGGTCATAGCCCACTCATTGAGCTGATAGAGCTCACTCTGGGGATCCTGGGCAAGCAAGGAAGCGTCATTGCGCACTGTGATGAACCGCTGTAGGCAGAGGTAGTTTCCCCTGCCTACGGCAAGGGCTGTCTTGCAGGAGAGGTTCAGTATCTTGAAGAGCATCGGAATGTCTTTCTCGAAGAGCTGCTTCTGCAAGTTGATGGTGGAGGTTGCGATGACCGTCCTCTCATCGGGTTCCTGCATGGCGTGGTAGAGCGCCGGCACCAGATAGGCAAAGGACTTGCCGATGCCGGTTCCTGCCTCTATTGCAGCGATGGAATGCGTATCGTAGCATTCACGCACCAAATCGGCCATAAGCAGCTGGCCCTCACGGTATTCATAGGTGGAGAAGCGTTTTTCCAGGCTTCCTCCCTTGTCAAAGATCTGGTAGATGTCATTCTTGGTCAATTTGGTATTCCTGTAGTTTCCTATGCAATGTCTTGCGTCCGATTCCCAGCACCTCTGCGGCGCGGGTCTTATTTCCTCCACACATCACCAGCGTGGACAAGATCAGCTGTTTCTCTGCCTCGGCGAGTGTGATACCCACATCAAGGGAGAGTTGTGATGATTTGTCAGCAAGCCTGACCGAAGGGGGAAGGTCTTCAACTTCTATCACAGAAGAGCGTGAAAGCACAACCGCACTTTCGATAGAGTTGCGCAGTTCGCGTATGTTGCCAGGCCATTCATAGGAGAGCAGAGCCTTCTTGGCCCCGTTTGTGAACCCTTCAAGACTCTTGTCGTTCTCGCCGTTAAACTGGGTAAGAAAGGTGGTCATCAACAGGGGGATGTCATCCTTGCGATCGCGCAAGGGCGGTACATCGAGATGGACAACATTAAGCCTGTAGTAGAGGTCCTCACGGAAGTTTCCCTTCTCTATCTCCTTAAGCAAGTCGCGGTTGGTAGCACAGACGATGCGCACATCGACGCTAAGGGGCTTTTCTCCCCCTACCCGCTCAAACTCCTTCTCCTGCAAAACCCTGAGTAGCTTTACCTGGGTGGCAGCGTTGATCTCCCCGATCTCATCGAGGAAGATCGTGCCCCCATCAGCAAGCTCAAAGCGCCCCTTCTTCTGGGCGATCGCTCCGGTAAAGGAGCCTTTCTCATGTCCGAAGAGCTCACTCTCCAACAGGGACTCAGAGAGGGCGGCACAGTGGACCTTGATAAAGGGCCCCTTAGAGCGGGTACCCAGCTCATGGATGGCATCGGCAACCAGTTCCTTACCCACCCCACTCTCACCGGTGATGAGTACCGAAGCACGGGTGGGAGCAACCTGGGCCACAATCTCCATGAGAGAGACCATCTTCTGGCTTTTGCCTACGATGCGGTCATAGCGGTTGCGAGCCTTGAGGGCGGCGACCTCTTCCTTCAGCCTTTCATGCTCGGCATAGAGGTCCGTGGTGGAAAGCGCCTTCTTGACTACCAGCGAGAGACGGTCGAGTTCCACAGGCTTGGTAAAGAAGTCTATGGCCCCCCTACGCATCGCGTCTACTGCTGTCTCAATGGTCCCGTGTCCGGTCAGTATGATGACAGGGAGCCTTGGATAGGCCCCTGTGATCTTCTGCAGCAACTGCTCCCCGCTCAGGTTGGGCATCCTCAGGTCAGTGATGACCAGGTCCACATCCTTCTTGCCCATCAGCGCCCAGGCAGAAACGCCGTCTTCGGCTGTGAGGCTCTCATAACCCTCCAGCTCCATGGCCATGGCCAGGCCATTGCGGATATTCTTCTCATCATCGACGATGAGGATACTACGTTTCATACGAGCTCTCCTTATCAGGCTCACTCAGGCTGAGACGCTCACTCTTGGGTATGGGAAAGGAGAGGGTGAAGGTGGTGCCCTCGCCCAGTCTGCTCTCTACGGAGATGTCGCCTCGGTGTTCCTTCATGATCTTATAGACAACGGTGAGGCCCAGCCCGGTTCCCGTTGCCTTGTTGGTATAGTACGGCTCAAAGATCTTCTGCAGGGTCTCATCGTCCATCCCGATGCCGGTGTCCTGTACACTGATAAGCACCTGGTTGCCATCGGGTCGGGCATGCAAGGAGAGTCTGCCACCCTGCTCCATTGCGTTCATAGCATTCTTTATGAGGTTGAGCAGGACCTGCTTGAGCAGATTCTCATCAAACTCCAGCCTAGGCAACGATGTGGAGCAGTCACAGGTAAGGCTCACGCGGTTCTCTGCAAGCTCAGGCTCCACAAAAGTTACTACCTCGTTGAGTGTCTTCAAGATGGAGCCAAGTCGCAGGCGTGTATCCAGAGGCCGCACGGCAAAGAGAAAATCCACAACGATGCTGTTGAGACGGTTAATCTCCTCTTCCAACACATCGATATAGCGTTGGGCATCATCAAGGCTCAGACACTCCTTACGCACAAAGGCTTTTTTCAGTAGCTGCAGGTGGATTCCCATGGCAGCAAGGGGGTTCTTTATCTCATGTGCCACCCCCGCTGCCATGGTAGTCATGGAGGCGAGGTTTTCAGAGCGTCTCATCCTAGCTTCATTGGCATTGTGCTCAGTTACATCACTGAACATCAGCACATAGCTTGCCTTTTCCTTCTCCTCCGCCATCTTGTAGGTGAAGACCGTGACGGCGATGGTCTGAACCTTGTTTCCCCGTTGGAAAGTGAACTCATTGTCCAGGTCCTCTGCCCGGTTATAGACCGAGAGAATGATGTAGCGCAGCACATGCTTGTCCTCTATCACCTTGGAAAGGGGATAGCCCTCATAGGAGCGCCTCCTGGCCATGGGGATAAGGTTCGGGCAGTGGGAGTTGGTGTAGTTGATGGTAAGGTTCGCATCGGTGAGGATGACCCCATCATCGATGGATTCAAGCACATTCTCCAGCATCTCCAGCTCTCTGGACTGACTTTGCATGATATCGACTATCTGCTCGGTGTCTAGCTGGTCAATCTTCTTTATCGCCCGTTGGACAAAATTCTTCATGCTACCTCCATGAGTTTAAGATAGAGAGCCTCGAGCATTAGCTTCTTATTCTGGTTATAGAGGGTGGCACTGCTGTAGCTTTCCGATATTACCGACGAGAGAGCCTTTGCCCGTTGCCAGGATAGCTCCCCGTTTGCAAGCATTGTACCTAAGGAGGAGAGCAACCTCTTCAGAACATACTCATAACTGCCCTGTTCATCAACAAAACCGACCAGTTCATTGAACTGCTCCTCCTTGAGGTAGACATGGTTGGCTAGGGAGTTGAGCAACATCTCTACGATCTCACTATGGCGAGCCAAGTCCAGGCCACCTCCTTGCAGGAAGAAGGACTCAAGACTTTCATAGCGTTCGTCCCCGACAAAGAAGGGAGTAAGCAAAGCGTTGACCTCCTCCTCCTGCAAGGGGGGGAAGCTATACTTGCGAACACGACTTAGGATGGTCTGCATGATCCTGTTGGGATACTCTGAAACGAGGAAGAAATACGTATCTGAAGGAGGCTCTTCCAACATCTTAAGCAGGCTGTTACGAGCTGATGCATTGGTCTGCTCCAAGCCTTCGATGATGATGAAGGTCTTCTGTTCACCCATGCTCGTGCGGTTTATCCACTCTTCCAGGGACCGGACTTGGTTTACCGATATGGTGGTATTCTTTCTTGAGGCCGCCAGAAGCGGCTTCAAGGCACTCTTCAGACTCTGGGCAAGGGATTTTGCCTCCCTTTCGGAAAGCTCATCTTTCTTCTCTGAAAGTTCCATCAGGAGGTCACTGACGTTCGATGCACTCTCGTAGTTATTGCTCTGCGTTGCAGTCTGGGAGTTCCCCAACAGGGATGCATGGTACTGCAACAAGAGGATACGAACCGAGCGAAGAAGGAATTTTCTGGCGAAGTCAGATCGGAGTCGCACAAAACTGCCCAAGGCAGTCTCGATGACGCTCTGATGGTCACGATGGCTGACAATGATCAGGTTCTGCATGGTAAGGGCTTCAAACTTCCTACAGCTTGCACAACGGCACATCTGATCTCCCTCTTCCTTACAGGAGAGGACTCGCGCCGTCTCGATGGCGCTCGTCATCCGTAGCGAATACCGGCTTCCCCCAAACAGGTTCACCTGGGTAAAGGTCTTGCCTTGTATTTGGTTGGAGAGTTGTTCTGCTATATCCTTCTGGCTTTTTGCTAGTTCATCAAACATTGGCAGCATTCACCGTCAGGGTAAACCAGTTGACGGTCTCCGGGACTAGGGGCCTGACCAGGCGCAGGACAAACTGGCTCTGGTCCATCACAGAAGAGAGGTCAAAGGAGGTCTGCAGTTCCAGTATGTAGAGGACGAAGGCAGAGAATACCAACACCTCAATCACACCCCAGATGAAGCCCAAAAGGCTGTTCACAGCCCTGAGGCCTGTGACATTCAAGGCTGTGTCCAAAAGGTTTCCTATCACCCTCATCAGGATATACCCTGCAAGGAAGAGCAGGACGAAAGATATAAGGCTTGAGAAGAACATCGCAAGGCCAAAGGAGGCCAGAAGAAGCTCAGCTAGCACCTTGGTAAACATCAGGGAGAGGAAGAAGCCCACGATGAACCCTGCCCTATGGGAGAAGGAATCGGCAAAGCCGGTGATCGTATCAGCAATTCCTCCGACGATGGCCAGACAGAACACGATGATGTCTATTGAGTTGAAATATACCGATCCTATTGTTAAGCCCCAATCCATATCATTCTCCTTTTCGTATCAGGGAGGCTATCATTTCGGCACTCCCTGCCACAGCTAGTTCTTGTGCATTCTTAGAAAGGATACCTCTTTTAAGAGGATTCTCCAACAGGTTTTCAACCTCATGAAGAAAGATCTCCTTATTCACGATACCAAGCAGTGCCACTGCCGCTCCCTTCTCAAATAGTCGCTGGGCATTGTCCACCTGGTCTCCCCTACTTGTCGCCATTGAAAGAGGAATTATCAGTGAGGCACAGCCAAAGGCCAGCAGCTCTGCTATGGTCCCTGCCCCCCCACGGCTCACCACCAGGGCACTTCTCCTATAGAGGGTACCCAACTCCTCTCCCAAAAGAGAGACTGGGCAGTAGTTCTCATGTTCCATGTGCTTGAAGTCAGCCTCCCCGCACTGATGGATGACAAAGGCTAGGGAGCAGAGCCTCTTTAGGTTCTCCCTCACCAGGGCATTTATCTCGACTGATCCTTGGCTTCCCCCAAGCACCAGCAGCATTGGCATGTCGGAGGGAATAGTGAATTGTGAAATATCCTTTTCAAGAAACAGAACGGAGCGGAGGGGGTTTCCCGTGACCACCACCTTTTTAGCGGGTAAAGTCCCTTCACTTCCCTTGAAGGGGACGCAGACCACATCGGCACACCTGCTGTTCAGGCGTGTGGCAAGACCTGGGCTTGAGTCGCTTTCGTGCGTCAGGACCCTGATGCCCAGGGTCTTTGCTGCAAAGACCGGAGGCACCGAGACAAAGCCTCCCTTGGAGAAGAGCACATCGGGCCTGGTCTTTCGTAAGAGGATTATGGCCTGAAAGTATGCCTGGATGATTCTGAAGATATCGGTGAAGTTTCTCCATGACCTGTAGCGTCTGAACTTGCCGCTTTGGATGGGATAGAAAGGTATGCCTGCCTGCTCGACCGCGGCCCTTTCGCGTGCGTTCTCCCTGCCTATCCAAAAGGCAGAATAGTCTTGGGTTTCAAGAAGAACCTCATGTACGGCAAGCGCCGGATAGATATGTCCGAGGGTTCCTCCCCCTGTAAAACAGACCAACATGCCCGGAGTATACCATGGTCGATAGGCCTAGCATAGCTATTCTGTATCATTTTGATACACAGAGGGTATATTTGGCTCACTAATTACCTTAAGCTATGCTTTTCTCTGACCCCTGTTTTGAGTATACTTGTAGAGGCGTGCCTAGGCATGCCAAATACTGCACAAGAGAGTCATCATGGGAACGTCAATATTTACCAAGCTGTTCGGAACTAAACAAGAGAAGGACCTGCGTCTGCTCAGACCAATCGTAGAGTATGTCAACAAAGAGGACTCTTGGGCAAGACAACTCAAGGATGAGGATTTCCCGCTGCAGACAGAACTGTTCAGGAAACAGGTCAAGGAAGGCTCTACTCTTGAATCTATCCTTCCCAAGGCTTTCGCCCTGGTAAGGGAAGCGGCCTCTAGGGTTTTAGGTGAGCGGCACTATGATGTGCAGGTCATGGGAGCGGCGGTCCTGCACAAGGGACGAATCCTGGAGATGAAGACCGGTGAGGGAAAGACCCTTACCTGCGTACCTTCTGCCTACCTCAACTCCCTGGAGCAAAGGGGTGTGCATATCATCACGGTCAACGACTACCTCGCCCGTCGTGACTCAAAGTGGATGGGACCCATCTACGAGTTCCTCGGCCTTTCTGTGGGAGTCATCCTCTCGGACATGGACAATGAGGCGAAGCGTCTTGCCTACAATGCCGACATCACCTACGGAACCAACAACGAATTCGGCTTTGACTATCTGCGCGACAATATGAAATGGTCGACAGAAGAAAAGATCCAGCCAAAACACCACTACTGTATCATTGATGAAATTGACTCCATCCTGATAGACGAGGCCAGAACCCCGCTTATCATAAGTGGCCAGAGTGAGGATGACTCAGCCCAGGTCCTCGGTGCTGAGAAGATCGCAGCCTTCCTCACCGAGTGTGAGAAGGACCCCGCAACCCAAGACTACTACGAACAGGACCCACTTTCCCGATTTGACCGCAGTGCCAAACCGTTTGAGGAGAGGGGGGACTACAAGCTGGATGAGAAGCAGAAGAAGGTATCATTCACCAACCAGGGTATGAACCATATGGAAGAGCTGCTCAACAAGCACAAGGTTATCACAGGCTCCATCTACGAGGATGAGAACTTTGAGTATGTGCACTATGTGACCCAGTCGGTAAGGGCCCTGAGACTCTACCACCACGATGTCGACTATGTCGTCGTCGAGGGGCAGGTGCAGATAGTCGATGAGTTCACCGGCCGTATCCTCCATGGCCGACGCTATGGCGACGGCCTGCACCAGGCTATCGAGGCCAAGGAGAAGATCAAGATCATGGGTCAGAACAAGACCCTGGCTACCATCACGTACCAGAACTTCTTCCGCATGTACGACAAGATCAGCGGCATGACAGGGACAGCAGACACCGAAGCCCCTGAATTCCTGAAGATCTACGGCCTCGATGTCGTGGTCATCCCCACCAACGAGCCTATCGTCAGGAAGGACCATCCTGATCTGATCTACTACAACGAGGAGTTCAAGGTCCAGGCCATCTGTGAAGAGATCGCACGCGTACACAAGATCGGCCAGCCGATCCTGGTAGGTACCATCTCAATCGAAAAGAGTGAGATGCTCGCTCTCCTACTCAAGCGGATGGGCATACAGCACGAAGTGCTCAATGCCAAGAACCATGCCCGTGAGGCCATGATCATTGAAGAGGCAGGAGCAAAGGGAGCGGTGACCATCGCCACCAACATGGCAGGACGTGGAACCGACATCAAGCTCGGAGGCAGCCTCGATGCCAGAGCCAGAAGGGTCTGTGGCACCGATGCAACTCCAGAGGAGTTTTCCGAAGCCCTCAAAAAAGTCACCCCTACATGGAGAAAAGACTATGAAGAGGTGAAGAGCCTCGGCGGGCTCTATATCATGGGAACTGAGAGACACGAGTCCAGACGTATCGACAACCAGTTGCGTGGTCGTTCCGGTCGTCAGGGTGATCCCGGCACCAGCCGCTTCTATGTATCCCTCGATGACTCGCTGATGCGCCTCTTCGCTTCTGACAACATCCGGGGAATCCTTGGAAAGATTGGGATGCAGGATGGCCTTCCCATCGAGCATCACATGCTTTCCAGTGCGATCGAAAAGGCTCAAAGGCGTGTTGAAGACCGTAACTTTGAAATACGTAAGCATCTGCTTGACTATGATGATGTGCTCAACGAACAGCGAAACTACATCTACTCTGAGCGTGATACCATCTTAAGTGAGGAGCACCTCCTGAACAGGGTGCGAACCAGCTGTCATGAGATAGCCGTCGAGATAATCGATGCCGTTCCCAAGGACATCAAGGATAAGGATATGATCCTGAAGATCCTTGAGGATGTCCAGGCAGAGTTCCACCTCACTATCATTCCGCTAGAACCCGAATCAACCAGGGAGGAGTATAAGGCTCACCTGAAGAAGAGCATCGACGAGGAGATAGACTCAAAAGTTAGTCAAACAGGGGAAAAGCCGTTCAACGACTTCCTCCGTTTCAACTACCTGCGTCAGATCGATATCCGCTGGCAGGACCACCTCATGGCCCTCGAAGATCTCAGGGACGCTGTGGGCCTGCGCTCCTATGCACAGAAGAACCCCTTGGTGGAGTACAAGGTCGAAGGCTTTGAGATCTTCAACGATATGCTACAGGGCATCAAGCACTTCATCGCCGATACGCTGGTCAGGGTGCAGATCACCCAGGCTGAGGACAAGTACAGAAAGAAGAGTGCAGCCCATAAGACTGTCGAGTCCCATGTAGCACAGGGTGCCTTTGCCAATGCCAATCAGGGAGGAAGGGTCCAAGGTGGTGGGGATGTAAATCCTGTGACGGTGAGACGCACCGCTCCGAAGGTAGGACGCAACGACCCCTGTCCTTGTGGAAGTGGCAAGAAGTACAAGAACTGTCATGGCAAGAATGCCTAATCTGGATAGCAAGTAAGAGAAACCTAGATACTGCATAGGTGGAAAGAAAAAAAGAAAAAGAAAAAAAAGAAGAAGAAAATAAAACAGGACGAGAGTACGAAAGAGTTTCTACAAGAGCTCTTTGGTACTCTCTCTCAGTGTAAGGGAGGTGGGGATGTACAGTTTCCGTGGAAGTGCATACAACCCGCTTACCCTATTCTTGAGGATATCCACGGCATTCTGGGCAATGAACTGCATGGGGACATGCACCGTTGTCAAAGGTGGGGTCAGAAACCTCACCGAGCTCTGGTCATTGAAGCCCACAACACTCATATCATCTGGGACCTGAATCTTCTTCTGGTGCAGTCTTGCGAGGGCACCGGTCGCTGTGGTGTCATTGGCACAGAACATGGCGGTAGGACGAGGCTCTGCATGAAGCAGGGCCGAAGCGAGAGAGTATCCCTCATTATAGGAGAGACGCTCCCCTTCATAGATGAGGCCCTCATCGAAAATGCCCTTGTCCTCCATAAACTCAATATAGGCTGCCTTTCTCATATCCCGGCCCTGCCCGCCGGTATCCCCTATGACCTTTCCCCCAACATAAGCAATAAGGCGGTGGTTCAGGTCATAGAGATGCTGCAGAGCCAGCTTGGTGCCGAGCTCTGTGTTGATGAGCAGCGAGTCAAACCTGGTGGCATCGGGACAGGAATCCAGAAAGACAATATAAGGGGAGAATTCGGCGATCTTATCAATTTGGCCTAGGTTGAACCTGCCGATTGCGATGATGGCATCGATGGGAGTATCGACAGAGGGGACAAAGTGCCCGTCCATGTTGATGAACTTGATGGTGTTGATATTCTCCCTTGCAAGCTGTTTCTCCACCGTAGTCATCAGGTAGAGGTAGTAGGGATCTTCTATCAGGGCGGGATAGTCATACCACTCGACTATGGCGAAGGTAAGCTTCTTGCCCGCCTTCCGTCTCTGTTTCCTCTGCTGTAGGGTGACGTACTCCAATTCTTTGGCTACAACAAGCACCCTCAGCTTGGTATCGTCCAAGACACTTAAGGTGTCATCATGGTTGAGAATCCTTGAAACAGTGGTAATCGAGACATTAGCCTTTTCTGCGATATCCTTAATTGTGGCCACGGCTTTTCCTTCCAATGTAGTAAAATTTTACTAGTATCTTACCACCTATTTTGAAATTTATAAATGATTATTGTTTAAAATCCGCTGTTTATCCCTATTTCTTACAAAATTGGTGGACAAACAGGGGTTTCGTTGTAGTAAAACATTAGTAAAATTTAGTAAAATTTTCTTGACATATGCAATTCCACCTCGTATGCTTATCCTATAAGGCAGGAATACTGCTACACAAAAAGGAGATTACGAGTATGAAAAAAAGTGTAATTATTCTCTTGGTACTCTTGGCATTGATGACACCGCTGTTTGCGGCGGGCTCTGGTGAAGCAAAAGAAGCTGGTCCTATCAAGATTTGGGCATGGGATCCCAACTTCAATATTTCCATCATGAACGAGGCAATCAGCCGCTACCAGGCAAAACATCCTGAAGCTACCTTCGAAGTGGTGGAGCTTGCCAAAGCTGATGTCGAGCAGAAGCTGCACACCAACTTGGCTTCCAGGACAACCCAGGGTCTTCCTGACATCGTCCTGATCGAAGACTATAACGTGCAGAAATACCTGACAAGCTACCCCGGGCAGTTTGCAGACCTCACCAATGCATTCAACTACAACGATTTTGTCGGTTACAAGGCTGACGTCATGAAGTTGGACGGCAAGTATTATGGTGTTCCTTTTGATTCCGGCGTATCCGGTTTCTTCTATCGCACCGACCTGATGAAGAAAGCTGGCTTTGAGCCCAAGGATCTTGAGAACATCACCTGGAATCGTTTTGCCGACATAGCAAAACAGTACAAGGCAAAGACCGGCGAGTACATGATCGCCAATGATAGAAGTGATGGCGGCCTGTTCAGGGTTATGCTCCAGAGTGCTGGAAGCTGGTATTTCGACAAGGACGGCAAACCTGCCCTAGTCAACAACGCAGCTCTCAAGGAAGCGATGAAGCTGTACAAGCGCTTTGTATCTGAAGACCTCGTCCTCCCCTCCGTCGGCTGGAGCGAATGGGTAGGTGCTTTCAACTCAGGTAAGGTTGCCTCGGTCATCACCGGTGTATGGATCATCGGCTCGATCAAGGCCGGAACCGACCAGAGTGGCCTGTGGGCAGTTGCTCCAACTCCTCGTTTGGACCTTGACAAATCCGTCAACGCTTCCAACTTGGGTGGTTCCTCATGGTTCGTACTGCAGAACGGTGCAAACCGCGACAAGGCCATTGAATTCATGAAGGAAATCTATGGTAGCAACAAGGCTTTCTACCAGACAATCCTGATGAACAATGGTGCTATCGGCTCATACATGCCCGCCTTCAGTGGTGATGCATTTTCAGCCAAGGATGCTTTCTTTGGCAACAGGGCCATCTTCAGTGACCTGAGCAAGTGGGCCTCCATGGTCCCCAGGGTCAATGTCGGTCAGTACACCTATGAAGCCGATGCCGCTGTAATGGCTGTTATGGAAGATTTCTATAACGACAAGACAACTGTAGAAGAGGCTATCAAGGCAGCTGAGGATCAGCTGAAGAACCAGATCCAATAATTCATCACAAGGTCCTGAAAAGCAGGAGGAACTATCCTCCTGCTTTTTTTAAGGGGAGAAACGCTCTATGGCTACTGAAAAAAAACTGGATAGGGTTGGCTGGGTTTTCATCATTCCTGCCGCTGTTCTGCTTATATTCTTTATTGTCTATCCTATTTTCTACTCATTATACCTCTCGTTTACCTCAACCAAGGGAATCGTGAGCCACTTTGTCGGGGTGAAGAACTACATCAGGATGTTCAACGATCCTATGTTTTTCCTTGCATTGAAGAATACCTTCCGACTCCTGTTACTACAGGTTCCCATCATGCTGATTCTTGCCATTTCCTTTGCGGCAATCCTCAACAACAAAAAGGTTCGTTTCAGAGGCTTCTTCAGGACCGCGCTCTTCCTGCCTTCGGTCACTTCTCTCATCGCCTACTCCATCCTGTTCAAGATGCTTTTCAGCTATGACGGGCTGGTCAACAACATCCTGATAAAATTTGCATTCATTGATGTACCTCTTCAGTGGATGAGCGTGCCCAAACTGGCAACCTTTGTCCTGATCCTTGCCATGATCTGGCGATGGACAGGCTACAATATGATCTTCTATCTCTCAGCCATGCAGAACATCTCTGAGGACCTCTATGAGGCGGCCTCCATCGACGGCTCCTCAAAAGTGCATAGCTTCTTTTTCATTACCATGCCCCTATTGAAGCCCATCATCCTCTTTACGACAGTGATGTCCACCATTGGAACCCTGCAACTGTTTGATGAGCCGATGAACCTCTCACAAGGAGGGACGACATCAAGCATGGTAGGACCGGACAACTGCTTCCTTACCCTCAGTGTCTATATCTACAATATCTGTTTCAAATACACTCCCAACTTTGGCTATGCGGCGACAGTCAGCTATGCCATCCTGATCATCATCGCCTTGCTGACCGTTATCCAATTCAAGTTAAGCAGTGACAAGGATGATACGATGAGAAAAAGACTTGAAAAAGCAGAAAGAAAATTGCAAAAGGGAGGAGTACGATGAATATAAAGAAAGGTTTGGGTTCATTCTTCTTGTACCTGTTTCTGTGCCTATCGGCATTCTTCTCCATATTCCCCTTCTTCTGGATAATGATAGGATCGACTAACAGTGCTGTGGATATCCAGATAGGAAAGCTCTCCTTTGGGGACCAGTTGATGATCAACCTACAAAAGCTCTTTGGAGACTCAAATATGGGAGGGGCTCTCTTCAACTCTGCAAAGATAGCAGTTCTGACAGTATTTCTCTCCTTGTTGGTGACCAGTATGGCAGCCTATGGCTTTCAGATGTACCAATCAAAGGCAAGGGAGAAAACCTATTCACTTTTCTTGCTTACCATGATGATCCCGTTTGCCTCTTTGATGATCCCACTCTTTCAGATCATCGTAGTCTTCCGCCTGTTGAACTCCCATATGGCAATTATCCTGGTAGGAAGCATAAACGTCTTCATGATCTTCTTCTTCCGCCAGAGCTTTGTGAACTATCAGACTGAGATATTGCAGGCAGCACGTGTCGATGGAGCTGGAGAGTTCCGCATCTTCTTCACGATATTTTTTCCAAGCATGAAGAGCACCTATGCAGCTGGAGCCATCTTCGCCTTCATGACCAGCTGGAACGCGTATATCTGGCCCCTTATTGTATTGCAGTCAAATGACAAAAGGACGTCGACCTTGCTCATATCGTCGCTGTCCTCTTCCTACACTCCTGACTTTGGGGTAATCATGACTGGCATAGCCTTGGCGACGCTACCTGTCATTGTGGTATTCTTCGCCTTCCAGAAGCAGTTTGTACAGGGCATGGTGGGCTCTGTCAAACAGTAAGAAGGAGTTAGCATGCAGTTTGATCAATCACTGGACCCCTCAGTTTTCCAAGAGAACCGCCTTCCTGCCCGCGCTCTGTTTTCAAAACAGAGCGCGGTAAGGGAGATCTCCCTTGACGGGACCTGGCACTTCTCCTACTACGACACTCCCCAGAAAGCTACGTCCTTGTTCCTGAAGAAAAAACATATAGCTGAGATGCAGAGCATTGAGGTTCCCGCCCATTTCCCCCTACAGGGATATGGAGTCGCCCAGTACACGAATACTGTGTATCCGTGGGATGGGATCAATGCCATACACCCCCCTGAAGTCCCTAAGCAGAACCCTACAGGCTGTTATGCAAAGATATATACAGTTACCCCCGAGGAGATAGAGAAAGACCTTATCCTACGCTTCGATGGCGTTGATTCTGCCCTATATCTCTATGTGAATGGAGAGTATGTGGGCTATAAGGAAGATAGCTTTTCCCCTGGGGAGTTCCTTATCTCGCCGTATGTACACGATGGGGAAAACCTCATCTCTATGATGGTTGTTCGCTACTCTACAGGCAGCTGGTTGGAAGACCAGGACTTTTGGAGGATGCCGGGCATCTTCCGTTCGGTGAAGCTACTGGTCTGTGAAAAGGCCAGGATCACAGACGTGTTTGTCAGACCAACACTCAATGATGAGTATACACAAGGGGTGGTCGATTTTGAGGTAACCACTTCACAAGAAGGGAACTACGAGTACCACATCACGGTAGAAAAACAAGAGTATAAGACTACAAACATACTTATAGACAATCCTCTGTTGTGGAGTGCTGAAGAACCAAACCTATACAATTACACACTTGTTCTCAAAGAGAACAACATAGTACTGGATTTTGTCACAGGCCACTTTGGCTTTCGAAAGATTGAGATCAGGGGCCGCACCATATACCTCAATGGAAAAAGACTCATCCTACGGGGGGTCAACCGCCATGAGTTCGATCCCTACAAGGGAAGGGTCATTGATGAGGAGCTCATACAAAAAGACTTGCTGCTGATGAAACAGAACAACATCAACGCCTTGAGGACCAGCCACTACCCTAACCATCCATATGTCTACGAAATGTGTGACAAGTTGGGCATCTATATGATGGACGAGATCAATTTGGAGACCCATGGGACGTGGATGATTGGTGGAAAAGTAGAGAAGAAATCCTATACCATCCCCGATGACAAGCTTGAGTGGAGAGATGCCGTCCTCGATAGGGCGATCTCCATGACAGGGCGTGATAAGAACCACCCTTCCATCCTGTTCTACTCCTGTGGGAATGAGAGCTTCGGAGGCTCGGTCATACATGAGGTGGCTACCTATTTCAGAAGCTTGAATGATAATAAGTTGGTACATTACGAAGGTATCTTTCATGACCGCAGATATAATACAACCAGTGATGTTGAGAGCCGGATGTATGCAAAGGTCGAGGAGGTCCAGGAGTACCTGAAGACAGGGGACAAGCCTTTCCTGCTTTGTGAGTATGCCCATGCGATGGGCAACAGCGTAGGAAACCTTAATGAGTATGTCGCCCTCGAAGATGAGAGCGAAGCATACAGCGGTGGCTTTATCTGGGATTTTGTTGATCAGAGCCTCATCATCGATGGCAAGGAAAAGGCAGGCCTCGGTTTCAGTGGCCCTACTGATGGGTACTTCTGCATCAATGGTCTTGTCGATGGGCTTCGTAACCCTTCGGCAAAGCTACAGCAGGTAGCCTACTCCTATAGTCCTATTGCAATCGAGATCAAAAACGATAAAAAAGAAATCATCATACGGAACAAGAACCTGTTTGTAAATACTGATCAGTATGACTTCTTCTACGACTATACCCTCGATGGAATAGTGATAGAGACAGGAACACTGGATGTAGCAATACCTCCTCTTGAGTCAAAGGCCTACCCTATTCCTGCCTTGAAGCAGGAAGAGGAAAACCACGAGAACGAGAAAGAAAGAAAAAAGGAAAAGAAAGGGGAATATCAGCTTATCGTGCGAGACGCCCAAAAAGCTGATACACCCTGGGCTAAGAAAGGCCATACCATAGTAAGTGTAGGCTGTGTGCTGGAGGGCCCGGAAAATACAGTAGAAACAAGTAAGATAGATGAAAAGGAAGATGAGGAAAAAGAGAAAGGAAAGAAGCCAAGAGCAAACACTTCCCTTATAGCAGGTGATATGCACACAGGCCATCGTCATGGCAACTTCACCTTCCTAATCCATCATCACTTTGGGCAACTTGTAGCCATACAGCACAAGATGCTGAACATCCTACAGAGTCCTGTAAAGATGGAGTTCTGGAGAGCTCCGACAGACAATGACATCGGGATAAATCCCTTGCTACCCTATATGACTTGTAAGTTGGCATCTCTTTATCAGGTGGCAAGTGGTTTCCACATAGAGGGCGATGTGTTCCATACGACCATTGTCTGTGGGACGTATCAGGTGGAGGTTGCCTACAGGTTTGTCGACAACAAGGTGATCATAGAGATAGAGCCTCCACAGTTCGATTCCAATATCCCCTGTTTTGGTATCTCTTTCTCTATCGACAAGAGCTATCAGAATGTCTCGTACTACGGTAATGAGATGAAAGAGAGCTATCTGGACCGTAAGGGTGGCAATGTACTACGAAGGGTCACCTTCAATCCCTATGAGGACCAGAAGTCCTACCTGCATCCTCAGGAGTATGGCAATAGGTTCGGGGCAAGAAGCCTGACCCTTACCGACAGGAAGCATAAGGGGATGACCATTAAGGCTAACAGGAGCTTTGAGTGTTCGGTCCTCCCCTATAGTTGCCATGAACTGGAAGAGGCTACCTACATCCATGACCTTCCCAATACTGACAAGCTGCATGTACGAATCCTGGAAGGACAAAGTGGCGTTGGAGGGGATGACTCCTGGGGTGCTCCTGTGCATGAGAAGTACAGGTATAAGGGGCCTAAGGGGAAGTGGGCCGTTGAGATAGAGGTGTTTGAGTAGGTGATTCTCACTAAATCTATGTAGAAAAGAAAAAAAGAGGTAAACACAGGGCAGAAATCCTAGATATCTGCCCTGTTTGTATGCTAGTTCATTTGGCAGCTTTGTTACCAGAGATACCAGGAAGAACTTCTTATCTCCACAAAAACCTTTGGAATAGGGAGTTTCTGGAGGGGTATTAATTTGTCAGCAACCAAGGAAGCAAAACGATATAGCGATAGTTGGATATTCTATTGAGTATTCTATATTGTTGCTATATACTTGATATA
>CAYXYD010000021.1:0-22203 GCA_964469205.1 uncultured Sphaerochaeta sp. | reverse complement strand
TTTGCCCGCAAGCTTGGCTATACCGGGTACCAACGATTTCGCATTGCCTTGGCCAGGGAGACCATCCCTTCCAATGAGCAGGTCTTTGAGATAGGGGTATCCGACCAGGAAGACCCTATCGACACGGTATTTAAAAATGCCCAGGATACGCTCAACGAAACCTACAAGAGGATCGATCGATCAGCACTGCAACAGGTAGGCAAACAGTTCTCAGAAGCAAGGAACATCTACCTCATGGGCTTGGGAGGTTCGAACATCCTAGCCCTCGATGCATACCACAAGCTTATCCGAACAGGGCTGAACTGCAACTATGCAGCTGATTTCCATATGCAGCTGATGCTTGCTTCCCAGTCATCAGAGGCGGACATTGCCCTGATCATCTCACACACAGGATCCGGGCATGACACCCTTGCCATAGCGGAGGAGTTTAGGAACAACAACTGCCCCATCGCTGTGTTGACCAGCAACAATCGCTCACCCTTGTCGAAGATGACTGACAAAGTCCTGCATGTTGCCACCGGCACCAACCTGTTGGTTGCGGAGTCCTTCTCTGCACGTATCGTATCGCTGACCATCATCGACATCCTCTATGTGGAGGTCCTGGAAAGAATGAAAAACCTAGGGGTCGAGAACTTGAATAAAATGAGAAATGTCATCGCAAAAAGACGTATTTGAATTGAGGAGAAAATAGCATATGAAAGCATCTATCGGTCTGATCGGTCTTGCCGTCATGGGAGAGAACCTGGTACTCAATCTGGAGAGCAAGGGCTTTTCCGTCGCCGTATTCAACAGAAGCACCTCCAAGGTCGACTCCTTCATGGAAGGAAGGGCCAAAGGAAAGAATATCGTAGGGACACACAGCCTCGAAGAGCTTGTATCCTCCCTAGAGACACCACGCAAGGTCATGATGATGGTCAAGGCAGGCAAGCCTGTCGATGACACCATCGAGACTCTCATTCCTCTTATGGAGAAGGGTGATATCATCATCGATGGGGGAAACTCCAACTATGAGGACACCCAGCGCAGAATGGAGCTAGTGGAAAGCAAAGGCCTTCTCTATATCGGCACCGGGGTATCCGGTGGCGAGGAAGGGGCCCTGCTCGGACCTTCCATCATGCCAGGAGGATCAAAGAAAGCCTGGCCTGCGATCAAGGACATGTTCCAGGCAATATCAGCCCATGTCGATGGTAAGCCTTGCTGTGACTGGATAGGACCCGGCGGAGCCGGACACTTTGTAAAGATGGTCCATAATGGCATCGAGTATGGTGACATGCAGCTCATCTGTGAGATATATGACCTCATGCATAGATATTTGGGTCTGAGCAATGACGAGATGCAGGAGGTATTTACCACCTGGAACAAAGGGGATCTTGACTCCTACCTCATCGAAATTACTGCTGATATCCTTAGATTCAAGGATGAGGACGGCTCCCCTCTTGTCGACTCCATCCTCGATACCGCAGGACAAAAGGGTACTGGCAAATGGACCGGCATTGCAGCACTGCATGCTGGCATTCCCCTCACCCTCATCGTCGAGTCAGTCTTTGCTCGCAGTGTAAGCAGTCAGAAAGAGGAACGCGTTGCAGCAAGCAAAGCCTTCCTGCCCAAGGCAGTAGATCGTAAGCATGAGAAGAAAGCCTTTGTAGATGAGTTGGGCAAAGCCCTCTATGCTGCAAAGATCATCTCCTACGCCCAAGGCTTCTCCCTTATCAAGAGTGCTGGGGAGAGCAACTCGTGGGACTTGGACCTGAGCAGCATTGCACTGCTATGGAGAGGCGGATGCATCATCCGCTCGGCATTCCTGGATAAGATCAGCCAAGCCTTCAAAAAGAAAGGTGACTTGAACAACTTGGTCATGGATTCCTACTTCGTAGAGATCCTGGAAGCCAACCAGCAGAGCCTGCGCAGTGCAGTAGCTACAGCAGCTCTTAATGGCATCCCCACCCCTTCGCTCTCAGCAGCCCTCTCCTGGTTTGACAGCTACCGTAGCGAGCGTCTGCCTGCCAACCTGTTGCAGGCCCAACGTGACTACTTCGGGGCCCATACCTACGAGAGAGTCGATAAAGAAAGAGGCGAGTTCTTCCACACCAACTGGACAGGCCGTGGTGGCGATACCGCATCAACAACGTACAGCATATAACATAGGAGATTTCAGATGGCTACTTTACAAGTGCTTCCCAAAAATAATGATGGTTTTGACCTTGTCTCCCTTGGAGCTCTGGTCGTTCGACTTGACCCGGGCGTGGTTCCCTTTGAATATGCGACGAACCTTGAACTCCATGTTTCTGGAGGGGAGTTCAATGTGGCGGCAAACCTCAGCCGTGCATTTGGTCAGAAGACAGCGGTAGCATCGGCTATGGTCAACTACCCCCTTGGTCTGAAGATCGAGAGCGAAGTTCGTAAGATGGGTGTCACAGGCATCTACAAACGCTTTGAGCATGATGGGGTACGCGGACCCAACATGGCCAATGTCTATAGTGACCGTGGCCAGGGCCTCAGGGCCCCTGTGGTATTCTACAACCGTAGCAATGAGGCAGCAGCCCTCCTGGACGAGAAAAGCTTCGACTGGGATGCAATCTTTGCAAACAAGGTTCGCTGGTTCCACTCAGGTGGCATATTCGCTGCCCTTTCGGAAAACAATCCCAAACTCATCATCGATGCAATGAAGAAGGCAAAGAAGGCTGGAGCAATGGTCTCCTTCGACCTGAACTATCGAGAGAAGCTCTGGCGTTCCATTGCCAATGAAGGCGAAGTTCCTCAGGAGGTCGCCCAGAAGATTCTCTCCTCAATAGTCGAACATGTCGATGTGCTTGTCGGTAACGAAGAGGATCTACAGATGGGTCTGGGTCTTAAAGGACCCGAGGTTGCCACCCATGGCAAGCTCGACCCCTCCTCCTTCTTTGCGATGCAGACAACCGTCTCCAAGCGCTTTCCCAACGTCAAGGCAGTGGCTACCACCATGCGTGAGGTCAACTCGACCAACCGCCATGACTGGAGTGCTGTGCTGTGGTATGATGGAAAGGCTTACACAGCCCCGACATGCTCCCTGGATGTCTATGACCGCGTAGGTGGTGGTGATGGATTTGCCAGTGGACTCATCTATGGGTTGTTGGCAGGAAAAACACCTGAAGAGAGCCTGAGACTCGGATGGGCACATGGAGCGTTGCTCACCTCCTTTCCAGGTGATACAAGCATGGCTACACTAAGTCAGGTAGAGGCCCTTGCCCAAGGATCGAGTGCAAGGATACAGAGGTAATATATGAAAGCACTGGTAATGACCGAATACAAGAAACTCGAGTTTATGGATGTCCCCACCCCAAAGATCAAAAGCCCCACAGAGGTGCTGGTCAGGATTAAGGCAGCGGCAATATGCGGCAGTGATGTCCATGGTTTTGACGGATCAACAGGTAGGCGTCAGCCTCCTATCATCATGGGCCATGAGGCTAGTGGTGTTATAGAGGAAGTAGGTTCCTTGGTGAAGAACTTTACCAAGGGCGATAGGGTCACCTTTGACTCCACCATCTGGTGTGGAACCTGCCCCTTCTGCCAACAAGGAAAGGTAAACCTCTGCAATAACCGCAGGGTCCTGGGGGTAAGCTGTGATGAATACAAGCAGGATGGAATCTTTGCAGAGTATGCCCTCATAGAGGAGCGCATCCTCTACAAGCTTCCCGCAGGGTTGGACTTCATCCAGGCTGCGATGGCAGAGCCTGCTGGGGTTGCAGCACATGCAATAAGCTTGGCACCTCCTCTTCTGGGCGAGGATGTAGCAGTGGTAGGCACGGGCCTTATAGGCCTGCTTATTCTCAAGCTTCTACGTCCAAGCACCAGTGGTCTGATAGTTGCTTTGGAGACCGACGAGAGCAGAAGGGCGAAAGCTCTAAGCTGTGGTGCTGACTATGCTTTCGATCCCAGAGACACTGACTTACAGAAAAAAATAGCCGCCCTAACAAATGAGGCAATGCTGGACAAAGTCTATGAAGCAGTCGGGGCAACCGCTCCGATCAACACAGCCCTTGATGTGGTTAAGAAAGGCGGAACTGTTGTATTGGTTGGAAATGTGAGTCCCAAAGTTGAACTGCCACTACAAAAGATTGTAACTAGGCAGATTCGCATGCAGGGGAGCTGCGCCATCAGTGGTGAGTACCCTGCAGTCATCAAGCTTATGGCTTCAGAAAAACTGGTAGTGGATGATCTTATCAGCAAGACTGCCCCCTTAAGTGAAGGCCAGTTCTGGTTCGACAAGCTCTATAACCGAGAGGACAACCTGTTGAAGGTTGTGCTGCTCCCCTAACAAACAAAGAAGGATACTATGGTACGATACGCACTTATTGGATATGGAAAAGTTGCACATGTGCATGCCAAGGCACTCAAAGAAGCTAAGGACAGCACTCTCGTGGCTGTCTGGGGCCGAAACAAGGACAAGGCAGACCTCTTTGCCAAAGAGTGGGACATCCTAGCCTTCACTGACATGCAGAAGATGATAACTGAGGCCAAGATCGATGCTGTAGTCATCACCACCCCACACCCCGCTCATAAGGAAAACGCTCTTGCTGCCCTGAAAGCAGGCTCTCATGTGCTGGTTGAAAAGCCCATGGCCCTCACAGTCGCTGACTGTCAGGAGATGATCACATGTGCAAAACAGGAGAATAAGAAGCTGGCTGTCATCAGCCAGAGACGCTGGCTCCCTTCGACACAGAGAATCCACAAGGCAATTGAGGATGGTAAGCTTGGCAAGCCTATGATCGGCCAAGTCACCATGTTGGGCTGGAGGGATGAGGAGTACTACAACAGCGACCCTTGGAGAGGCAAGTGGGATAAGGAGGGCGGTGGTGTACTGATCAACCAGGCTCCTCACCAGCTCGATCTCCTGCACTGGTTCCTAGGTCCGGTTAAGGAAGTGTATGCCCAGTGGGACAACATCAACCATCCCTACATAGAGGTTGAAGATACCGTTGTCGGTACTGTGCGCTTCGAAAGCGGTGCGATAGCATCGATTCTGGTATCAAACTCCCAGAAGCCCGGCATCTTTGCCAAGGTGCATGTCCATGGCTCAAATGCCTATTCTGCCGGTGTCCAGACTGATGGAGGGGCGATGTTCATCGCAGGCAGAAGCGGTGTCGTAGAGCCTCCTTACAATGATATCTGGACCATTGAAGGCGAACAGAAGATGCTTGAGGTTTGGAAGATGGAAGACACTGCTTTCTTCAAGACCATTGACCCAGTGGGATATTTCTTCCGCCTCCAGCTTGAGGACTTCACCCAAGCGATACTAAACGACACCATCCCCGTTTCCTCTGGAGAAGAAGGAATGGAGACAGTAAAGATCATTGAAGGGATGTATACCTCTGGAAGGACAGGCGTGCCTGTCCGGTACTAGATTCTAGTCTATGATATCTACAAGAAGGCGCAACATGATCTCCATGTTGCGCCTTCCTTATCGTACAAACTAGTTTTTTTTACTGACTCTTACCTCTCTTTTCTCGCTCTCTCTGTTTTTCTCTTTCTTAGGAAAGCAATGACAGCTTCATCATTAAGACGGTATCAGTCGATCACATTGAGCCATCCACCGTCTAGTGAGTAATTAGACCCAACGCAATAGCTTGCCTTGGCAGAACCAATGAAAGCATAAAACTCAGCAATTTCTTCGGGAGAGGCAAACCGATCTATCGGGGCATTCTTATGAGCAATCCCATCAAGATACTCCTTAGGGGTAATGCCTTCCTTTTCAGATAGGATACCTGCTGTTTTCCACCAGTCAGAGGTCAATACAAGACCAGGACTGATGGCAACCACTCGAATACTCTCTTTGATGAGTTCATTCGCCAGGCACTTGCTGAACATCACCAACGCAGCTTTGGTAGTGTTATAAATAGGCTCATACCACAATGGTTGCTTTGCACAAATGGAGGCAGTCTGAATGATGACTCCCCCACCCCTCTTTTTCATGGAAGGCACTACCAGGCGCGAAGTCCTGATCGCAGCCATCACATGGAGGTCCCAGTAGTACTGCCACTTCTCATCTGATGCATCCATGATGGTCTCTTCACTACCGGTTCCCGCATTGTTTATCAGGATGTCAATTCCACCCAGAAAAGCGAGAGACTTTTTCATCGCCTTTTCAATGTCTTCCATCTTTGTTACATCACAGGAGACCCCAATGGCTTTTACTTTGAATTCCTTTTCAAGGGTAGAGGCTTCAGCCAAGGCCTTCTCTGCACCTCTAGCCCAAAGGCCTACGTTTGCCCCTTCTTCTGCATATTTGCGTGCAACAGCAAGTCCAATACCAGAACTTCCTCCAGTGATCAGTACGTTTTTCCCTTGTAATTGTAAATCCATATTAGTATCTCCTTGTCTCTGAACTGAATATATGGGTGATAACCCCGGTATTTCCATCTTATCTGCAGGCGAGAAAAACTTTATCTTTGATTGCCTCTTATTCGAATAAAAAAATCTGGAAGTTAATATCAAATAAAGTGATTTCTAATCCATGAATAACCAAGAAAAGCGGTTCTGTCAGATATGAACCTATTGAGATTACTGTATGGAAATAAACTCATAGTCAAAGAACCTCAAAGAGCAAAGTCATATCTTCTACTGATATAATCCTTGTCCCATTCCTTGTAAAAACTTAATTCATACAGTGTCATCTCATTTTCAAATGCACACGAAATATTTGAAACACAGATTTTATCGACTGAAAGGATATATTCCAATTCTTCCCTGATAAGATCCTTCTCATCTTCACCACCTTCAAAGGATTCACCGACCAACAGAACCATAACCCGAAGAGAATAGCTTTGATCGTATTCAATTTCTGTGTTTGGAAAAATATAAAAAAAGAGACTCTTGATTCTTATGAATGAATCATTCAGTTTTTTTAGCTTTTTATCCAGTCCTGAAATCTGTGCAAGCAGTTCATTGAATCTATCTGGAAAAGCAGGGCGAGAATACTTCTTTGAGAGCCAAGAAAGAAGATTAGTCAGTTCAAAGTCTGGAAGCCTTTGTGGGTCATTCTCAAGAGAAATCTCAGCCAAAAAAAACCTGTTGATACGAATTCTGTGGTTAATTGAAAGGCATAAGTTCTTAGATTTATGAAATGTTAGATGAACTTTTCTTGGATTTTTGCCATATGCCAATGATGAATCTACTTTAGAAATGCTTTTTGAACAGAAAAACTCGGCAAAGGGCTCATTTTCGAGACTAGGGTTCAGCAAATCACAATCCTGACTAAATAAAACCAATGCATCGGCTTCATTAATCCACGGATAAGATTCTACCACATGTGAAAGCACTTCTTTCATTTGAGCTCCTTCCACAACAACACCTTGCCTCCATTTAGTTTTTATAATGGCATCTCTTAAAGATGGTTCATACATTTTAGACCTTCCCTTTATGAAAAAAGACGTTTCATGTTGTAATCAAAAGTAGATTTTGAAGCGATTCCATTTTTTTTCAAATCGTCAAGTTCTTTGCTTTTTTGTCGAGATCTTTCCAATAGGGAAGAAAAGACATACACCAATTCAGGGATTTTGCCATCATCTGATAAATTTGATTTGAACACCTCATACAAAGAACAATTATAAACACTGATATGGTGATGAATATAACCCCTGAAAAGTTTATCGTCCTCCTGACGATTGGGGATAGCATTCAGCAAGCTATATAACCTACTGATCTTGCTTGCATTCTCACCACTTGGTTTAAGCTCATTCTTAAGCCATCCATATATCGTTGGTCTTGATACTGAAAAAATCTCTGCCCATTCTGTTTTATTGAAGCCAAAGAACCTAGAAAGACTGACAAACTGTTCATTATGATTCTTCAGAACAAGAACCTTATACGTTTTTTTAGGATTGACACTAGTATCTATATGATTATCAAATCTCGAAAAGTTCTCACAAGGATTAACGCACTGAAAGGGTGTGTCATGTTTCCTATCGGAAATATTACAGCGTTTGTACTTTGACTTATAGTCTGTAGACATATCAAGCCTGTCTGTATCTAATATTTGAGAATAGGCTTGTACACTATGAATACTGCTACCTGCATCACTCTCCTTATAGCCATAGGCAGCTTCTGCCTCCAGAGCATGGGAAGGAGATGATCCATCAAGCAAAGGATCTGTTATGGGGTATTGGGGAACAACTGTCATAGTTTTTTTTGCCTTATCTGTAAGCATAGCCCCGAAGAACATCTCTTCTATCACAGAATTTAAACAAGTGAATATACCTGGAAGACAATCAAAAACCTCAAGTTTGGGAGAATCAGTAAGAATCACAAAATGATCAAGATCAAGATGTGTAACCAAGCATTTTGGGTCAAAAAACTCTGGACCATTTGTTGGAAACCGTACTATCCCTTCAGGATATTTTCTGCCTATGGCATTTTGTGTTATCACATAGAGGAAATTACTATTGATGGCAAGTTCCTCAAGAAGCACTCCCCTTTGCGCAGAAATAGAGCGTAATTCATTCTCTATCCAGTCTCCATCTGCAGGGAAAGAAGGACCTTGAAATTCCTTTGTTACCAAGTCCTTCCAAGATACATCTTCCTTCTCTTGAATCGAGTGAATATATCGTAAACCAAGTCGTGATATAATAGAAATCTCTACTAAAGCATCAAATTCTTTGACGATTGTAAGAAAATTCTGAAGGATGGTCTCGAAAGAAGAGAATTGTATGTCAAACACCTGATACGTTAACCTCTCACTATCAAGGATAATGGTTTGTTGCGTATCAGAAGACGAAAAATACCATTGTTCAAAAATTGCCTTTTCTGGTTCCCCATGCTGCCCAAGACAAACTATATCTTTCTCCCTCGAGGAATATAGGGGATATTCAATTCCTTGCAGATAATCTTGAAAGGCGGGTATATATTTCTTGATCTGATCTATCGGAGAAAATTGAACCTGCATCAGTACAACAGAGAGAGGGCCATTAGAAAGAGCCTGTTTTATTCCACTCATAGTGTCTCCTTCATCTATTACTTTACACTAAACATTACAGTTTATCAACAAAATTCAAGTTTTATTCAGATTTTTTCAGTTTTGAGTGGCATGCAATATCAGTGAAGCCATGGGATGATGAACACACAACAAAGCCTCACACACGAGCGTATCCGGGGAAGACTGATGGGTCCTATTGGATCCACTTCCACTAAGCTTTGCTAGCAATGGATAAGATTGTGCTATGGGTGAAAGCACTTCTTTCTAAGGGTGATGTTTTCGCCACTGAACTTCTCACAACAGAGACATATGCTCACCGTGTGTTAAATATAGATGGGGGAAAGGACACCAGCTTGTACCTCTCATCATCGAAATCAGAACGCTTATAATAACCCGATAGGACATGCAAAGCTATTTCTATTGAAGGTTGTTCTTTATTCTACTCTGAGTTATCACTTCCAATAAACTTCTCGCTCATGAAAGCAGTAAAGGTGTCTATACTGGATTCTCATGCATACAATTTCATTCCACACAATTCAAGAGGTCATCAAGATTGTGATCCAAAGTAGATTCAGTGGCAAGACCAGTCTTTTCCAACGTATCAAGTTCTTTGGCTTTCTTTCGAGATCTTTCCAAAAGGGATGATAGGACAGATACCAATGCAAGAACTGTATCATCATCTGGAATGGTAATTTTGAACATTTCATACAGCGAACAATCATAAGCACTGATATGATGATGTATATATCCTCTGAAGAGCCTATCTCCTTCCTCTCGATTGGGGATAGCGGTCATAAGAGTATACAACCAATTGATCTTGCTTGCATTCTCGGCACTTGGAACACCTTCGCCAGCGATCCATCCTACTATGATTGCCCTTGGGACAGAGAAGATAGCAGCCCATTCAGTCTTGTCAAAACAAAAAAACTTTGGATGCTTGCAAACTGCTTGATTGGGTCTTTTTCAAGGTAAAAAGCTTTCTTGTTATCATTCATACTTCATCCTCCTTTCAGCATTTTGTTCCTTTCTCTCCTGCATATCCATCCGGACCAGCCGGTACACACTAGCAACTGTGGGAACTCCAAACAGGATACCTAAGATCCCCCAGAGCCCACCACCTATGATGATGGCGGCAAAGACCCAGATACCGGGAAGTCCTACCGAATTCCCTACCACCCTGGGATAAATGAGGTTGCCTTCAAGCTGTTGCAGGATGACTAAAAACAGAACAAAAAACATGGCAAGCTTGAAATTATCCGGGAAAATCAGGACAAACCCGATGGCTCCCCCGATGTACGCCCCTATCATGGGGATAAGGGCTGTCATTCCCACCACAGTGCCCACCGTCAGAGCATACGGGAAGCGGAAGGCCATCATCCCCAGAGTACACAAAATACCTAGGATGAAAGCTTCAAGAAGCTGACCAGCAAAGAACTTCGAGAAGGTCTGGTTCACCACAGCTAATATGACCTTTATGCGTTTGGTGTAACGGGGTTTTCCATAGACATCGAGCAAGCGGTTGTACTGAAAAAGCAACTTCTTTTTCCCAAACAACAGGTAGAGGGAGAAGATAGCTCCAATGGCAAGATGAATAATCGTGGTAAGGGCAGAACCAACCAGACCAATGGCATAGTCTGCAACACTTGGTATGCTGGAGAAAAGCTTGTTACGTAATTCCTCAAAGAATGTCTGTACCTGCGTAAACGCCGATTCCCACTCTGGCCTATTGCTTACAAAAGCTACAACGGCACTTTCAAGATCATCAAACAAGACAGGCAGTCTTACCACAAACTGTTCTACGGCAATCTTCAGCTGAGGGATGAGAACCAGCAAGACACCAAAAAATAATGCCACAACGATAATGACAGCCAACAGGATGGCAAGAGGTCGTGAAAGTTTTTTCTTCTTCTTTACCAATCTGTTGAACAACTTCTCTAAAGGTCTGACCAGCAAATCCACCAGGAAGGCAATGACAAAACCAATGATAAGGGGGGTCAGAAGGCCCAGGACCTTCTCAGCAAAGGCGAATACATCAGCAAAACGTACCACAACCAAAGCAAGAAGACCTGTAAGCAAGAGTAGCTTTACAATCTTACGGAAATCCAAAAATCCTTGTGTTTTCATAAGAATATCCTATACCAGATAGCTGGTCTTCGATACCCTCGTTTTATAGGGAAACAGGAAAAACCCAGAGATCTACAGCATCTGACTGAACTCAACCTTTTCCTTGTTGGGACCTTCTATGGTGAAGAACCGTACACCCTTCTTCCAGAAAGGCAGGCTCTGGATGCCATCTTCAAGGATGGGGTAGCCAAGCTTGCCGATCTCAGTATAGGCTGCCTCGATATCACTGACGTCCAAGGCAATGTGATCGATAGCCCCATGGGCCATTGCTCCCTGATAGTTCTGATAGGTCTCTATCATCACCTGTTTTAGCTGGAGAAAAGCAACTTCCTCTCCCTTATTATTGACCTCATACTGCTTTTCAAAGCCCAAGCTCTGGTAAAAAGCAAGTGTTTTTTCCAAGTCATTCGTTGGAATGCCAATATGCTGAAGGCCCGTAACATAGCTTGCAATGCCCATAGTACTCTCCTATCTGTTGAAATGTGCTTCATAGAACATATGAATCTTCTGTTTGGAATCATCTCCCCCAATCTGGAAGGCACAACCCAAGAGCGAACCGATAGCAGCCTCCTCCAGAAAGGGAGAACTTTTGACCGGCAGGCCAAACTCTTTTTCAAGTAGGCTTATCATCAGGGGGTTCTTGCGAACGGCGTTGCCACTGGCCACAAGAAAAGGAACTCCCTCCATGCTAATGGCAGGAGTATGCAACTCCCTCGCTATCCCCTCAAGAAAAGCTCGAGAGAGGTTTGCAAGGGTGAAGTTATGCGTATCAATGTGAGAGATTCCTCCATATTGGGGCATATCTTGTGTGCCACGCTCCCCCAAGAAATGGGTATCAACCTGAAGAGGAAGCTTAGGGTCGGCTTCTAGGGCTAAGCGGTCAAGCGTCTGATACACCTGTTTGTCAGTTGCAACTACGCCAAAATTGGCTAGCATCCTTTTGCAAAAATCCTTGAGATAGACATAGGCCCATCCACCACAGAGACTTGCATAGACTTCCAGGAAATCAGAGCCCAGAAGGGGTCGAACCTCTACCGTAGGCGAAGCATTCTCCCTCTCTCCAGGGATCGAAAGCTGCCCCCCTGTACCGATGTTGACTAAAGCGGCACTGCAGAACCCAGTTGAACCAAGAAAGCTTGCCTGATTATCCCCAATGGGAGAACAGACAAGAGTGTTAGGGGATAATCCCAACAATTTTCCTACTGAGGGGAGTACCTTTCCAACAGGACTGCATGAAGGAACGACAGAAGAGAACAGGGAAAGAGGAATTCCTAGAGCCTGCAGCTGAGGAGCATTCCAACATTTTGCATGTATGTCATACACCCCAAGGCTAGCAGCAATACTCTCATCGAGAGAGTAGCAGCCTGAGAGCTTCCCCATGATGAATGACGCTATGGTACAAACCTGCAAGCCTTCATACTCAGAAGAATTTTCTTCCTGCAGCAAGGCTGCCACCGTACGTCCCCCATAGCCTTTCTGCAACAGACACCCATTGCTCTTTTTGAAAGACTTGTCACTGGATAGGACCACCGGACGTGCATCGCGCCAAGTAATGAGGTTTGTATGGGCTTTCCCTCCTTCATCGAGGAGAAGAATGCCGTGCACCTGGGCAGTAATTGCAATGAACCCAACAGAAGAGAGAGAAGAAATCTGACTGAACAGGCGTTGCGCGATAGCCCAGGTCTTCTCTGGGTCCTGTTCATGCTTACTCTCATCAGAGAGGAGAACTTCTGAATCGTTAGACTCTGTTGCAGTTTCAATCACCTCCATGGAGGCGAGGTCGAACTGCACTAAGGTTATCTTTGAAGTTCCAATGTCTATTGCTAATGCTTGGTTCATGGTCCTTGAAGGATACGCCTACACTTTTTGTCTTGTCAATGAAAGCTTTCCAAAAAATCAAGTAAGACTTTCCAAAAAATCAAGTAAGTAGGGAGTGTTTCCGCTTAGCAGTATCAGAGCCTCACAAGAAATTCTCTCGAACAAGTTCAAACTACTTCGCCAGATATCCACCGTCAACAGGGATTATTGCTCCATTAATGTAGTCTGCTCCTCTTGAAGCCAAGAAAAGAGAAAGCCCAGCAACATCTTCAGGCAAGCCCCAGCGTTTAGCAGGGATTCTTTTAGTTATGTCTGCATTTCGATCTTCATTTGCAAGCAAGGCTTCATTCATGTCAGTAGCCATATATCCAGGAGCAATCGCATTCACACATAGACCCTTACTCGCCCATTCATTTGAAAAAGTTTTTGTAATCTGTGCAATCCCACCCTTGCTCGCAGCATAGGCGGGAACTGTATAGCCACCAAAAAAACTCAACATGGATGCAAAATTAATAATTTTCCCACGCCCCTTCCCAATCATATGGTTTGCAGCTAGCTGACAAAGCTCAAATGAGGCGGTAAGATTTACCTCTAGGACATAATTCCAATCGTCTAAAGGGAATTCTTCTGAGGGATGTCGTATTTGCACCCCTGCTGCATTTACAAGGATATCTAGGTTGCCCCCAAGCAAATCCATAGACTCTTTGAATGCCCTACGTCTATCTTCACTTTTTGCCAAATCGACCATAACTCCATGACAGGCATAACCCTTCGACTTATAGTCTTTAGCTAAATCCAACACGGTAGGTTTTCTAGCCATTATGACCACTTCAATACCTCTTCGAGATATGCGTCCACAACGCCTTTTCCCAAACCTCGGCTTCCTCCAGTTACAATGGCCTTCATTCCCTTAAAATCAAAATATTTCATATGTACACCTTCTTTATACCAATGAATTCTTAATCCATATTGCTAGGATCGAAAATTGCTAAATCATATCTCCGGCTCTTTGGAGTGAAAGAAACCAATATCCACAGAGAAATGACTTTACAGACCTAACATTGTTTTACTACACAAGGCTGAAATCAGAAGACCTTGTTGCTTTCACTCAATCAATGAGGATTACGGGCTTGATGACCTCTTCATCTTTCTTATTGAACATGGCGAAAGCCTGTTCCAACTCAGTAAAATGAAACCTATGGGTCAAGACTAGAGAAGAGGGAATAATCCTTTTTTTCAGCAATTCAAACGCTTGTGGGAACCCCCAGTTTGGAATTGCATGGGATGCGATCAGACGTTTTTTGGCGAAATGAAAATCATTAGCCTTGAAGGTAATTCTGTCATCAACAAAATCGATGCCATCAAATACGATTTGTCCATGGAAGCCTGCCAAGTCGATCCCATCTGAAACTGTCTTGGGAGGAGAGGTGACTATAACCCGATTAAACAGGTCGGGAAACTGTTCTTTGAGCTTTTTCTTCCAATTGGGAGTGGCACTATCGACTACCAAGTCAGCTCCTAGCTGATACGCAACTTTTTCTCTGTATTTTCCCCGTATTGTAGTAAGCGAACGGCCAACAACAACTATCTTATTGGCTCCTCGCAACCGGCTCAACGGGATACAGCTAAGCCCAATTACCCCTGGTCCCATAATAAGCACATCATCAAAGAGCTGAATGTCGGCTTCCCTACATAAATCCAACGCAACAGTAATTGGTTCAGCCAAAGTAGCTTCGGCAAAGGACAACCCTTCAAAAGGAATGACCATAGAGCGGGGAACAATGAGATATTCTCCCATTCCTGCCTGATCATCCATATAGGTTTGGATATCCGAACAGGATGAAGGATCTTGGTTGAGACAAGAAGTGCAGGTAGTACAAGCCACATTGTTTTGTACAATAACATTAGTGCCAATCTCCAGATCGGTAACGCTTGTGCCCATAGCTTCTACAAGGCCGGCAACCTCATGGCCCAATGGGGTGATTGTTTTGTTTGGGAGATCGTCAAAAAAATGCAAATCTGTCCCACAAATGCCACAGGCCTTAACCCTAACAAGCACCTCTGTCGCCTCTAGGTCCCTCAATTCTTTACTTACAATGCTTATGTGTTTTGGTTTGTCGACCCATGCACTTGTATATGTCATTTGCATCCCTCCTAGCAATTCCGAACGAAGTAGTCGCCCATCACCCTTTTTCATGGTGGGTTTTCGACTTACCGGAGACACAGAATTCTCTATTTTGCGGTATTGTAAGGTATCCCTACTAAAGGCATACCTTACTGGCTTCCACATTGCTCAATGGTACCATTCCAACAGCACCAGCGCCAGAGGGAATATCTTCATATTTTTTCAGATTTCTTTCCTATCAGGTTAGCGTCCTGCAATGACCTGTTGCAACACTTCCAGCGTCAGCTCTTTTGTACCACTTAGTACCAAGTCAGAACCAGGAAGCTCACTCTCTGCCCCAATACCTACAGAGGGCATCCCTGCCCTCTTGATAGCCTCAATACCTGCCTTGGCGTCTTCAACACCAACACAATCGGTATACCAGACCCCTATTTGCTCGCTGGCAGAGAGGAAAATATCTGGTTCAGGCTTGGGCTTCTGCACACTGGTGATATCGGCAATGGCATCGAAGCGATCGAGGATTCCCAGTTTTTTACATACGGTCCTGGCATTCTTGCTTGCAGAAGCAAGGGCGATCTTCACCTTATGTTTTTTCAGATCAGTAAGGAGATCAAGGACACCGGGGAAAAGGTCATCACTGGTAATACTGTCCAATGAAGCTACATAGGAATCGTTCTTGCGTTTGAGCACTTCATTACGTTTCTCTTGAGGCCAATCAACTTCGTTGTGGTCGAGGATTACCTGCAGCGATGCTTCACGGCTTACCCCCAGCAAACCTTTGTTGACCTGACGGTCAAAGTGCAGGAGGTTCTCATCACTGACCTTCTTCCACGCCTTGTAATGCAGGTGTGCTGTATCACAGAGGACTCCATCAAGGTCAAAGAGCACTCCACCAAGCTTTGGGACCAAGGAGAAGGTACGGCTTGCACCATTTTTGAGGATAAAGGTCTCATTACGATGGACTAATTCTATTGATTTTCCTGTCATCAGGGTGTAGAACACCTCGTTTGGGCGAAGCTCCACTTTGAGAACAGAGCTGTTTAGCGTTAGACAGAAGGTCAGAGCCTTCCAGGCAGATGGCAGCTTGGGGTCGAAACTGAAGGTTCCCTTCCAATCCCTGAAGCCTGCAAACCCATAGACTGTGGCCATCCACGACCCTGCCATGGAGGCGGTATGGATCCCATCGACAGAGTTGCCTTGGATATCATCAATATCCAGGCGTACGGTCTTCTTGAAATAGGTCCAAGCCTTCAGGCTCTGGAACGAGTCACTGGCCATAATGCTCTGTATGCAGTGTGACAGCGAGGAGTCTCCGGTTGTATAGGGTTCGTAAAACGAGAAGTTTCGGATTCTCTCAGCTTTGGTAAAGAGGCCGGAGAGAAAGAACTGTGCAAGCACCAAATCAGGTTGCTTGAGCACCCTATGGCGATAGATCACCAGAGGATGAAAGTGAAGCAGAAGAGGATGCTTGTCCTTAGGTGTTGTGGCAAACGGCCAGTCTTTCTTCTTGAGGAAGGAATCATCCTGGGCATAGACCCCCAGGCCCTTGTCAAAGGGAATTCTCATAGCCGCTTGGGCTTGTTTCCAGGCCTCAAGCTCGTCTTTCTCCAAAACTAGGGGAAGGCTTTTATCTTGTTGTTGGTAGGTTTCCACCAAAGCTATGGCAAACTTGAGGTTATTCTGGGCCATAAGGTTTGTGTAGGAGTTGTTATTCACACATGCGGTATACTCATCGGGACCGGTTACCTCGTTGATGCAGAATTCACCATCGATGAAACAGCCAAGGCTGAGCCACATACGGGCACTCTCGATAGCCATCTCAACGTATGTTGAAGGAGCCTCCTCCCCAGTGGCCGCGAGATACTTTTCCACGGCATAGAGAATATCGGCATCGATATGGTACTGGGCAGTCCCTGCAGGATAGTAGGCACTGCACTCTTCCCCGCTTATGGTCCTCCAAGGGAAGAGAGCCCCTTCAAGGCTCATCGTCTTCGCACGAAGACGAGCCTTGTTCAAGATCCCATAGCGGTAATCGAGCAAGGACTTTGCTATATCAGGCTTCAGATAGCAAAACATAGGTAGGGCGTACGCTTCTGTATCCCAGAAGTAGTGCCCTTCATACCCCTCACCGGTCAAGCCTTTGGCTGCCATACTGGAAGAGCCATCACGGCCACAGGACTGCAGAAGGTGGAAGATGTTGAACTGGAGGGCTTGTTCAGAACTCTCATCACCCTCGATGAGTATCCTTCCCACGTCCCAGAACTCGGAGAGAAAAGAGTGTTGCTCTTGTGCATAGAAGGCAAAGCTCTCCTGGGCATACCGTCTTGCACGAAAGGGAGCTGAGTCATCTTCTGTGGTATAGGCGATGAACTTGTTGAGCTTTACACTCTCCCCCTTTGCCAAGGAGAAGGTATAGGAAAGGGCAAGGTCACGCTCTGAAGGGATGATATCCAAAGCTTCCTTGCTCGTGGTATGGAAAGCAGAACCATAGAGACTGAGACCACTGTTACGAGTCTTTGCAGAGAAGCTAAGGGCCTCATCTTCAATGGAAAAGTGTTCGATGACCAAGGGATTTGAAGTGAACTTCGAACCAACACGCGGATCATCCTTGGAAGAGCGGTTACGTACCCCGATATCCAAGAAGCTGGTAAGCTTGATGGAAAGGGCCTTGTCAACTGCCTCAACAGTGTAGGAGATCAGGGCGCAGTGCTTCTCGGTAAAACTTACCATACGTTCAGTCGTGATCTTTACCCGGTCCCCCTGTGCACTAGTCCAGTCGACTGTACGTGTAAGGAGACCAGTCCTATAGTTAAGGTTACGCGAAGATGCGTTTACCACCCCCCTCTTCATAGAGAAAGGAAGAGAGCCTACCTCCAACTCGATCCGCTTGGGATCGGGGAGGTTGAGGATAGTCTCGTGGTTCTCGGCAAACCCATAGGCACTCTCACCATAGATGATGGGTTCGCTGTCATAGAACCCATTGATGTATGTACCCTTATGGTAAGCGCCTTCCGCCTCCTCAAAATCCCCTCGGAGCCCCAGATACCCATTGGCCAAGGTAAATAGGGTCTCGTTATGGGCCGTTTGTGAAGGATCATATTCTGCGTAACCAAAACTCATCGTATCCATGCATTATCCTTTGACTGAACCTGCAAGCAAACCTTTGACAAAGAATTTCTGCAGGGAGAGGAAGACTGTCAACGGCAGTACCATTGAGACGAATGCACCGGCAGTCAACAGATGCCAGTCGGAGCCTCTTGTTCCCGCCATGTTCATAAGCCTGACGGTGACCACTTCCATCATCTGCCCTCCTCCACTGAGGAATACCAAGGCGACCAACAGGTCGTTCCATACCCAAATAAACTGGAAAATCGCAAACGCTGCAAGGGCCGGTATGCTCAATGGGATGATGAGACGGGCAAACATGGTGAAATGGTTCGCCCCATCGATAAATGCAGACTCCAAGATCGAGCGGGGAATGGTAGCGATATAGTTAAAGAGTATATAGGTGGCCAGCGGCAGACCAAAGCCGGTATGGGCCAACCAAATTCCCAGATAGGTACCATTGAGCCCAATCTTCTGGTAGTCACGCAGGATAGGGATCAAAGATATCTGTAGCGGTACGACCAGAAGGGCTATGACCATTGCAAAGAGCATTTTCCTTCCGGGGAAACTCATCCAGGCAAAGGCATAGGCAGCTGCTGCCGCTATGAAAATCGGGATTATGACGGCCGGTAGCGTCACAGTGATGCTCGATAGAAAAGCACTTCCCATGGAAGCCCCTCGCCTAGCGGCAGTGCCTCCCCCGGCTGTTCCTACTGTGAAGCGTTGTCCTCCAAGCACTTCGTCATAGTTTTCTAGGGTAAAGTCCTTCAAGTTAGAGAAAGCCGTCCACCATCCAGAGGATGAGGTCGCATCACTGTTACGGAAGGATGTGATTAGTATTCCCACTGTGGGAATACTCCATATGAGACAAAATAGAATAAGCAAGAGGGTGATTATCGTTCCACCACGTGTCATTTTTACTTTTGTTTTCATCAAAAAACCTCCCGCTTGTTGAATTCCTTCAAGTTGTAATAGATGACAGGACTGACAGCGAGCAGGATGACTATTGCAATCGCCGAGCCTCGCCCGTAGTCGAGGAACTTGAACATCTGCTTGTACTGTTGACTGGCCAACACCTCTGTTCCATAGAGACCGTTGGTCATGGAATAGACGATGTCAAAGCTCTTCAGGGCTGCAAGCATGATGGTAGTCGAGACGGTGACAATGCTGCCGTAGATGGATGGAAGGATTATCCTCGTCAGAATGGTGAACTCCTTCGCCCCGTCGATACGGGCGGCTTCCTTAATCTCTTCAGAGACACCCTTCAAGGCAGCAGAGAGCACCACAAGGGAGAACCCTGTCTGTAGCCAGACAAAGATGAGTATCAAAAAGAAGTTGTTCATAGGAGCCGAACCTAGCCAGTTCTGAGGTTTTCCTCCCAAACCAACCATGATGGCATTCAAAAGCCCCGTCTGGTTTGCCCCGACAGGCTTGTAGGCATACATGAACTTCCAGATGACGCCAGCTCCTACCATGGAGATGGCCATGGGTAAGAATACAAAGGTCTTTCCCAGTTTCTCAATGGCCGAACGTTCTGCCAACAGGGCCGTCATCAGGCCAAAAAAGACAGCAAACGCTGTACCGAACAGCAACCAGAGGACTGTATTGCCAATGGCTGTGAGCATGGTGGAGTTAGTGAAGATATACTTGTAGTTTGCCAAACCTGCAAATGCTGTAGAATCCCTGTTCATGAAGCTCAATACAAGGCTTCGCACCGTCGGGATCAACAGGTACCAGCCAATGATCAGGATTGCAGGACCTACAAAGACAAAGGGAATAATCTTGTTGTACTTCTGTATGGGAAACAGCTGCACAATAAGGTTCATGGTATAGAATAAGGATAATACAGTGAATGTTCCCCATACTATGGCGAACAACGTAGTCAAAACCTGTGACATCGGATTGTCTCTCAACAGGAGAAACCCTCCGATCATGACGATAATCGTGAGGGGCGTGAACACAAGTGTCCGTACGACCAACTCCTTCCTCTCCTGATCTTTCTGTAACTGCATGGTTCCTCCCTTGTGAGAAAGGGATTCCGCCTAGAGGCGGAATCCCCTATAGAGACAACTAGTAGCTTAGCGAGGCCAGCTCTTCTCAATGTTGGAAAGAACAGTCTTGCCATCCTTGCCATTCACATATTCGACCATACCGGTCCAGAAGGAACCAGCTCCTACTTCAGCTGGCATCAGATCCGATGCATCAAAGCGGAATACTGTCGCCTGAACAAGGGCCTTAGCAAGCTCACGCTCGAGGCTGTTGCCATAGTCAGCAAAAATCTGATCCTTGTGGGGGAACAATGCTCCACCAACCTGGGCCCAAGGTGCACATGCTTCCCAAGTGGTCAGGAATTCCATGAACTCCTTAACACCAGGCTTGTCATTGAACACTACGAACTGGTCTCCACCACCAAGAATGGGAGTACCCCACTTCTGATCGATGGAAGGAAGAGCAAATACACCTACTTCCGTTTCAAGATTGTCCTGGATCTTCTGAGGCATGAAGCCTGTGATGAAGTTACCCTGACGGTGCAGGAATACCTTGGTTGGAGTGTCAAACAGTGGTTTGACAGCGTCCCCAAAGTTAGTGGTAAGAATGTTTGTAGCACCACCATAGACATACTTTGGATTCAGGAAAATCTCGCCAAGATAGCCGAGGGCCTTCTGTACAGCAGGATCATCAAAGGCGATCTCATGGTTGACCCACTTGTCATATATATCAGGACCTGCGGTGCGAAGCATGACATCTTCCAGCCAGTCTGTGCCTACCCAACCGGTTGCGCCTCCAGACTCAAAGCCGATGGACCAGGGGGTTCCCCCATCACGTACAATCTGGTCCTCAAGAGCCTTCAGCTCAGTCCAAGTCTTGGGAATCTTGTAACCCTTTGCTTCAAAGGCTTTTTTGGGATACCAGACAAAACTCTTGGCATTAACACGGTGGAATACACCATAGACCTTGCCATTATAGGAGCCCAATTCTTTCCAGACAGGAGCATAGTTGGCATCGATCATGCTAACAACACTTGGGGCAAGAGACTTGAGATAGCCCTGATCGGCAAACTTGTGCATGATGCCAGGCTGGGGAAGAGCTGCGATGTCTGGTGGTGTACCAGCTTCTGCCTGCACCAAAATCTGGGTCTCAAATTCCGGGCTTCCCTCGTAGACTGCATTGTAGCCACTTTTCTCGTTAAAGATCCTGATGATCTCATCAAAACGTGCAGCTTCTTCTCCTCTGAAAGCGCCGAAGATGCGGATGGTCTTATCCTCTGCCGCAGCTTCCTTCGCTCCTTGTGCCCAGACTCCCTGCATTGCCAGCAGCAGAACCAGGACAAATAACATAACCTTAGAAAGTTTTTTCATAACGTCCTCCTAAAACTTCAAGCATCACAACGTGATGCATATTCACCTACAAATACTCGGTCGAACTCCGCTTGATTAGCTTCAAATCTATGAGGCTTTTCCTTGCAGGGCGATTCGGTTCTTTTATTCTTTGCAGAACCATTTCTGCAGCCTGAAAGCCCGAATCCTCAAGGCTCTGGTTTATGGTTGTCAGATTCACGAACTCCGCCATCTCGATGTCATCAAAGCCGACAACACCCAACTCATCAGGGACAGTAATCCCCAGTTGGACTGCACATTTGATGGTCCTGATGGCCAACGTATCGCTAGAAGCGAAAATGCAGTCAGGGCGGTCAGGACAATCTAAAATCTTGAGGATGCCTGCTGTCGAAACATTAGGAAGGTTTTCCCCAAGCCAGATATTGCGTCCCTCCACCTCTATGTCCTTAACTGCAAAATAGGATGAAAATCCTTCTAGTCGCTGTTCTGTCGAACGCGCTGCATAGGCCCTGAGGGAAGCTTCCCCCACATACCCAGGAGTACGATAGCCATTCTTATGCAAGAACTCGGCTACCATCCTGCCGCCCCTACTATTACGGATGACAACAGAGTCAAAGCCTTCAACCTCTGTCTCAACAAAACATACGGGGATGGCGGAAGCCCTCAACTTTTCGATAGTCGATTCCTCCAAGTTCATGCAGAGGGAGATAAGGCCATCGACCCGCTTGCTACCTACCAAAAGATCG
>CAYXYD010000020.1:0-22325 GCA_964469205.1 uncultured Sphaerochaeta sp. | reverse complement strand
AGTACAGAGGCTTCATACTCACCTACTAGCCTGATAAGATCCCCATCCAAAGCACTACCATTTCTTTTGCAGAACTCATCCCAGACTAGGCCAAAGGGCAAGGTGTTCTGCTGTTCGAGCAGGGCCATCTTGGCATAGCCGTTATCGGTCTCCTCATAGCGGACCAGGAGGTCCAAAGGCTGGAGCATTGCAAAGAGCAGGGCCTTTCTCATCGACCGTGTTCCGGTGACCCAAGCCCCTACGCGGTTGATGGAGGCATCGAAGAAGTCAAGGCCGATATGGGTGGTGGCAAGCTTGCCACTGCGTACCAGCTCTTCAGCCACCATCTTCACCTTGTCATTGAACAGGACCACATGGTCACTGTCCCATCTCATGGGACGGCTGATATGCAACAGGATCTCATCATCAAAGAGCAGGAGGGCGGAGAGCTTGTCTGAGATGTCCTCTTCAGGATGGAAATGACCCATGTCGATGCAGAGCATCTTCTTGTTGCGAATGGCGTAATTCATGTAGAACTCATGGGACCCTACAACGAAGGCCTCACTGCCAATGCCAAACAGCTTGGTCTCCAAGGCATCGACCATCTCTTCCTTGGGATACTCGGTGGCGAAGATCTCGTCGAGGGACTCCTTGAGGATGGAGCGGTAGCCTAGCTTGTCGACTGTGAGGTTCTTTGCCCCATCGGGGATCCAGGTATTGAGGATACAGGGGCTCTTCTGCTCGCGCCCGATCCAAGCGGCAATTCTTCTGCAACGATTCTCATGCTCTATCCAGAACTTACGGATAGTCTCATCCTTGCTGGCAAGGGTATAGCCGTCTTCTGCAAGAGGATGGCTGAAGAAGGTGCCGTTGAAGTCAATGAGGACATTGTTCTTCTTTGCCCAATCGACCCACCCTTGGAAATGTTTTTCTTCGATCTGGTCACGGTCTACAAATGTTGCGCCGAACTCACCATAACTAGCATGGAGGTTCAGGCGATGCTTTCCTGGAACGAGGGAGAGAACCTTCTCAAGATCGAGGCGAAGCTCACTGACATTCCTGGCTTTGCCGGGATAGTTTCCGGTTGTCTGGATCCCTCCTCCACCCAAGGTGGCATCGGGTTTTTCAAAACCGCCGACATCATCACCCTGCCAACAGTGTATGGCAATGGGAACGGAGGCCAACTCTTGTAGAACAGTTTCAGTGTCGACGCCATACCTGGCGTAAGCTTCTTTTGCGATCTCATAGATAGTCATGATTATTTCTCCTACTACAAGTGTGACACCTTTCTGAAAATATGCCTTGACAGAATAATCAAATTATAGCACGATTTTCTCATGTCATACAAAATTCTCCAAGAAGGGGTGTTTTTTAAGGAAAACAGCCTAAAAGTGAAGGTAATGCTTCGCGACCCGGAAATTCCCTATCCCTTACATAGTCACAATTTCTATGAGCTTGTGGTAGTGGTTTCCGGCAAGGGAAAACACCTCACCAGAGAGGGTGAGTACCCTATAGGTGAAGGCTCGGTCCTGTTTATCAGACCTGGGGTGCAACATGGGTATGGCAAGATAGATAACCTGAGGTTATATAATATCTTACTGGGAAGCGAGGTGTTTTCTAGAGACATACCAGATCTGTCAGAGATGCCGGGCTTCAAAACATTTTTCATGCAACCTGAAGATGATATTCCCATTTGCAAGCTCTCAAGCTATCAGCTGACAGAGACCATATTCCTGTTGCGGGAGATAAAACTAGAGAGTGAACGTACAGGGTTTGGCAAGGGCTCCTCAGCCATGGCCTATGCAAAGATCCTACAGCTGGTCATCAAGATCGCACGCAACAACAACCCCAAGGCCCAGACCTCTGTGCATACCACTGCAGAGAGGCTGGAGCCCATCATATGCTTCATGGAAGAGAATCTGGACAGGTCCCTGACCCTCGAGGAACTGGTATCTGTAGCAAATATGAGTGCAAGCACCCTGAACAGGCAGTTCAAGGCGTATACAGGCTGGTCTCCTGTGGAGTTTCATATCCATAGGAGAATAGCCTATGCATGCTCGCTCATCCTCAAGCGAGAGATGAGCATGGAGGAATTGTCTGAAGCTACAGGTTTCTCAGATGCCAACTACTTTTCGCGTCAGTTCCGTTCGCACATGAACATGAGCCCCATGCAGTACAAGAAGCTCTGGACAGAGCCGATACCCTAGATAACAACGCCCTTCTTCAGCAGCACATTGGCATAAAGCGCTTTCTCACCAGTCGCTACAACTGCATAGGCTTTCTGAGCCCTATCATAGAAAGCATAGCGATCGATGAAGGTGAAGGCCTTGAATGCTGGGTCGCCTTTCTTGGCAATCTTCTCATACTCTGCCCAGATGGGTGTCTCAACCTTGTCGCCAGAGACTTTCTCCATAAGGACTGCATTGTCAGAGTAGGTGTCCAAGGGGAACAGCTTTAGGATAGCTTCGAGAATCGATGGCACATCATGACCGTCGAGACGGATGACGCGCCCATTCATGGAAGCGGCTGGAAAGTTGCCGTCCCCGATGACCAACTCATCCCCATGGCCCATTTCCATAAGGACCTTCAAAAGTTCAGGACTCAGAATAGACGGAATGTTTTTTAGCATGACAGACTCCTTGTTGAAAAATTCATTGCAATAAAGCAAATCTCATGCGATACTGCAAGAGATGTAAACGATTACATTGCACATGATATACCAAGGGGGACCATATGGCAAATGTTTCTGATAACAAAATGATCAAGGCGGAAAGGCGCTACGCTGGAGCGCTTCCAAAAATTGGAATTAGGCCTACCATTGATGGAAGGCAGAGAGGAGTGCGAGAGTCACTCGAAGAGCAGACCATGAACATGGCACGATCGGCTGCAAAACTCATCAGCGATAATGTACGGCACAGCACAGGGGAACCTGTCGAGTGTGTCATCGCTGACTCCACCATCGGCGGGGTACGTGAAAGTGCCGATTGTGCTGAAAAGTTTGCCAGAGAAGGGGTGACCATCACCCTGACCGTCACACCTTGCTGGTGTTATGGAACAGAGACCTTCGATTTCGACCCCCTCACCGTAAAGGCTGTCTGGGGCTTCAATGGTACCGAAAGACCAGGGGCAGTCTACCTCGCAGCAGTGCTTGCTGCCCATACCCAGAAGGGATTGCCAGCCTTTGGCATCTATGGCAGAGACGTCCAAGACAATGACGACACCTCCATCCCCTCTGATGTTTCCGAGAAGATTCTTCGCTTTGCAAGAGCCGCCCTTGTTGTGGCAACCATTCGCGGCAAGAGCTATCTCTCCATGGGCGGTTGCTCGATGGGTATCGCAGGCTCCATTGTCGACCAGGACTTCCTCCAGGATTTCCTAGGCATGAGAACTGAACCCATTGATATGTGCGAGATCGAGAGAAGAATCGATGAAGAGATCTATGATAAGGAAGAGTACAAGCTGGCTATCAAATGGGTACGTGAAAAATGCATCCAGGCTGAAGATACCGTCAACGCCCCTGAAAACCGCAGAAGCAAAGAGCAACTGGACAAGGATTGGGAGTATTGTACCAAGATGGTCATGATCGGTCGCGACCTTATGATCGGCAATCCTAAACTAAAGAAAGCAGGCTTTGGTGAAGAGGCATTGGGACACAATGCAATCTTCTCCGGCTTCCAGGGCCAGAGACAGTGGACTGACCACTGGCCCAACGGGGACTTCATGGAGACGATGCTTACCACGTCCTTTGACTGGAACGGCATTCGTGAGCCCTATATCGTGGCAACTGAGAATGACTACCTCAATGGTCTTGGCATGCTTTTCTGCAAGCACCTGACTAACCGCGCCTCCATCTTCAGTGATGTGAGAACCTACTGGAGCCCGGACTCCATCGAGCGCGTCACCGGGTGGAAGCCTGAGGGCCTTGCCAAGGATGGCTTCATCCACCTCATCAACAGTGGTGCCACCACCCTTGATGCCAACGGTCAGATGAAGAACAAGGAAGGCAAAAGCGAGATGAAGCAGTTCTGGGACATCACCGATAAAGATGTGAAGAACGTCCTGGACAACACTCTCTTCAGCGCCGCCAACTGCGGCTATTTCCGTGGTGGTGGTTTCAGCTCCACCTTCCTCAGTGAAGGCGACATGCCCTTGACCATGGTCAGGATCAACATGGTAAAGGGTGTAGGCCCTGTCATCCAGATCGCAGAAGGCTGGACCTGTGAAGTGCCTGAGAAGGTCTTTGACATCATCAACAAGAGAACTGACCAGACTTGGCCAACCACCTGGTTTGTTCCCAGAACTGATGGCAAGGATGGGCCTTTCAAGGATGTCTATTCGGTCATGGCAAACTGGGGAGCCAACCATGGCGCCCTCGGCTATGGTCACTTCGGTGCTGATATGATGGCCTTAGCCTCAATGCTGCGCATCCCTGTATGCATGCACAACGTTCCAGACGAGCAAATCTTCCGTCCTAGTGCTTGGTCAATGATGGGCATGAACAAGGAAGGAGCTGACTTCAGGGCTTGTGAGAACTTCGGGCCTCTGTACGGTAAGTACTGAGCAACAAGTAGCTGAGCGAATAAGCTACAAGGTAACGAAGAATAAAACAAAGTAAAATTGTAAGAGGAGCTGATCATACTGGTCAGCTCCTCTTTCTTTTGTTGGCAAAATAGTAAGGGGGGTCCCCATTTCCTTTAAAAAAAGGGAAACGTATAACAGCCTTGCGTGATCGGATCAACTTGCCTTGTTTCCCACCGTGTAAAAGTAATCCTGTCAAACTGTTCATTCCAAATCTTCACCTGATGAGTTGAGAAACAACCAAGGGAAGAAAAACATCCCTGAAAGCAAGATAGGAAATATTCTTTTTTGTTTCCATAATGCATGATATATACAGCATTATAGAAATGGAAAAAACTTTTAACTACAGAATCACCATCCACCAATGACAATCATTGAACACTATATAGCCAACATGCAGAATGTCTGCCAAATTTTCTGGTGTATGAGACAATTCGTTCAGCCTATCCTACAAAGAACAAATCTTCTCCCAGATCTTATCATCTACAGGAATACCGTCACGCATGTTCTCTTCACGGAGGGTCTTTCGTTTCTCACCTGGAAAGCGAACAGGAGTGTCAGCATCCATAGCCTCTGAAGCTTTCAAGTCGGCCAAGGAAGCAGATATCTTCTCTTCGATAGCAGCCCTGTCCGGAAGATTGGCTAAACTGATGGCTATGAATACCTGCGATACTTCCTTCTCAACCACAGTTCCAATGGAATGGGTAGTCCGCCCTCCTGAAAGGGCAGCTGCTATAAGATCGAGGGCAAGGGCAAGGGAAGTTCCCTTCCAGAATCCCATGGGCATAGGTCTCTTGCTCTCCATGATGGCCCCTGCATCACGCGTAGGGTTTCCTTCACTGTCGAAGCCCCCATCAAAAGGAAGGGGACGCCCTTCTCTCTTATAAGTCTCCATCTTTCCGTAGCTGAACAGGGACATTGCGGCATCGACAAGGACTGGCCCGTCGTTGCTAGGAATAGCCAGAACAAGGGGGTTGTTACCAACCTTGGCATCCTTACCGCCCCAAGCGGGCATCAATGGCAGGGTGTTGGTCCAAAGGATACCGATGCAATCCTCCTTTGCGGCCATCAGGCCATAGGTGCCCGGTCTCATCCAGTGGGAGTTGTTGGCAAGGGCGACACATGCGATGGTACTCTCTTTTGCCATTTCAATGGCCCGACTCATACAGAGGTGGGCATTGAGATTCCCTGGCCCCATCTTACCATCCCAACGCTCCAAAGCGCCAAACCTACCCACAAGCTCTGCTCTGGCATGCACATCCACCACCTTGTCATCAATATTCTTCACATAGGAACAGAAGCGGTTAGCCCCATGGGTATAGACCCCCTCTAAGGAGGTCTCTGCTATCATCGTGGCAGAGAACTTTGCCGAAGGGCCGTCCATGCCACGGCTAAAGAGCACCTTCTCAAGCTGTCTTACCATATCTCTATACTGAACTCTCATATACATCTCCTCAGTTTGTTGCCAATTTTTTATTCTTTCTCAATATGCCACCACTCTTCGTTTCCACAGGAGCGAAGGTAAGTGACACATCCCCTAACTGGTTTTTCATAGATCCTCTGTATTGCCTGCATATAGAGGTCAAGCTGGACCCTATGCCTTTCGGGCATCCTAGAGCGGTCAGTCTTGAAATCTATGATAAGGATCTCTCTAGGCATCTCCACCAGAAGGTCTATGGAACCTTCCACTACCACGGCCCGCCCCTCATGCACTACAGAGGAGAAGAACTTTACCTCACAACGAGGATCATTGCCCTCTACATACTCTTTATAGATGTCGCTCTGCAAAAAGTTGTTACACAATACAACTGCATCAGAGAGCAGAGTCTTGCGCTGCTTGGCTGTAAGCAGAAGATACAAGCGCTTTGGCATAAGGGCAAACTCTTCATCAATCTGTTGATTCAAGATCATAGCTTCACACAGGCCATGCACAAATGTTCCAAAGTCTGCAGTGACAGAAAAGGCATCCTGCTCCATCTCTTCCAAGATGCCATCACTGGCGAAGAGGGGCAGTTGGGAACGAGGGGAGAACTCAAGAGTTTTCTCCTCGTCAGCATACAAAGAGGTGACCGCATAGCGTAGAGGACGAAGGTCGGCCTCCTTCGCAGGCGTTCCATACCAACGGGCGGCTTGGACCATATGCCTATTCTCATCGCTAGCTATTGTGCTGTAGAGCGAATGTTCAGCAATATCCATGATCTCATACGAGCGTAACATTCCATCCTGGAGCACTGGCTTGTCGATATCGATGCCAAAGGCATGGCAACACATCAAGAGGTGGTTGCTGTCAGGCTTGTCCCCTGTGACATTACGATTGCTCTTGGTGAAGTATCCGCTTATCACCAGGTGGGTCTCGGCTCGGGTCAGGGCAACATACAACAGTCGTTTCAGCTCTGCCAGTTCAAACAGCCTCTCATCTGCATCTGCAAACAAGAGGGCGGCACTTGTAGCCTCTTCAGTCTTCGTCTCTGTCACATGGTAGGTGCTGGACATGAATGTGGGCAGCATCACCTCGCCAAAGGGCATAATGCTACTGCCTGCTCTACCCCGTCCGACACTGCCGCTGTTGCCCAAAAATACGATGGGGAACTCCAAGCCTTTGGACTTATGCACGGTCATTATCTGGACCCCTTCACCCGCTTCCTTAAGGACATCAAGGTCATCGAGACGCTCATTCTGCCCAAGGTTGTCACGGATAAAGTCCAAGAACTGGCTGAGGCTCATCCCCTGTTCTTCCTTGACCTGGGCCAACCTGTAGAGGAAGCTGTAATGCTCCAGATACATCTGATACTCAGGCCTCGATACCAAGGAAAAGTAGTACCCACTTTCGTACCACATGAACTGCATTATCTCACTGAGGGTCCCCCTCTCCACCTTCTCGCACAACAGAGCGAAGAAGGAGCAACATCCCCCATACCGAATACCATCTTCCTCACCTAAGGAGGGTCCCTCAGTGAATGGTTGGCTTTGGGCACTGGAAGCGTAATACGTAAGGGTTGCATATACCCCTTCATCGGAGATATTGCAGAAGGGAGAGCGCAAGGCGCTCATGTAGGAGTGCTTGTCACTAGGATAGAGGGTAAGCTGCAACATGGCATAGAGATCATTGGCCGGAGCCTCCAGCATAAGAGAGCGTGCTGCCTGCAGGGTATACGGTATGGAGTACTTCCTGAATGCCTTCTCAAAGCTCAATTGATTGCCTGTTGAACGCATCAGAAGCGCCATATCGCTAGGCGTTGGTCTTCTAGGGCCATCATCAGAGGGGATGAGGTACTCATCGGTAGTGAGCATGCGAATCATGAGAAGAGCAGTAGCTACAGCTTCAGCATCGGAAGAGTCTGCGTTCTCTTCCTCTTCGTCCTTTTCTTTTTCCTTTTCATTTTTCTTCTCTTTTCCTAGGTCTTTCTCTTTTTCTAGTTTTTGTCCGGTTTCTTGTCCCTGCTCTAGCTCTTTGTTTTTGTCCTTGTCCTTGTCCTTCTTAAGAGGCTTGACCAACATCGTGCAGGTAGGTTCTATACCTTCGGTTGGATTTCTAAAGTCCAAGGAGGTGAAGTCAGCTTCATAGGACTCTCCCTCATTGTGCATCACAAGGGGGAACATCCTGTTGAATAAGGAGATAAGCTCAGGTTCACTACGGTAGTTGGTATCCAAGCTGAGAGATACTCCTCCAACCTTTCCAAGCTCTTCACTGAGGTGCTTGAAGACGCGTACATCAGCACCCCGGAAGCGGTAGATGGACTGCTTCTCGTCCCCCACAAAAAAGAGTTTGTCGCCCTTGAGCGAAGAGGGAAGAGGGATACCTTCACTGGTCTCCTCTTCCTTCTCGGCAAGCAGGTAGAGCAGCTCTTTCTGCTGCTCGTTATTGTCCTGGAACTCGTCGATCATGATGTAGCGGAACTTGTTTTTAAAGTAGGCTCGTAAGGTAAGATTATTCTTTAGTATCTCTACAGCAAGGGAAGAGACATCAGAGAAAGTAAGGATACCTGTCTTACGCTTCTCCGTCTGGTAAGCCTGTACATAGTCGTGCATAAAGGCTACCACACGAGCGAGCTCCTCTTTGTGCAATAGCACAGAGAGGGCTACGCAGAGCTTGCTTCGTAGGGAGCGAAACTCTTCTGTTGTTTCACGTAGGTAGGCAAAGTCATCCCCTTTTCCAGTCCCTGGCTTCCTGAAGAAGAAGTTTTCGCTTGCAAGCAGGTCAAACATTCCCTCATCATCCAGGCCCCTGCCCATTTCCTCAAGCAAGGTCTGGGCAATGGTGCGTACCAGCAGCAAGGTCTTTGGAGCTCCTCCGAAGGAAGAATAGCGTTCAAGCAAGTTGGTAAAGCTGACCAAGAGGTCATAGTATTGCTCGCGTACCATATCTACCAATATTTCAGAGAGGCCCTCATCAACCTTCCTGGGAAGATAGTAGTGGTCGCTGACAAGCTTGACCAACATGTTCTCCACCAGGTTATCGGGGGTATAAAGCTGTGAAAGGATCTTCGCCCCCTCGCTGAAGACTCGCTCTTCCATCAGGGCATTGGCACAGCGGATGGCACTTTTCTTGTTCTGGTCATCGTCAATGGCAAAATCACTGGCAATACCGTAGGAGGTGCTGTCACACCTTAGGATGGTCGAACAAAAGCTATCGAGGGTGGCAATGGTTGCATCAGGGAACTTGGCAAGTTGCAGTGCGATATGGGGATCCTCGTTGAAGGCGAGCAGTTGACGGTGTATGCGCTCTCTCATCTCCCTTGCCGCCTTGCGGGTAAAGGTCAGGGTAAGTATCTGGTCACAGTCAGCCTTCTCCTCCAGCACGAGTCTGAGGAAGCGATAGGAAAGGACTGTTGTCTTGCCCGACCCAGCCCCTGCCGAAACGACGCAGTTCTGGTCGCAGAAGACTGCCTCCAACTGGTTCTTATCCAACTGCCTATTATTCTTTTTCAGTACGTCTTCAAAGCTTATCATCGGGTTGCAAACCTCCTTCTGCAGATCGGGCGGTAGATGCACCCCGCACAGCTCTCCTTGGAAGGAGTAGCTTCAAGATGCCCCCCTTCTATCGAAGAGGCCACCTTTTCGAGCACATCCTCCAGGGCCTCGTCACAAAATTGCATAAGATAGTTCTCCGGCCTATCCCAAATTGCATAGTAACGGCCATCCTTTATGCTGAAGTACGAGGCATTCACCGTATCGGCTTCCAATACCTCTCCTACCAGCTTCCTATACAAAGGAAGCTGGTACGAGGGAATCGTGTCCTTAATCCTAGTGAAGGGGGCTTTGCCCTTCTTGTAGTCGATGACTGCATAGAGCTTCCCTTCTGGAGGATCGAGACAGATGATGCGGTCGATCCTCCCCTCTAGGGAGAATACCTCGTTGACGAAAGTGAGCTTCTCCTCAAAGAAGATCGAACGGGTATGGGAAAAAAGGTCCTCTTCGGCTTCCAATATCCATGTGCATCGTTCTCTGAACTCATAGATTATCCAGGCCCGAGTGGGAGGGTTTGGTCCCCCTTGTCCAAAGTACTCGATGAGCTTTTGGTCAAACAGAAGGAGCAACAAGAGGCGGTACTCCTCCATCTTGTTGGGGGAGAAGTATTCGATCTCCCTAAAGAAGGCCTCATACACTGCGTGCAGGAACGATCCTATAAGACGATGGTCGACACTCAGCACCTGGTAATCAGCCTGGTCAACCTCAAAGAGGTATTTGCACAGCCATGCATAGGGACACCGGACAAAGAGGTCCAGTCCGGTAGGTGAGAGATGGATGAGCTTCTTGCCACCAACCTCATGCTTAAGCAATGGGACCCAATCCAAGGGGAGATTTTTTCTGGCAAAGTCACTACGTTTGGGAGAGAGGGAGGTGTGGATTGCCTTGGCAAACCACCACTGCTGCTTATCGGTAGCCTGAGAGAGTGGCTCTTCACCTCTCCATATCTGACTCTCACCGATAAAAGGATCATGAGCCTCAACAACCCCTTCCCGTTTCTCAATGATCAGGTTCTGTTCCAGGAAGTACGTAGGAGGCAGAGCCTCACCTTCGTAGCTCGAGGTGTGGTAGGAAAGATAGAGCTCCCCCTCCCCCAACAAGGCTGCCTGCAAGGTAGCCACTGTGGTGTCCTCTTCACGGCGGTCCTTGGTCTCCACTGTCTGAGGCAAGAGGGCCAAGGGACGCTTAAGACATCTCGAACCTACATGGTCAAGGGAGAGGATGAAGTGATAAGGAGCTTCCAAGGGAGCGGTCAGGGGCCAAGGATAGACCTGTATCCCCCCCTCATGCATCTGGGGGACATAGAGCTTGGTATCCAAATACTCAAGAAAGAAGCTAAAGACTGAAGGGTAAGAGACAATTGCAACCGATGCCATTGCACCCTTGATGCTCTCCATGGCATCGAGGCAGAAGGAGTAGACATCCTCGCCTTGGGTGCCGGTCCACTGGGTCTTTATGAAGTAGGTATCCTGGAAGTGGTTAAGCTTCTTTCTGAGCTCGTCGATGTTCTTAGAGGTGCATAATCCTACAACGCTTTCCTTGAAAGCCTTGTACCAAGTGATCAATGCTGTGTTTCGTAGCTGCTCTGTCCATTGGTCACTGCCCCAGAGGGAGCCTTGGACCACTGCCCTATCGACAGCGGTTGCAAGGAGCTTACGCTGTGTCTCAAGGTCACTCCAAGGGAATCCTATGTCCAGAAGGAGGGCTTTCATACTCTCCAGGCTGAAGCGCTCCTCATAGACCTCCTTGAGGCGTGAGAAGAATCTTCCACTGGGATAGAGCAAGGGAGACTTTCCTTGCCGAAGGACCAAGGGTATGTCGTACAACCATGTTTCCTGCTCAAGGGCAGGAAGCATGGTGGCAGGAGTTGCACATCCGATGAGGATGTCCCTGGTTGGGACTCCCTCATTAAGGAGATGACGAATTCTTCGTAGTGTAGTCCTAATCTCCTCCACATGATTGTCAAAAACTTCAAGCTTGACAGCAGAGCCAAGATTGGGAGGTGTTGGTCTAAGGGTAATCCAGGAAGGATTGCCCAAACTCTCGACAAGGCTGCCAACGCCTGCAACCAGTTCAGGGAAAAGGATGCAGTACTTCTTGGAGAACACCTCTTCATCGGCAAACTGCAGTGATGGTAGTTCGTACCCTGGCTCAAAGAGCTGGTGATCGGATAGGAACGAAGCATACTCCTGATAGAGGATCTTCACATCCTGTTGCATAGAAGAGCTCATCAGGGCGAGCACCTCTTCATCCAAGGCCTCCCCTAGTTGGGGCAACAGGGATGCAATATACTTGCTGAAGCGGCTGTTGGCCTCAGGAAAGTTCGGGTTGATAAAGTAGGAGAGCCCATGGGCCTTCTCAAGCAGGGTTCGAGCAAACAGCTGACGCATCAGGGTATTGGAAGGCTGTTCTTCTGTATGCTTGGGTAAGAATTGGGCCCTGAACACATCAAAGGAGATGGCCTGATCTGAGAGGATAGCCTTATGCTCCCCATGGAGGGCATAGTCCACCAAGAAGCTTCTTGCTGCCACCTCTGTGGGGAATACACAGATGTAGCCCTCTTCAAAAGCGCTATGTACATAGGTTCGTTTCGTCTGTTCCATACATTGCAGTATACCACGAATGTGTGTACCATAACTCATGCTTATGCCAGATCAGGGTGAAAAATCCTTACAGACAAAAACAGGACGATTTCCACCCCTAGCAGGAGCACTCTCTGTCTTGCTCAGTGTCTATGTCTGGCTGAACCTCGGACCAATCCTTGCCTATCAATTCACCAAGGTGACCCTGACTGACGAAGTCCTCAAAGCCTACCTTGTTGCAAACATACCATTCTTTGCAATGGCCTTTGGTCTCTACCTATCGCTACGCTTTCTGATGCGCTCAAACATCAAACACATCATTACCGACAAAAAAAAGATTGATTGGATCCTTATGCTCTATAGCGGAGGCGCCTATCTAGGTGTAGCCGCACTCTTTACCCTTGCCCATGCCTTGCTACAACCAGAGCAGTTCCAGCTTTACAACGGGGATATAAACGACCTCTTGCATATGATCCCCCTCGTACTCATCATCACCCCGATACAGACCACAAGCGAAGAATTTTTGATGCGTGCAATACCATCAAGGCTATTTAGAAAAGGCAAGCTTGTCACAAGCAACAAAAGTATCCTCTGGGTCAGCCTTTTCACAGCATTGCTTTTCACCCTGCCCCACCTCTCTAATCAGGAGATGCTGCACTCAGGCCAGAAGACAGCGGTCATCTTCTACTACGCCCTCTTTGGCTTTGGAGGAACCTTCATCAGTCTGAAGACAAAAGGCTTTGAACCATCCATAGGCATCCATGCAGCGAACAACCTCTACATCGCCCTTATCTGCAACTACACCAACTCATCCCTACCTTCCCGTCCCTTGATCGTATCAACGGCTGCAGTAGGTACTTTCTGGGATGTTATTCAGCTTTTATTGGGGTTAGGTGCTGTTGTATTGGTGCTGTATAGGATGAAAGCATTCAAAAGGAAGTAAACGATTTTCTTAGTCGTAATGTAATGCAATAGCTTTTCTAATCGATCAGATAAAGCTCAAGGGTACATTTGTTTGTATATGCAAGAAAAAGCCTTTATTCATAACCATTGAGGAAAAGACTCCACGGAACTATTGCACCGTAAAACTACACTATTAGCCGTTATTACAACCCCGTAAGTAAAGAAAATTCTCAAAAACTTTTATTTTTTCAAGGGTAAAATTCTTGACTGTAGAAACCATGGCTCTTATTGTAAAATATAGCAGTTGGGGTTGATGTACAAACATTTTTCATCCTACAGAATTCTAGTTGCTAAACATAAGGAGTAGAGATGAAAAATTCAATCACCAAACTTTTGGTGGCCGTTACGTGTGCACTATTGCTGTTAAGCTCTTGTGCATCGACTTTTGAGCAGGCAGGAAATGCCCTGGAGCAGGGGGATTACACCATTGCCATTACAAAATCCTTAGAATCCATCGAAAAAGGAAAAGAAGTCCCCGCTGCTAAAGCTGTGCTTAAGGATGCATGGCAACGGGCAAACAGTGAATGGAATGCACAGATTGCCACCATAGAGAAAGCAAAAACAGCTACAGAACTGGCAAAAGCCATCCCTCTGTACAACAAACTGCTTGCGATCCACAAGATGGTTGCTGCAGCAGGGAGATCTGATCTTAACCCAAACAGAGATGCAATACTGGAAAAGGCTTTGCAGACACAACAGAGACTTGCAGATATGCATTTCGAAGAAGCATCTGCCACCTTGGCGTTAGGAGGAAGAGAGAATGCCCGCAAAGCTATACCACAGTATATGTCGGTAAAAAAGCTCGCCCCCGAATATCCCGAGATAGACAAAATCATCGAACAGGTTACCCTGCAGGCTACAGTCAATGTATATGTGGTTTCAGGTTATGAGGCAAATTCAGATGGTAGGGAAAGGTACGGTTTAGATTCAAAACTACTGTTACCGGAGCTAATCCAACAGCTTGGTGGCAAAGCTTTTGTTAAGATTGTAGAGCCCAACCCCAAATACGTTAACTATGGGCAGTCAGAGAATTCAGCAAAGAAGCAGGCAAAAGAAGCCAATGCTGACATTTTGGTATTTTTTACACCAAGCACCTCGTTTAGTACAGAAATTAAAAAGGATGTGCGACTTATCGACCTCAAAATGGAAACACCATCCCAATGGGAAATTGAAAAACTATACCTGTTGGCATCAGGGAAAAGTGAGGTTTCCTACAAAGTCATTGATTTGAAAATAGATAGCATCCTAGGTGAAGGGGCAATCACCATAGAAGATTCATCAGATGCTGACTTCTCTGTCTCTGCAATCCGCTACAAAGGCCGTTCTGAAAAGATGACGATTGGAGATATGGCATCAGCAGAAACAATGTTGATCAACTCCCTATATGCTTTCCCACCAATAGAACAATTCAAGCGCAATTTACAATATGCAGAAAAAATAGATTCTATTGAGATAGAACCAGTCAGTCGTTCAGGAGGTTACGGAGTAAACTTCGTCAAATACAAAAGTATTGATGAATTAACCGAAATCAATACCTTGAACGGCCATACGTTCTTCCTCTTCGATGCAATAGAAGTGGGTTCTGACCTCCCACAAAAAGAGCGAATGTATTTTATGACCTACAATAACCCCTATGGTGGAGGGACTGAAGGAAATTTGAAAGCTGCCTTAGATGACAGGAAGACTTATGGTAATTTGAAATTCTGGATGGAGTTCGGAGACGCAAAACGTTCCTTAGCCGAGTCCTTTCTCATACAGAAATTCTACACAAAGACGATTCCTCTCAAGGTTGCTGAGACGGTTACACCTTTCCTGAAGTAAATCGTTCATCACATACAAGAATGCCCAGTTTCCACTCGTTGGGAACTGGGCATGCATTTGTTGGCTTACAGATATACCATTCTGCATGATGCAACCCCATCCGTACCGACAATACATACCTCACAAATACGGTCTTCAACCAAAAATATTCAATTTTACTGTTTCTTATTCTTGACATCAGGGGAAATCAGTATATACTCAACGTAAGCGTTTACGTAACCAAAAGGAAGAACATAAAGATGTCTGTCAATATTCAAGATGTGGCAACCAAAGCAGGAGTATCAATAGCCACCGTCTCACGAATTATTAACAATCTCCCCGGTTACTCAGAAAAGACACGCCTACGCGTTGAGAAAGTGATAGAAGAGCTTGGATATTCTCCTAATGCCATGGCAAGAGGGCTCGTAAACAAAAAGACCGATGTGATTGGAGTGTTGCTCCCATGTGTTACCAGCCGTTTCTCAAACGAACTGTTACGAGGCATTGAGAGAATTGCACAAAACAAGGGGAAAAGTGTAATTGTATGTAACACAGATCGAAATGGTGCTAGAACCATGGAATACCTGAAAACCCTCAGAGAACAGCGAGTAGATGGGATTCTCTACATAAGTGAATGGCTTACAGATGAGTATGGCAAATACCTTAAAGACTTGGGAATTCCCGTTGTCCTGGTTGCTACGCATAGAGAGTCCTTCCCCTTTTCCTATGTGAAAATTGATGATAAGGCAGCCGCAGAAAGCGCCACAAAATACCTGATTGACAAAAGACATACGAAAATTGGGTTGATCACAGGATCTCCTGATGACCGAATTGCCGGTAAGCCAAGAATTGAAGGATACCAGAAAGCACTTTCCGAATCTGGCATCACCCAAGATCCTAGCCTTATCGCATATGGCGATTTCCACTACGTTAGCGGTATAGATGCAATGGGAAAGCTCTACAAAGCTCATCCAGACTTGACAGCCGTGTTTGCCACCAGTGATGAAATGGCTTTGGGAGCACTGACATGGATGCACAGGAACGGGATACAGGTTCCGGACCAGATATCTATCATTGGCTATGATGATACCCTTGATGCCCAGATAGCTTACCCTGCCTTGACTACCATCCATCAGGGGATTGAGGAACTTGGAAAAGTTTCTATGAAGCTACTGTCAGAAAATCAAAGGGAACAGCAGGTTATCCTGCCCCACTCTATCAAAGAGAGAGATTCTGTCAGGGACATAAGGAAATAAGTTTTTTTGTCATGTTACGTAAACGTTTACGTTAGGTCTTATGAAGATATATTGGAGGATTCATGAAAAAGTTTGATAAGGAAAAACTTCTTACAATGCAAAAAGACAGTGTTGTCCTTTTGCTTACACACCAGCATCCAGCAGGAAGTTTCGTTGCAGGCCCTCATTTTAGCCAATACAAGTACTGCTGGTTACGCGATAGCGCCTATATAGCTTATAGCCTCCTACTCGCGAATGAGACCGAATCAGTTTGTCGGTATATTTCTTGGGCGATGCAGATACTCGAAAATAATGAAGAGAAGATCAAAAGATTGTCAACATTGATTTTGCAGAACTCCCACCTAGAGGAACGTGACTTATTAGGAGCCCGCTTTTCCCTTGAAGGGGAAGATGACCCAACAGATTGGCCAAACTACCAACCAGACGGATACGGATCATTGCTCTGGCTGGTAACAAAGTATCTTGAGGCTACAGACAAGCATGCTATCCCAGCAGAATGGAGGAAGGCAGTCTCTCTTACAGTTCAATACATCATACTTGTCTGGAAATTACCTTCCAGTGATTGCTGGGAGGAATTTCCTGACAAACATCATCTATCAACCCTGGCCTGTTTGGCAGGAGGATTACAATCTATAGCTCCTTTTTTAGAATCAGAAGAAACGAAAACGGCTCTGGCAGCTAAATCTGCCATCGGCACATATATTCTTGCCAATGCTGAAAAAGAAGGCTATTTCCCAAAATTCATAGGCAGCTCATTAGTTGATTCCAGTCTTGTTTGGCTATCCACTCCCTATCATGTTTTTGAAGCGAAACATCCATACATGGAAAAAACAATAGCCCTGATAGAAAAAGATTTGCTACATAAAGGAGGTACCCAGAGATATAAGGAGGATACGTATTACGGAGGAGGCCTTTGGTTGCCTCTTTCTGGATTTTTAGGATGGCATTACCTTGAGACAGGCCGTCAAGAAGAGGCTGAACAACTTCTAGATTGGATAGTTGCACAAAGTAACGGTCAAGGTCATTTACCAGAACAAGTGACGACTTTCACAAACAACCACTTGATGATTTCACCATGGGAAGAACGTTGGGGAGCTATTGCTTGTCCGCTGTTATGGTCACATGCCATGTTTTTGATCCTAAATTTCAAGATTATGCATTACAATTCAAAAGGAGAGAAGAATTATGAAAAAGAAGACGTACCTAGGTAAGTTGTCAGTTCTCATTACAATGCTCGTTGTAGTATTGCTTCCATTAGGTGCCCAAGGCGCCAAGGCAACTCAAACCGACATCAGCTACTTCTCGGGTAGGGTTGAAACAGTCGAATGGGATACCCAGCAAGTTGAAAACTTCGAAAAGCTCAATCCTACGATCAAAGTGGAGTATGAATTCCAGAAGGATGCATCAAATGTCATAAAAGTCAAACTTGCATCTGGCCAAGTTCCTGATGTAACCACCGTGGTCACCCAGGACTTTATTGATAATGGTTTGTTCATGGACCTCTCGGACCAACCTTTCTGGGATCGCATCCTTCCTTCAGTAAAGGACCTGTGCACTGATCTCAAAACAGGGAAACAATATAAGGTCGCAACGAACATCACCATGGGAGGCCTTTTCTACAACAAACAGATTTTCAAGGAACTGGGGCTCAAAGATGCCCAGAACTGGAAAGAATTTGTTGCCAACCTTGAAGCTGTCAAAAAAGCCTACCCCAACAAAACACCCCTGTTCCTAGGAGGAAAGGATTCGTGGACCCTTGGTCATCTGATTGAATTCTGGGCTCATGGAGTTGCAAAGCAACAACTGGGAATCCCAGGATCAAGACAGGCATTCTTGGACAATGCTGTGCGGTGGGATGCTCCCAACGGTATTATGGAGAACTTTGCCAAGGCGCTACTTGAACTGAGAGACAAGCATCTGATCAACTCTGATGCCATCACAGCTACATACGACAACCAGAAGGAAGCTTTTGCAAGTGGTGAAGCTGTCATGATCAACCAAGGCATGTGGGTCGTCGGAGATATCATCAAGCTGAACCCCAAAATGGAAACCAATATTGGCTTCGGGCCCTTCCCCTCTGTGGTCGCAGGACTCAAACCCATGGTTCTCAGTTCTGAAGATTCTGTCTATGCTGTCTCTGCAACAACAAAGTCGCCCGATGCAGTCTTGACGTTCTTGGATTACCTCTTCCAACCGGAAGTGCAGAAATCTTTCAGCGAAACCAGAGGAATCCCTTCGGCCTTTGTTGATGTTGATGCAAATTGGAGCCCGATCAAAGATGATGCGACCAGACTTGTAAATAGCTATGTGAACATCAACTTCTCCACAGAAGCACCTTCAGGTCTTTCTGTCGATGATACAGGAAGACTCATCCAGAAATTACTGCATGGGGACTATGCTTCTCCTGCACAATTCGCGAAAGAGTATCAAAAGATTTGGGACAGTGCATATGCTACCAGCAACTAGCAAGAATCGGTTTTTGCATCCCAATACTGGGTCTTGGCATCGCTATATGGCGGTGCCAGCCCTGGTGTTGTTCTCACTATTCTTTCTATACCCCCTCTCAAGGGGGGTATGGACAAGTTTTACGGCTTGGGATGGTTTCTCCACCCCAAAGTTTATCGGCCTTGCTAATTACAAGGCATTTTTCCAAGATAGCAGAGCATTGAGGGATATCCAGAATACTGTACTTTTTGCCCTGGGAAGTGCCCCGTTACTGAACATAGCAGGACTACTTTTAGCACTCTTGCTGAACCGCACATTCAAAGCTCGCGCTACCGTTCGATCTCTTCTGTATTTACCTGCAGTGATAAGTCCTATGATCATGGGGTCAATCTGGTATCTTCTACTCCAACCCAGGCGTGGACTTCTGGCAATCTTGTTGCAACAAATCGGCTATGAAGCCACATCAAACTGGATGTTGTCCGGATCAAGCGCCATGCTTGTCATAGTCCTAGTCAATGTCTGGCAGTACGCAGGGATGACTATGATAATCTATCTTGCTGGCTTACAGGCAATACCAATAGAACATTTTGAAGCAGCTGAATTGGAGGGAGCTTCAAGGGGCAATATATTTAGGTTTATCGTTTTGCCCCAGCTTACCCCTGCTTTGAAGATCAATGTGATCACCAATATAATTGGATCTCTAGCTGTATTTGATGCAATTCTTGCCCTCACAGATGGAGGTCCTGGCTATGATACAGAATCACTGAGCATATACATTATGAGAATGAGTTATGGAAACAAAACAGGATACTCCACTGCTGTTGCCCTAATCCTCTTTTTCATCATCTTGGTCCCGGTCCTTTTCTCCCTAAAGTTTTTCAATGCAAAGGAGAAAACATGATGAAAAAACGCGACACCCTTGATTACCCACTCTACCCTGTTGTCTTACTCATCGCATTGTTAGCACTCATACCCTTTTTCTTTTTGCTCATCCTAGCCTTGAAAAGTCCGGAAGGAGGCCTTTCTTCTATCCGTCTGATTCCAGATTTCAACTGGTCGAACTTCCCAAGTGCCTGGAAAGCGGGAAGCCTTGGAAAGGCGATGATTAATAGTACTATTATGACAGGAGGAGGAATCGTAGTACTGATATTTCTCTCCTCTATGGCAGGGTATACGATCGCACGCTTCCCCTCTGTACTTAACAAAACAATATTTGCCATACTTCTTGCTTGTATGATGATTCCAGGCATCATCAATACGGTTCCCCTCTATACACTGCTCATTAGATTACGTGGTATCAACACATATTGGGCAATGATCTTTGTCATGGCCACAAATGCCTTACCGTTCGCAGTCTTTCTCTATTCTGCCTTTATACGCTCCATCCCCATATCCCTGGAAGAATCCGCGATCATTGATGGTTGTTCTTGGTTTGGGGCATTCTGGAAAATTACCATGCCCTTACTCGGTCCAGTGACTTCCTCTGTTGTCATATTGCAGGGAGTTGGCATGTGGAATAACTATGCGCAAGCAGTGTTCTTCTTACAGGACAAGGCCCATCGGAATATACCCTTGGCGGTATCCCTCTTCTTCCAACAGTACGGAGCCAACTGGCCTCTCATGGCAGCTGCAGCGACCTTAGGATTACTCCCTGCAGCACTCATGTTCCTATTCTTCCAAAGATTTTTCATCTCTGGTATAACAACTGGATCAATTAAAGGATGATTTTATGGACAACAACTTACAACTTAGCTTCTGGCCTCTCATACCCCGTTTAGCCCTTGGAGACAGAACCATCCCTTTAGCAATCGAGATGTCTGGGATACGTCCCTCTCCTGGCCTTGTTTCATTTACTCTGCGTATTGACAGACTTGACCATGAGCTCATTACAGAACATTGGGAAAAGTATCTTGCTACCCCTAAAGCCACTGATATCCTGCGCTTTGAACATATCATACGTTTATCTTCTCAAATAAATCCCGAAGGACAGCAAGCTGGATTGGGCCTGTTTCTTTCAGTCATCGACTCAGAAGGAAATTCAGTTCAGGCTAAAACGGCAATCGACTTGGGGATAAAAACTGTAAGGTATGGATTCCTGAGCAATTTTGCTAGTGAAGACCTGCCATCGAGGAAGGCTTGTGTTGATTTCCTCTTACAACAGCACTGCACCCATGTCCAATTTTACGATTGGTCCTATAGGCCTCATAAATTCTTACCAGAAACAAATGATATTGATGATGGTTGCTACCATGACCTTATGGGAAAATCTATAGACATAAATACTGTAAAAACTTCAATTACGCACCTACATGATAGGGAAATCCAGGCTATTGCTTATGGAGCCGTGTATGCAGCCTCACAGGAATATCTCGAAAGCCACCCCGAACAAGCTCTGTATGATGCCAGCAGAAATCCAATCGACCTTATCGAACGGTTCTATATCATGAACGTATCGGACGGGAACCCTTGGAGGAAGCGCCTCTTTGAACAATACAAAGACGCTATTGATACTCTCAGTTTCGATGGTATCCATATGGATACGTATGGGTATCCTAAAATCGCATTCGACTATGCAGGCAAGAAAGTATACCTTGATAGGGAATTTGTATCTTTGATCGATGATTGGGCAAAGAATAAGAATCGAAACATCTTCAACAACGTGGGAGGCTGGCCATCGAGTCTCACAGCCACCTGCAGGCAGGAAGCTATTTACATAGAAGTATGGGATCCTCATACAGAATACAGACACCTTAGACAATTGGCTTTGGAACACCAAAGATTCAAGAAGCCACTCATATTCGCAGCCTATTCACTTTCCTACAAAGAGGAGAACACTCTTGATTCTTCTCGTGCTTTGGCCTCTACCTGTCTTCTTATGGCTATTGCTTACTCTCATGGGGCAACCTTACTTCTTTTTGGAGAAGACGGGGGCATCCTTACCCAACCGTATTATGTGGATCATACTGTCCTCTATCCCAATGACAGAAGAATCCTCACCCAATACACCGATTTCTCTGTCCAATATGGGGAGTTGCTCTATGGTACTTCTCTAATCGATATCACAGAGAGTTTTGTAACTGGAGAGAACCGTGAATTTTCTTTTTTCATCCATGAAGAAGGGAAAAGAATGCCAAAGACGAGGGTCTCCTGTGATGGACAACCCAATACGCTCTGGCCCATCGTGCGTATGAGCAAGAACAGGATTGTCATCAATTTGCTCAATCTTCTTGATCAAGATAATGTTCGGTGGAATGAAGGGAAAAACCCTCTCAAAGAGGTAGCTGTTACGATACAAATCCCCATCTACTCGCAAACGATGAGATTATTCACAGCATCTCCTGAAGTCGATGAAGGGAGAGCTCATCCTTTGGATTGGAAAGAGGTAACAGGCATACGAGGACCATCTGGTGAGACAACCATTGTTTTACAATCTTTTTGGACTTTGATATGGGCAGAACTCTAGACACCCAGACATGGAACAAGAGCAATGTGGCAGGCTTAATGGTGAATAAGTATCAGTTGAGCGTTGGATTGCATTACAGCATCTGATAGTACATGCAAACCTTCTCTCCATCTGTAATGCTGGAGGGAAGGTTTTCTAAAAGGGAATTACGAGCCTTTACTCCTAATGGTGAGATACCCGATAATATTGGTTGGCGATCAGGAATAACTATTCTTGTGGAATGCAAAAGTAGTAGGGCCGACTTCCTAAGTGACAGTAAAAAAGTATTCAGGGAACACCCCTGGATGGGAA
>CAYXYD010000019.1:0-22374 GCA_964469205.1 uncultured Sphaerochaeta sp. | reverse complement strand
TCAGTGAATTTGGAAGGGTAAGCAACCAGATCCAAGGCATAAGGTCTGCCGAGCATACTTTGGACTTCTTCCAAAGCGCCCTCTAGAAGTTTTTGCCGCACCAATGTGCTACTTGCTATCTCCCCTTCTGCCGTACGGACAAATGGGGGGACTTCCACAAAAGCACCAGGTGCTAATCGGGACAGATATTCCTGCAGCTGAACAGGTCCGGCGCTTGAAACCGGGGCACCGCAGCGGAAATCTTCTCCGACAACCATCGCCTTCACCTGACAAAATGAACAGATGAATGCTAGGAACTCCTTAGCTGTGAGTTTACTGAATTCAGCAGAAAAGTCAATGACAACCAAATGATCGATGCCAAGATTTGCCAAAATCTCCTCACTTTGCATGTCTGTAGTGAGTCTGCTGTGATTAGTTTGGCTTTTCATGAACATCTTGGGATTTTTGTTGAACGTTATGGCCATGGTCTGCCATCCATGCTCTCTAGCAAGTTCGACATTACGGTTGAGGATCTTCAGATGACCCACATGCAGTCCGTCAAACACCCCAACAGAGACACACATTTCAGTTTGCCAGAGTACCGGGTGTTCACAAAGATGCATGAAATCATACTTCTTCATCTAGGACCTCACTTGTTCACGATGAATTTGTGCAATGATGCGCTTGTCCACAAGGTCAAGGACACAACAGAGTATACCAGAGTGTGAATACACAGCGCCATAGCGGGCACTCTCCGCTTCCCTGATAGTTCTGTACTTATCAGGATACTTGCCGTTCCCAAGAGAGAAAAGCTGTGCATCCTCCACATCGAGCAATGCCATGTCCTCTATGCTTTTGATAAGGGTATCAGTTCTGTCTACTGATGCCAATAAGGCATCAGTATCAGTCGAATCGATTGCATCTTTGAGCATAAAGGGCCCTATTTGGGTACGGACCAGATCAACCAGATAGCCACGACAGTTGCACTCGAGTGCAAGGTCCCTTGCCAAGGAGCGTATGTAGGTGCCCTTGGAAACATGGATATCGGCAACAAGCAAATTGTCTTCAAATGAAACCAACTCAAAGGAGTAGACGCTGACCGGACGCTTTTCCATGACAACGACTTTGCCTTCCCTTGCCAGTTTGGAGGCACGTTTGCCCCCTATGTGCAGGGCACTGTACTGGGGGGGGCTCTGTTGGATCTCTCCAAGAAATTTGGGTATGGCCTTTTGAATCTGTTCTAGGGTTGGTACATCAGAAGTTGCTATGACCTCGCCCTCGGGATCGAGGGTATCTGTCTCCTTGCCAAAGGAGATGGTTGCACGGTAGCGCTTATCCATGGTCGAGAAGACCTGGTTGAGACGGGTCATGCTGCCGGTCAAAACAATCATGAGACCTTGTGCAAATTTATCAAGCGTACCGGCGTGTCCGACTTTCGGATCGACAGTACGCTTGATGGAACCAAGAGAGGTAAAACTGGTTACCCCGCAAGGCTTGTGAACTAGGAGTATGCTTGCCCTATTTCCCATTATCTATCAGCGAATCAATCAGAGCATTGATCTTCTGGCCATCTCGGAGAGAAGTATCAGCCTTGAACTTGAGCACTGGGGTATTTCGGGTCTTTAGGAAAGACCCTACACGTTTCTGGATAAAGCCACTGGCACTCTGTAACCCTTCAACACTTTTCTGAAGGGTCTCTTCGTCCAATACAGAGGAAATAAACACCATTGCAAAGGAGTTGTCGACCGAAAGCTCAACACGACTAACCGAGCAGAGGGTGCTTACATTTGGGTTTTTGATCTCCCCCTTGACTATCAGCATGCTGATAGCCTCGGAGAGTTTAGTTTCTATACGTTTCTGGCTATATTCACTCATTCCTTAACTTTTTGCTCCAATTTGCGTGCGACCTCTTCGGTCTCTACAATTTTCAGGATGTCTCCAGCCTGAAGATCATGGAAACCTTCCAATCCGATACCACATTCGAATCCTTCGACTACTTCCTTGGCATCATCCTTGAAACGCTTCAAACTTGTAATTTTGACCATCTTGGGATTGAGCTGGACTGAATCACGGATGACCTTGACCAGACTGTTACGCTTGACCTTACCGCTGGTGATCATAGCACCTGCAATGGTACCAATCTTGGGTACCTTGAAGATTTCACGAACCTCAACGGTTCCAATCTCAACCTCACGGATATCTGGGGCAAGCATGCCTTCCATGGCGTCACGTACATCGTCCACTGCATCGTAGATGATGTTGTACTTGCGAATCTCAATCTTCTCCTGGTCAGCAAGGGTCTGGGCACGAGGAGTAGGCCTGACATTGAATCCTATGACCAGGGCATTGGATGCACTGGCAAGGGTGATGTCGCTCTCAATGATCGCACCGGCAGAAGCACGGATGACATTGAGGTGGATCTCATCATTCGAAAGTGCATCAAGGGTTCCCTGCAATGCTTCAACTGAGCCCTGCACATCACCTTTAATAATGACATTGTATTCCTGGATGGTCCCTTCCTTGATTCTCGAATAGAGGTTGTCCAAGGTAATCTTCTTGACGTTGCGGCTATCGCCTACCCTTTCAAGTTCCTGTCTCTTGTTACCAACGAGACGGGCCTGCTTTTCGTCTGCAGTTACCTGGAATGGATCGCCAGCACCTGGGATATTGGAAAGACCGATGATCTCAACTGGTGTTGCAGGTCCTGCCTCTTCAATCTTATTGCCCTTGTCATCAAACATGGCCCTGACTCTACCTGAGTAGATACCTGCCACATAGTGGTCGCCCTGACGCAGCGTACCGCGTTCGACTAGCACACTAGCAACAATACCACGTCCCTGGTCGATGCGGCTTTCAATAACCTTTCCTTCTGCACGGCAGTTGGCGTTTACCTTCAGCTCAAGCATCTCTGCCTGTAGCAATACGGTATCAAGCAACTCCTCGATTCCAGTCTTCTTCAAAGCTGAAATCTGGCAATAGAGTGTCGTTCCACCCCATGCTTCGGGCATCAGGCCAAGATCACTGAGCTGTTGCATTACCCTATCGGGCTTTGCTTCAGGAAGGTCACACTTGTTGATCGCAACAATGATGGGAACATTGGCAGCACGCGCATGGTCAATAGCCTCACGGGTCTGCGGCATAACGCCATCATTTGCAGCAACGACGAGAATGACAATATCAGTAACCTGTGCTCCACGGGCACGCATCATGGAGAATGCTGAGTGTCCAGGAGTATCAAGGAATACCACTTCGCCCTTACCTTCAAGAGCTACCTTGTAAGCACCGATATGCTGGGTTATTCCCCCATACTCACCATCAGCTACCTTAGTGGAGCGAATGGCATCGAGCAACTTGGTCTTACCATGGTCAACGTGTCCCATTACTGTGACGATAGGTGCACGTTCGACCATATCCTTGTCAGTTTCAGGTTCACGCGTGATCAGTGTCTCATCATAGAGGGATACAAGATGTACCTCACAGTTGTAGTCACTACAGACGATCTCAGCTGTCTCAAAGTCGATCTGCTGGTTAATCGTCACCATCATGCCCATCTTGAACAGCTTGGCAATAATATCACTAGCTTTCAGATTCATCTTCTTGGCAAGATCAGAGACGGAGATAACTTCCATCATATCAATCTTTTTAGGAACGGAAGCAAGCTTTGCAGCTGCCTGTTCCTTTCTTCTCTGGATCTGGAACTCTTTCTCTTCGTCAGCATTTCTCTTCTTGTAGGAAGCGGAGTGCTTTTTCCTGAAAGATTTCTTGGGAGTCCTCTGGTTCAGTTCAAGGTCTGGGGTACCACCGGGCTTAGGACCGCCGCCGCCTTGGCGGTTGAAAGGAGGACGTCCGGGTCCACCTTGTGGCCTAAAACCACCGGGAGAACCACCGGGACGGGGTTGGTATCCACCCTGTCTGGGCTGATAGCCAGTAGCACCGGCAGGACGAGGGTTGTTGCCCTGGTAGCCAGTACCGGCTGGTCTGGGATTGTTCCCTTGGTAGCCGGTTCCAGCAGGACGGGGATTGTTCCCCTGATAGCCGGTTCCAGCAGGACGAGGGTTATTTCCCTGATAGCCTCCAGTTCTAGGAGCACCACCACCCTGACCTTGGTAACCACCACTTGAGCGATTGCCTTGATAGGGAGGGCGTGTTCCTGGAGCGGGTCTGCCACCGACGGTCCCTGCAATGCGGGGACCATTTGAAGGAGGAGCCGGAGTCGGAACAATCCCATTAGGGTTCTTGCTCTGCCATTCGGCATGATCTTTCACGGTCTGACCTTGGTTAGGTACCGGAGGAAGGTTGGTAGGCCTTATTACAACGGGACCGGTATGCAGAGGGGAAGTGGTAATCTTATCCCCGGTAGAACGTACAGTTTTTCTTAACGTACCAGTACGCTTCTGACCTGCCGGCTTTTGTTCAGTGGGAGTAGAAGAAGTAGTGCTAGAGCTGGACGCAACGGGCCGAGCTTGTGGTTTGACAACCACAACCTTCTTCTTCACCACAACTACCCTTCTCTTTTCAGGAGACTTGGGTTTGGTTTCGGGTTCCTTAGGAGAAGTCTTCTTCTCTTCCTTGGCTTCCGATGGATGTACTACATGTTTGATCAACGTTGCTTTTGGCTTATTATTCTCTTCCGTCATTATTCCCTCTTGGATAATATTACTCTACCTCAAATGCAAGACCTGTACCACAGCTTGGGCACACAGTCATATCGATGGTGATCGCCGAACCGCAACTTGGGCATACATATTCGGCTTCTTCATCTTCTTCATCTTCAACGATATCGACATACTCGTTGATAGTATCCTTAATAGCTATGACCTCTTCCTCACTCAAATCAGAGAAAGATGCGATATCTTCTTCGCTGAGGTTGATGAACTCCTCAACGCTGTATACATCATGGAACTGCAGCTTTTGCAACAGCTGTGCATCCATAGGGAGATCTGAAAGTGCAATCTCGTCTTCATCGACAAGGCTCTCTTCAAGAGCAGGAACACCATCTTTCAAACCATCGACAGCAGAGGGGAACTGTTCTGCAAACCCTTCCACATTACCAAATTCATCAGGCTGTCCAAAGAAACTCTCTGCTCGTGAACGAGCTTCGGTTGCGATGTCCAACTCATTAAACTGTGCCTGGGTCTTAACATCAATGATCCAGTCAACAAGCTTATTTGCAAGCCTGACGTTCAGGCCTTGCTTTCCGATCGCAAGGGAGAGCTGACTTTCGTCCACTATCGCCACCGCATGGAAAATGTTCCTGTCCAAAACCACTACGTCTTTGACCTGAGCTGGTGATAAGGCGTTGCGGATGTAGTTCAGCGGGTTGGTGTCGTAGCGAAGAATATCAATCTTCTCCCCTTCTATCTCACCCATGATAGTCTGAATTCTATTTCCCTTCAACCCGACACATGCACCAACAGGGTCAATTTCATCATTGCGGGATGCAACAGCAACCTTGCTGCGATATCCGGCTTCACGGACAATCTTGATGATATCTATCTGATTCTGTGCAATTTCAGGAATCTCAACCTCAAAGAGGTGTCTGATCAATTCAGTGCTTGTTCTGGAAAGTACGACCCTGACTCCGCGTTCTGCCTTTTCGACATTCTCGACATAGCACTTGATCTTGTCGTTGCTTCCATAGCTTTCACGGCTGGACTGGTTGCGTCTGGGCAGGATACCTTCGGTTGAGCCGATATCGACATAGATATCACCATTGGGAACCTGACGGCGGAAGTATCCGATGATAAGCTGTCCTTCCTTGGCCTTGAACTCACTATAGAGTGTATCCTTCCGGATATCCCTAAAGCTCTGGTGAGCCCTCTGCTTGGCACTTTGCACGCTGATGCGGTCAAAATCCTTCAGGTCAACCGGAATGAGCAACTCATCGCCGATCTCACAATCCTCATGGATCTCCTTGGCATCGGTCAAGGAAATTTCGGTGACTTCATTGTACCAGTCATCATCATCCACTATCTTACGTCTTGCACTAAGCTCAACTGATGAGTAGTCATCATTGAATTCAATGACGGCATTCTCCTCTGTACCATACTTACGCTTATAAGCGGCACGGAGAATTTCTTCAATAGTGTTAAGTACCAGATCTTCTGAAATATTCTTTTCCGCTACCATGCTTCGGATAGCGTCACCTAAATCAGTTGCCATGTGAATCGTCCTCCCATCTATAGTCGAGCTTTGCCTTTTGAATTCTTGCAAAGGGCACGATTATTGTCTCTATCATCTCTTTTGAATCGCCAATATAGGCAGTGCTGAGGGTAACTGAACTATCATCACTTGTTGTGACCAAGCCACTGACCCAATCACTGTGTTCTCCATCGTAGACACGTACACGCTTGCCCTCGAAGAGGGTGAACTCATACACATCCTTGATGGTTCTCTGCAACCCTGGGGTGGAGACCTCAAGTTCGAGATCCCGTTCGTCTAGCTGCAACTCCATCCGTGGATAGACGAGCTTATAGACTTTCGAGCAATCAGATACATCCACTTCACGACCTTTGGTCATGATGGTGATGTGTACCCCGACACTGAAGCCGCGGTCAATCCTGCTGATATCAACGAGGGTGATCCCTAAGGCTTCCATAAGCGGAGAATACTCCGCAAATAAACTTGTATTTTGTATTCCTGTTCCTAACATACCTTTCCAATTGTCATAAAAAAGGGATTCGCCTTCGAGCGATCCCCCAATAATCAGACATATCCTACGTGTATAGTAAGCAGATACCCCCCTTTTGTCAATCAGAAGGATGATCTTACTGATAAAAGAAGAACAAATGTTTGTACAAAATTGATATTTACGAGATAAACATTCAAACCATCGCAATTACCAGAGATTGTGCATCAAGGCCGTACCCTTCAGAGAGCAGGGCCCTACAGGTCTCAAGGGTAACACCTGAGGTACAGATATCGTCCAATAGGACAAAGGTATACCCGCCTTGCCTATACTGTTCCACCTTCTTATCCTGTGGGAGTAAGGAGAGGGTATGGCGCACCTTTCTCTCCTTTAGTGAGAGAAATTTACTCTGGCCCTCCCCTTTTTGTGCAAACAATCGTAGTGAAGGGTATCCTGCTTTTTCCTGTAATATTTTACAGATTAGCCTCATCTGGTCAAATCCTCGGTCAGAGAAGCCTTTCCTGCTTGCTGGAATTGGAATGAGCAAGGGCTTTTCCACTTTTGCAAGCATAGGCATGTACAGCGGTGCGATTACCTTTGCAAGTACTTTTTCCTCACCTGCCTTAAACTGGTTGAGCAAAGCTGAGACGATGCCAGTATAGGAACCATAGGCCTGGAATCCTTTCAGACAGAAGGGACAGGGGTATGCACTATCCTGTAGGGGACGAGCACAGGTGGGACATCTGTTTTGATATCTGGATTCGTAGCTTTGAATTTTTAGTTCCTCAGAGCAGATCGTACAGAGCAAAGCATCTGAGAAGCGGCCGCAATGGATACACAACATACCAGTACAGAAGCTTTTTTGCTCAATCTGCTTCAAGCAGAGCCTTGAGCTCCTCCAAGAGGACCAAGGCAGAGAGAGGAGAGGAACTTTCTACAGAGAAGTCGCGTATCTTGTCCAGAACCGCTTCCTCCTCAGAAGTCAGGGAGGAAAGGTCAGTATCGCTGTCCTGCTCATTATCGGCAAACAATTCAAGTTGGGGACTTGCTATGCCATACTCGGCAAAGTGCCTTTTCTGGAAATAACGTGCCTTACGCAAGGAAGATGCAGGAACACCTGCCATCTTGGCTACATTGAGGCCATAGGAGCTGTTTGCTATCCCATTGATCACCTTGCGCACAAAGGTAATCTTACTTCCCTGTTCAAGGACCTGCAGGGTAAGCAACTGCACCAGAGAGTTGTCCAGGTGGGCCAATTCGTGGTAGTGGGTGGCAAACAGGGTTTTAGCTTTCCGTTCCAGCAGGGTCTGCATCATCGCATATGCGATGGACATGCCATCCTGGGTACTGGTTCCCCTACCCAGCTCATCGACGATGACCAGGGAGTGCTCTGTTGCACTTCTGAGGATATGGGCAGCTTCCTGCATCTCCACCAGAAATGTCGATTCCCCGCGGGCAAGATTGTCACTAGAGCCTACCCTACAGAAGAGGCGGTCCACTACCCCAAGCTCTACCTTTCTCGCAGGGACGAAGCTACCTATCTGGCTGAGGAGGACTATCAGGGCATTCTGGCGAAGGTAGGTGGATTTTCCCGCCATATTGGGTCCGGTGATGAGGCAGAATCGCTGTCCGTCCTCTTCGATGGTGAGGTCATTGGGGACAAAGGAGCCTATGCCCAGCTGTTGTTCCACAACCGGGTGGCGTCCCCCTTCAATTGTAAGGCAGTTGCGAGATATGAAAATCGGTGCCGTGTAGTCACCCTTGTTGGCTGTCGTGGCGAAGCCCTGTAGGCAATCGACCCTGCACAGCAGTGAGGCAATGGCCAAAAGGGGGCCTTTCATGGAGCGGGTCTTCTCCAGAAGGGTCTCATACACCATTCGCTCGCGTTTTTCAGCCTCTGAGGAACTTTGGAGGATTTTCTGTTCACACTCAATCAGAGCATCACTGGTATACCGTTCTGCATTGACCAGCGTCTGTTTCCTATAGAAAGATGAGGGAACCTTATCTACCTGACCCTTGGAGACTTCCAGGTAGTGGCCTAGGATCTTGTTGGAGGAGAGCTTGAGTGTGGTGATGCCTGTCTCTTCACGAATCTTGGCAAGATAGGTGGAAAGCAACTCTTTGCCTCCCCCCTTGATGGATCGCAATTCATCAAGCTCTGCATCAAAGCCATCGAGGATGACCTGCCCCTCTTGGAAAAACCCCTGATGCTCTTCGTTGATGGATGCATCAAGCTCCTTGATGACTTCCACCAGGGCCAAGAGATCCTCTTCTGAAATACTCTTGTCAAGCAGCGGTTGGTAGTGCTCGTTGAACAGGGTAAAAAAAGCATGCACTGTCTGGGATATCCCCACCAGGTCGTTGCTAACTGAACGGCCCATGGCAATGCGAGAGGTAAGCCTCTCCATATCAAGGGCGTCCTTGAGACTTGAGCGCACACGCTCAAGCTCCTTTCGATCCTCCACAAAGGAGGTTACCCATCCCTGTCTTTCAAGGATTTCCTCCACATCGACCAAGGGAAAGGTGATCCACTTCTTCAAGAGGCGGGCCCCTGAACTGGTAAGGGTGGAGTTGATGGCGGAGTAGAGGGTGAACTTTGCAGTTCCATCGGCAGTATTAGAGAGAAGCTCAAGGCCTTTGCGGCTTGCCTCATCGATGCGAAGATACCGATCCTCGCTCTCGACGGTAAAATTCGTGATATGCAAAAGAGCAGTCTTTGCAGAATCCTCAAGGTAGCGTAAGAGGGCTCCCCCACTGGCTATCTCGGGTGCATTGCTTTCCAAGGAGAAGGCCTTCAGGGAAGAGGTACCCACCTGGGTGCACATCTTCTCAAAGCCATCCTTGATCTTGAAATACCAGGGGGGAAGCTTGGTGACCATCGCTTGGTGTCCGTCAATGACACTCTTGAAGTCTGGGTTTGAGAAATAGTCATCCTCATCGACAAGCACTTCTCGCGGTCCTACCTGCTCCAAAACAGAGAGCAGGGAGGTGAACTGCCTCTCAAAAGGCACAGTCCTCAAGACAAACTCCCCACTGGTGATGTCAGCATAGCTGATGGCTATGATGCGTTTCTGTAAGGATACGCACAGCACATAGCTGTTGCTGGTCGCATCAAGGAAGTCATCATCAATGACCGTTGCAGGGGAGACGATCTGAACCACCTCCCGCGTTGCTATTTCCTTGGCGTTTTGGGGAAGTTCGATCTGCTCACATATGGCAATCTTCTTTCCTGCATCCAAGAGGCGCTTGATGTAAATCTTTGACGCATGGTGAGGGATACCGCACATCGTTTGGTTCCCACGCTTGGTCAGTGTAATGTTGAGCAAGCGTGAGACCTCTACGGCATCAGCGTCGAACATCTCGTAAAAGTCCCCAAGACGGAAAAAGAGTACCTTATCCTGATGCTGCTCCTTTATCTTGTTGTACTGCGCCATCATAGGAGTGACGCGCTTTTCTTCAGACATACCTATTAATAGAAGGAAGTCGTGATGGCCAGCACCAGACTCAGGCCGCTGTCAGGATTTGAACTGCTTTTGAACAGGTTGTTGTTCTCACTCCATGCAAATGTGTCGCTGAGGTATGTAGCATTCTTTACCAGATAAAGCCCTAAGGGGAAGCCTGGTATCTTCAGCTTGATGCCCGCTCCCATGGAGTAGTACCAGCCCAGGGAGTTTAGGCCCGCTAAATCATCCAACGAGGAGATGACTCCGGTCCCACTGACATAAACCTCTGCAGAGAGCACATTGTGTGCCAAGGGCCAGCTTATGGAGAGCTGGTTGTCAAATAGCAATGACTGGTCATAGACCACATTGAAGCCCCTTCCGATATTCATGCCGTCGATATAGAGCATCTCGTAGCGGGTAGCGCCTTCAATGGCAGGTCTCCATGCCCAGGATCCCTCGTTTGAATAGTACTGGGGAAGCATGATGTTAAGAGTGGAGGTGGCACCCAACACCACATTTGCCTTTTTCTCACCAAGGGTAAAGGTGAAGAGCGTCACATAGCCGCTGGCACTGCTGGAGGAACGGATATAGTTGGAAAGTCCACCAAGGATTCCTCCTGCATAGGCAAAGCTCTGTGAGAAGAGATATCCCTTGGAGGTGTTCTCTATGAGGTCCCTTCCATCCCAGGTTAGGCCCAGGGAGATGCGGTTGGAGAACTGCCAGCGGTCTGCATACTTCTTGATAAGCTTTTCGAACGGGTCATAGAGGGCACGGTCATAGAGGGCACGGTTCAAACCGATGGAGACCCCTCCCGATAGGATGAGCGAGCCTGGTTGGAACATGAAGGTATACCCTGAGTTGTACCCTATGGCAAAGCGCAGGTAGTCATAGGTCATCAAATCCTTGCTGGAAGGAATAGCCTCATTGGAAGCAAGATAACTTGCATAGCTGCTATAACCCAGAGGATAGGCCGACTTTGTGGTTTCAAGTCCCTTGTAGTCGCTGCCTGTTCCCCTTTGCAGGGTCCCATCCTTGACGCTCCGCTCAAAGGATAGGCTGAGGCCGTTGGACCAGCGCCTGTTGCCAACCCACCCGTCACTGAAGGAGACCGAGACGTTCTGGGTGTCGGGGCTCAATGTAGTGGAGATGGAGAGATCTCGTCCGGTTCCTGCAAGGTTCTTGTCAGACCATTGCAAGAAACCACTGACGGGGAAGCCGTCGACATTACCGCCAAAGGTAGCACCGAACTGGATATCCATCTGGTTCCCTTCGACTACGGTAAAGACAGGGATGACCGTCCCCTCTTCACTGCCGTTGATAATGTCAAACTGGACATCGGTGACTATGAGGGTGTTGTAGATGTTCTGGGCGCTCTTTATCAGCTGTTCCTTGCTGAAGATATCACCTTTCTCGAAGGTAAGCTCACGCAAGAATACATAGTCCTTGGTCTTGGTCGTCCCTTCGAGACGTATGTCCTCGATGATGGCCTGCTGGTTCTCCTGAACCTTCAGGACAAAGGAGATGATCCGATTCTCTTCGTCACGAATCTCTTCGGTGGACATGAGGTTGAAGATATAGCCGTTGTTCCAGTAGAGGTCGGCGACATTGGCTATCTGTGCCTGCACACGACCCTGGTCGAGCACTTCGCCTGCCTTCATGGCAATGAGGTCTTGGAACTCCTCGTCGGTAAAGACCGTATTACCTTGGATTGTTATGCCGCCAAAGAACCACTGTTTTCCCTCTTCAAGGCTGTAAGTGATGCGAAGACGAGTGAACTTGTCCCCTTCCTCAGTGATATCAGCGGTGCGTACCTCATTGATCTTTGCTTCAATATACCCATTGCTGCCAAAGTAGGAGAGAAGTTTTTCCTTGTCTGTCTCTATGGTGAGGGGATTGTAGTATCCGGAATTGAAATAGGTTATGGCTTTGCTTTCCAGTTGTTTTTTCAGCAGGTCAGAAGAAAAAGCCTCATTACCTTCAAAGACAATCTCTCCTATTCTCTTCTGGGCGTTTTCAGTGACGGAATAGGTTATGCTTGCCTTGTTGGTCGTCTCATCCACGCTGTATTCACTTTCAACCGTCGCATCTGCATACCCCTTCTTCTGATAGAGGGCTACAATGGCTTCGCCAGAGAGATCGATCGCCTGCTCCTGGAGGAAGGTGCCTGTCTTTGCTGTGATAGCTTCGGTAATATCCTTGTTCTTGATGTTTTCGTTGCCTATCAGGACTACCATATCAACATAGGGAAGTTCAAAGAAACTCATCTCAATGACAAGGGAGTTGTCTTCAGTTCCCCCTCGCTGGGCTTCTGCCAGAAAATAGAGGAAACTATCCATGGCATAAAGTTTGCCTTGCAACTCGTTGAACAGATCGTCAGTGAATGTCTTTCCAATAAAGGGGTACTGTACGTCAGCCACTGTATTCTTATCAACATTCTGCAACCCTATATTGGTAAAGGATGCAATCTTCTTACCTATATACCAAACTTGATCATCTGCTGCTCCTAGGGTGGTTAGCGTGACTACAAGTATAATTATGATTAAAAAAATCCGTTCTATCTTCCGATTGCCCATGTTGACTCCTATCAAACTGTTTAACGCAAAACTATTCGCTTGGTTACACTGAAACCAATGGTATCGAAAATATTATAAATCGACAACTCATTCGGTTGAGTGAAAAATGAGAATGTTCCCAAAGGATTGCTCCATTCCATGGAGAGCTCCAGGTCAATGGCAAGGTCAGGGGCTACAAACGAGCGTTTGATCTTGGACCTGTCGGTAGCACTAAGATGGATCAGTGCCTGGAGGAAATAATCCTTTCCGATATATTTCCCCATAAATATGGTGGTGTTGTTCAAATATCTTGCAAGTGGGCTGAAACTTGTGCTCAGAGAACTTCCAGGCAGGGCATCAAAGAGAATGTTCTGTACGATATTGCTTCTCAAGCTAAAGAGGTCCAGACCCAAGGAGATGCGTATGGACTCTGTCAGTCCGTTGTTGTTGGTCGTGTTGAGATACCCCAGCTTGCCTGCCACATCTGTGGCTGCAGCAGCAAGGGAAACAACGCTATAGAGGTTCACCTGCCCATAGGCACTGGAAGGAAGGATGCTCTGGCCCATGATCTCCAGTATCTCATTGATATCCTTGTTCGGGATACTTTCAAACTGTGGGTTGAGGTTCGTCAGGCTTGAGTCCCTGAGGATCAAAAAGATGTCCACCCTATTGCCCTGTCGGTCAAAGTCGGTCAGTTTTGCCCGTAGGTTGATCCTAGGCTGTATGGAGGGAGATCCTGAAAGCGCATCGGTATGCAGGCCAAGCGAACCCTCGGTTATGAAGAAGTTTTTCTGGAAGTAGTAGATCTCCCCACTTCTGAAGGCGAAGGTTCCATCGAGGGCGATATCATTTGTCGTATGGTCAAACATGACATCAATGGTTTGGTTTTCAGTCAATGTCGCCTTTAGGAAGGGATTAGTCGGGTTCGGATAGAAGAAGGAGACATTTTTGCCTGTGGTAATCTTAAAGTCCGTACTGGTCCTGCCGGTAGGCACATACCAGAAAGGAAGTTCCCGAATACCTAGGCTGATAATGGTATCTTCCATGATGTCCACACCCGAGATCCAGGTCTGGGTCCCAATGCCAAAGAGGTTGAAGGTACCTTCTACATAGGATTCAATCTCAGTATCAATACTTTGTATGGGGATAAATAAGAATACCTGGCCCTGTGTCGTACGTGCGTCAATCTCGTAGCTAGTTAGATTGAGACCGTCGAAATCAGCGCGCAGGCTTGCAAGCCCCCGTACAGTGACACCAGTCTCCCTATTGGTGGAGAAGAAGGGGAAGGTCGGGCTTGTTGCCCTGTTACCATCTATGGTCACCGTAGCTCCCTTGACAGAAAGGATATCCTGGGGAAGCCAGAACAGGTCCATAGAAGCGGAATCAAGGGAGAGTTGTCCATACACCTTGGGTTTTGCCAAGGTGCCGCCAATGATGGCCTCCCCTTGGGCAAGCCCATCTATGAAGCTGAAGATGGGTTTTGCAAACAGTCTGTTCAACAGTGTAAGGGGGAAATAGATATTCTCTGCCTTGAGATAGAGATCGTCTGGGCGGATCCATCCGCCAAGATTGATTCCTATTCCGAAATCCTTATCCAGGTTGGCTTGGAACGTCCCATCCTTAGTATCATACTGAAGGGAAAGAAGAGAGCTGGAGACTGTAACGGTGCTGTCCTTGTAACTGAAGTTGTAACTTCCATCAGCAATATCCTTTTCACCTAAAAGCAACAGGTCATCGATGGCAAGATTTCCACTCAAACCTTGTGAAGGTAATTCCTGTATTACCTTACCCATATCAAACAATGAACCTGGTGATTTGAAAGGTATGGAGAGAGAGAGGCTGAAATGGGAGGTTTGCTGAGTATAGGGGACGGTCCTGATATGGTTGAATCTTCCTTGGGAAAAAAGCTGTCCCTCTTGTGCATCCAAGCTGAGTTGCATGTCCTTGAAAATAAGAGCGCCTTGTTCGAAAAGGCCATTCTCAATCTTCAATTGCGTATCTGTTGCACTGAGATCAGAGGTGAAGGAGAACTTTGGGCTAGTCAAACCAAGCTTCCCATCCATGCTGACCCTTTTCTTGAAATCGGTAAACCCATATGCTGTAAGGTTGATTTCCACATCAGTGAGTGGAGAATAGAACCGTTGTAACCCTACCTGATTTACCTCGATAAGCGCTTCTACCCTTTCGGAGCTTCCAGTAAGGGCAAGGGATATCTTGGGAACATCCTCTTGGGCAAGGATGAAGGTAAAGGTGAATGGTGAAAGCCCTTCTGTCTGATATGTTTTGAACAGTTCACTTCCCATGTACTCCAGTTCTAGGTCAAATTGGGAAGTGTCCTGGATCAACTTGAGATCACTTGTCTTAAGAGAGGAAGGAAAGACGAACATCGAACCTTCGATGGAATAATCCGTTGCATTGAACAGGAGTGAATCAACTTTGAAATCATTGGCCTCAAGCTTCCAATCAGAGAGGGTGTTGAACTGCAGAATAAAATGCCCATCCAAAGCAGAGCGGTTAAAGAGTCCTATCGTAGGCAGCTCCAGGTTTTTGGCAACAAGATTAGCCCTGTATGGGGGGGCCAGGTAGGCTTGCAGCAAGAGATTTTCCTTACTTGCGAGTTCAAGCTGTAGCGTGGGGAGCATGAAAGTAAAATCCAAGGGGTATGCCTGACCATATACAGACAATTCAGCTTTGCCGATGAGATTCTTCAATCCTTCCCTGGCTATGACACCATCGAAGGTGAGTGAAGGTACCAAGGGGGTGGTAATGCTGTAGCGATACTTGTTAGGAGGCAGTGGGGAGAAACCAGCGGAGATGAGCAGTGTCCCTTCCACAGTGTCGAAGAGTTGCAGCTCTCCCGAAGGGAGCCAGTAGTTGAGTTCAGTCGAACCGCTGTATGCCAAACGGAAATCGGAGGTGCTAAGGCTCAGCGAATCAACCACCACAGAGTCTCCCTTTATACCTGCAAGGACGGTAAAGCCTGCATTGAGAATCCTGTTTCCCAGTGAGGCGTCCAAGAGAACCAGGTCAGAGGAGAATGTGCCGTCGAATCCCAAGATGGTTCCGGTGCCTTGCTTTGATTGGAATGAGAGGTTTCCTGTAAGGCGTGTCGTATCGGAGTAGTAGGGTTTGAGAAACGGTGCATAGCGTTCAAGGGTGGGCCTTGCCAGGGCAATGTTGAAATCCTGCATTCGTCCTTGGATGGAGAAGGTACCCTTCTCATCCTTTGGCAAATCGTACAGAGCGTTGAGCAACAGGTGGGTTTTGTGGGAGAGCCTTACTTGGAACTGCCCACCCTGGAGGTTTTGCTGATATGCAAGGGCTGCTGAGAAAGGTTTCTCTACCAAATCTGAAGTAAGGGAAAGCAGGGAGAATGAACTGGAGAAGGAGGTGAAATTGTCAGAAAGATTCAGGGATGCAGACAAGGGCGAAGAGAGGGTTATGGCTGAGCCTACAAAGGCAACTTTTGCCTCAGATTCCAAAGATAGGGAGACGTTGTTGATGACTCCCTGGTCAAGGAAGGCTTCTGAAAACACCTGGACCTGCTCTAAGTCAAAGGAGGCGTCCCCCAATTTGGTCTCAACATCTTGCAGGGAAAGCCTTGCATAGAGCTGTCCACTATCCTCTAACTGGGCCGATCCTATGAGGGTGTTGGTATTGAACGTTGATAAACCTTCCTTCTGAAGGGTAAGAGGGGCATCAGCTTTGGTGGCAAAGCCAAGCAACAGGGAATCTTCCTCCTGTTTCAGATTAATGGTCGATGTGGGGGTCTGCAGAACAAAGCCAGCTGCTTCCAAATCAAGTTTGTCATAAGAGGCTTCCAACGTTGTGAAGGCAAGATCATCTAGGGTAAGGCGGGCAGAGAGCTTGGGTATGGAAGCTTGGAGCATAGGATGGACCACATCGAGGTTTGACAAGGAGAAGTCTATGCCAAGTATTCCTTGGGAAACGTCCAATGAAGAGAGGCGGCTCGCAAGTGCCAGTTGCTCGTACTGGGCTTCTGCCCCGGCGTAGGAGAGCATTCCTTTGCTTGTTTCGGCGTTTACCTCCAGAGCAGAGTCCATATCAAAACGGATGCTATCCAACTTTATATTTCCCTGCCCAAGGTGTGCCTCTGCTGTCTCTATATTTCCCTTGAAGGAAGAAGGCTCAAGCTTGGGGCCCAAGGAAAGAGAGAGGTCTGCCCTCTGTATTGAGGCTGAGAAGGAGGGTCCGGTGAGTTTTGCACTAAGGGAGTTGGTTTTCAATCCCAAGGAGTTGCGTGCTAGCCAAGAGGAGAGCAAGAGGGAGCCACCCGGCTCTGATCCTCCTCCAAGTGATTCCAACTGGGCCATGGAGATGTCAACTGTTGGTTGTTCCAAGGTGAAGGTAAATTTCTGGGCCTTGCCAAAGAAGGAGAGCAACAACTCCCCCACCCCCCTATCCATAACCAGAGCATCAGAGACAACAGGAGTTTTTTCATCAAGGCTTACAGAGATTTCCCTCAGCTCGACTTCCTTAAAAAAAGACCGCTCAAGGCTCTTTGCCCTGAAGGACAATGATGAGCCGCTGTCAAGCTGGGCCACAAGAAAATTGGCAAAGGGTTGGGCGGGGTTTATTACACTAAAAAATAGCATCCCATACAGGCAGATGGCAGTACATGCCAACACCACAAGGATGGAAACTGCTATGTCTTTGAACGTAGTATGATATCTCACCTGTTAAAACCTTTCGCCTAGTATACCCTATTGTTCCGTCTTTGCCACCACTTATAGCAAACTCAAGAGACGGTAATACCCTTTCTTCCTCATAAAACTGATTTACGCAAAGCTTCCTTTACAGTATCATAGAGAGGTGTAAGGAGAAGAGTAATGTCACCAATATTTGAGAATCTTGTAGTTTTTGAAGGACTTGATGGGTCGGGTACGACCACACAGATGCAGTTGTTGGCAGAAAAATGCGACAAGGACCTCAGATCATGTCGTGCAACATTCGAACCCACGGACAAGCCCATAGGGCGTCTTGTACGGGCAGTGTTGCAGAAGCAGATAGTAACGACCCCCCTTGCCTTGGCTATGCTCTATGCAGCAGACCGTGAGGATCATCTCTATAACCCGATATATGGCATGGCCAATGATCTGAAAGAAGGTAAGCTCGTCATCTGTGACCGCTATATCTACTCTTCCCTCGCATACCAAGGTGTGGAGTGTCCCATTGAGAAGGTGCATGAGCTGAACCAGTTCCCCCACCCCCAGTACCTGTTTTTTATCGATACCCCTGTCGAGGAGTGTATCAGGCGCATAGAGAGCAGGGGCGGGAACTCCGAACTCTTTGACCGTTCTGAGTTCCTGGAGAAGGTCAAGACGAACTATGAGAGTCTGTTCAGTGATCTGCCCCAGGAGGTCAGGTTTTTCCGTATCGATGGAATGCAGAGCAAGGAAGATATCTCCTTGGAGATACAGAAAGCTCTTTTCACAAAATAAACATCGCATCCCCATAACTGAAGAAATGATAACGCTCATCGATGGCATGCTGGTAAGCTCTGTCGATGAGCGTTTTTCCAGCAAAGGTTGCGACCAATACCAACAGCGTTGACTCAGGGGTATGGAAGTTTGTCAGCAGATGGTCCACCACATTCCACTTGTAGCCTGGCCTGATAAAGAGGTTGGTCCGATTCATCCCAGAAAGTATCTCACCTTTTTCCCTATCATACGCACTTTCCAGCGTCCTTACGCTCGTGGTGCCTGTAGCAACAATTGGTATTCCTGCTTTCTTTGCCTCATTGATGAGGCGCGCACTCCCCTCACTTATTTCAAAGCGCTCATAGTGCATATGGTGGTCATCGAGGTCTTCTGTGCGTACTGGCAAGAAGGTCCCCGGTCCCACATGTAGCGTTATGGGGACGATAGTGCACCCTTTTGCCTCAATCCTAGCCATGAGGGAGGGGGTAAAGTGCAAGCCTGCAGTGGGGGCCGCAACAGAGCCTTCATTTTCAGCATAGATGGTCTGGTAGCGCTTCTCATCCTGGAAGTCATCATCCCGCTTGATATAGGGAGGAAGGGGCACATGCCCTAGCTTCTGGAAAAACTCCTCGCCGATCGCTTCATCAAACTGTACTGTCCGTGTGCCATCATCATTTTCTGCTCTGATCTGGGCATGAAAGAGAAATGAATCAAGACCAAAAGTATAGCGTTTGCCGACATGCTGTCTTTTCGCCTTGGTAACCATGGCTTGCCAGCTCTTGTCGAGGTTCTCTTCCAAAAAGAGAAACTCAACTGTTCCTCCGGTCTCGCTTGTAGCATAGAGGCGAGCTTTGCGTACCTTGCTGTTGTTCACCACCAGGAGACTGCCACTTGGAAGATAGTCGACAAAGTCGGACATGGCCGAGTCGACAACACTGCCTGTTGTCCTATCCACTACCATGAGCCGGTCAGAGCCACGCTTGTCAGCGGGGCTCTGGGCGATTAGCTCTGAGGGTAGTTCAAAAGAGTATTCCTTGATTTTCATCCATGTTCCTTTTGCAGGGGAGCCCCAGCAAGTCGTAAGCTTTCTTAGTTGTCATTCTTCCGCGGGGTGTTCGCTTGAGATACCCTTTCTGGATGAGATAGGGTTCATAGAAATCCTCCAGAGACTCTATTGCCTCTCCAACAGAGATGGAGAGGGTCTCAGCCCCTACTGGGCCACCGTCATAAAACTCGATGATGGTTCTGAGTATGTTCCTGTCCTGGGTCTCCAGGCCCTTGGTGTCGATGCCCAGCCTTTCCAGGCCATGATTGACTATCTCCATGGTAACAATGCCATCGCCCATGACCGAGGCAAAGTCCCGCAGTCGCTTGAGCATGCGGTTGGCTATCCTAGGGGTTCCCCTACTGCACTTGGCAAGCTGGATGATGGCTTTCTTCTCAATGGCGACATCCATGATATGAGCAGAGCGCTCGATGATCTGGGCAAGTTCCTTCTCGTTATAGAATTCAATGTGGGCTGTGATGCCAAACCTTGATGCTAGCGGGCTGGAGACTGATCCCGCCTTGGTGGTAGCTCCGATGAGGGTGAAGCGTGGCAGGGGGATGCGCATGGTTCTTGCAGCGGGCCCCTGTCCGATGACCCAGTCTATCTCAAAGTCTTCCATGGCGATGTAGAGCATCTCTTCCAAGGCAGGCTTGAGGCGGTGGATCTCATCAATGAAGAAGACAGAGTTCTCGGTCACATTGGTCAGTATCCCAGCGAGGTCCTTGGGCTTGTCCAAGGCAGGGGCGCTGGTCATGCGTATCTCAGAGCCCATCTCATTGGCGATAATCGAAGCCAGGGTGGTTTTTCCCAAGCCTGGAGGGCCGATGAGGAATGTGTGATCCAGGGGTTCCCCCCTTCCCCGGGCAGCCTGGATAAAGACAGAGAGGTTATCCTTCAGCCGTCCTTGGCCTTGGAAGTCACACAGCATTTTGGGCCTGAGAATATTCTCCTGCTTATCCACATCCTGTTGAAAGGAGGTTGAGACTACAGTACTATGCTGCAGTGCATCAATTTCACTCATATTGGTTTCCATACTATCCATGCATTACCCCAGTGCTATGATTGCACTTCGGAAAATGAACTCTTCCGTCTCGTGGTGGCTGAGATTTGCAAGTTTCTCCTGCTTTTCAGCTACCAATTTTTCTACAACATCTTCAACTTTCCGACGATCATAGCCCATATCAACGAGGGCATCGAGTATGTCGCCCCACTCTTTGAGGGCTGCTCTCTTGCTTGAAGATGGGGCTGGACCCTTATCATCTTCCAGAACCAAGACATTGCGCAGGGCTAGGATCATCTTCTGACCGGTCTTCGGACCTATACCGGGTATGGAGGAGAGCAGCTTCACATTACCACTGTCCAAAGCTTGGGCCAAATGCTTCACGCTAATGCCTGAAAGTATGCGTAGTGCTTGTTTCGAACCTATGCCTGAAACAGTCTGCAACTGTTTGAAAGCATCCCGTTCGGCCTCATCAAAAAAGCCGAACAGGGTCATGCTGTCTTCACGATGGATCAGAGTGGTAAGCAGGCGAATTCCCAGGCGGTCATCACCTGTGAGCTGACTCAAACGACTTGCTGTCTGGGCGGAGACATTCAGGGAGTACTCAATATCATTGCACCGCAAGACAACCACCCCTTCTGTGATGGAGACGATATCTCCGATAATTGCATGGATCATACGTTGTTCATCCTTGACTGTGTAGCATTGTAAACCGCATAACAGAGCGCTGCTGCGAGGGCATCAGCGCTGTGATCGGGTTTGGGAATTGTCTGAAAACCCAACAGGAGACGAACCATCTCCTGAACCTGTTTCTTATCCGCACCACCATATCCTGTGACGGCACTCTTGATAGTCATGGGACTGAAGAGCTTCACCTCTATGGATTGTAGGGAGAGCTGATGTATTGCAGCGCCGATTACCTTTGCAACGTTGATGGCAGAGCTTACATTCTTGGTAAAGAATATGTCTTCCATACTGCAAACGGTAACTTTTTGCGCAATGGCAATCTCCCCTATGGACTTGGCAATGAAATGGATACGATCATTGTCGGCCATAGCGGGTAATGTGTTGATCACGCCAAAAGAAACAGGCCGGTTGAGTTGTCCTTTGGACTCGACAACACCCCAGCCTGTCTTTGCATATCCTGGATCAATACCTAGGATTCGCATGTGCTAATCTTCGTCACTGTCCTCAAAATCATCGGGAAGCTCCAGATTAGTGGAAACCTGCTGTACGTCGTCAAGTTCCTCGAGCTTGTCGATAATTTTGAGAACCTTGCGTGCTTTTTCAGCATCAAGGGTGACATTCAGATCAGCCACCTTCTCAATCTCAGCACTTTCCTGCTCAAAACCTGCTTCCTGGAGAGCTTCAAGAACATTTGCATAATCAGTTGGTGCGGTGGTGACCTCTATCATCTCATCAGTTGAGGTAACATCGTCGGCTCCATTTTCCAAGGCAACCTCAAAGATCTGCTCTTCAGTATATTTGTATGCATCGTAGGTGATGATGCCTTTAGTCTGGAACATGTAGGAAACACAACCAGATGCACCTAAGGTGCCTCCACTCTTAGTGAGGGTGCTACGTACATCACTTGCAGTTCTGTTCTTGTTTTCGGTGAGGGTATCGATGATGAGAGCAACACCCCCTGGGGCATACCCTTCATAGGTAAGTTCGTAGTAGACGGCACCGTCCATCTCTCCAGAACCCTTTTTAATACCCCGTTCGATAGTATCTTTTGGCATATTTTCGGTTCGTGCCTTCAGGACGGCAGTACGCAGTCTGGCATTTGTTTCAGGGTCAGGACCACCCATCTTAGCCGCAACTGAAATCTCTTTGATCAGTTTGGTGAATTTCTGGCCGCGCTTAGCGTCAGCTAGACCCTTTTTGTGTTTGATGGTAGCCCATTTGCTATGGCCGGACATAATTTGAACCTCTTAAATGTATAGAATACTTGCATGAATGCAACTCATAAAGACTACCACAGCGGTACATGCCGGTCAAGTAGTTACAAAACCGCCAATGCGAAGCGCAGCACCACTTCATCGAGTACCATAAAGCCAATTTCTGTCAGTAAAAAACTTTGTTCTGAGGATACAAACCAACTGGAATCTAAAGTTTCTATGACTAGAGCAAAGATCTTGTCAAAAGAGCGAGAAAAACGCTTCTCAAACATCGCTTTGTCGATGCCGATATCGGTGCGCAGTGCCATCATCAGGAACTCTTCCAGATGCTCAGAAATCGTGAGGTTCTCTTTACTGTAACCTGAGAAGGGAACGCCATGGG
>CAYXYD010000018.1:13907-23099 GCA_964469205.1 uncultured Sphaerochaeta sp. | reverse complement strand
TGCAACCATTTTCACCCTTTCTCCCTGCATAAAAGTATAGTATAGTGACAAAGGTAGTAGAGGGGGAAAGCATGAAACGGAAAAATAATGCCATCTATGTGGATTTGGAGAATATTCCAGCTAGCTTGGATCTGAAAAGTCTATTCGATGAGCTGACTCTCAAGCACAATACCAATCCAGATGAAGAGAATGTATTCGTTATCAAGCTGGCCTGTGGCAATGCCGCTTCTATCAAGAAGCTGGAAAAACAGCTTGCAGAATACAACTTCTACATCCGCGATACCCCTTCCATCACCACCAATTACAAGAACAGGGCCGACCTCATCATCTCCCTCGAAGCATTGGAAACCATCATCATACAGAGCCCCATCATTGACCGGTATGTATTCATAACCTCTGACTCTGACTTTACCGTCATCATGGAAACCCTGAGAAAATATGGTAAGGAAGTCTATCTTGTCACTAAGGAATCAGTCAGCGACAAGCCTATCTTCAACAACAGCTGTGATGAGATCCTCATCATGGAATCCTTCCAGACCAAACCCAAAATAGAAGAGACAAAAACCAGCACAGTAAAGGGAAAAGACAAAGAGAAACCAGAATCTAACAATACCAAGCGCAATGACAAGACGGTGGAATCGATTATGAAAAAGGTAATCGACTCCCTAGACCCTGACTCCTGGCTATTGGTAAGCCTGATAGGGATCAAGTTTCACCAGATGGATAAGAGCCGAACTATTGAACGCAGTAGTTACAAGACAATAGGGAATCTCATACTCAAGCTGGAAAAGGACAAAATACTAGAGCGAAAGCTTAGCGACAAAGGCCATCCTGAAGTCAAACCAATACCCAAACAATAGGAATACAGGTCTTATCCATGATTAGCAAACAAAACCCCTTCAAGCAGATTCAATATATTCTACTTTTTCTTGTTACACTCATGTTTGTCTTCGCACTCTACATGGATTCATTCCTTCATGTGGAACCATTGAACAATGAGCGTACAGTAGCTCTGGACAACAGCTGGGATGCCTACCTTGATGGAAAGCAGCTTGCATCAGGGGTTTCCTTACCCTTTGTATTCCCTAAGCCCCTGATAGGAAAGACCTGTACCATCACAACCATCCTGCCCTCAGTATTTCCAAACGACAACACCTGCATCAATGTAGAGAGCAGCATGGCAGCATTGGATGTATTCCTTGATGGAGAGAAAATATACTCCCTTGAAGGACCAGGCAAAGGGTGGGCAAGGCCGGTATTTGGGGGTAATTTTGCAAACTTCATCAGAATCCCCAATGAAGCAAAAGGCAAGGAGCTCTCTCTAGTCTATCGTTTCACCTCCAATACACCATTTTCTGGAAGCATAAAAGCCCCGGTCATGGGAAGCAAAGCTTCCCTCATACTGCTCAAACATAATGAATGGCCTTCGCTTGTGTTTGGCTATACCCTCTTATTTATAGGTTTTATCTGTATTATAGTGCCTCTGGGTATGCACAAAGGGAGAGAGCGGGACAGCTTCATATATTTTGGTTGGCTGGAAGCATGTTTGGGTGCCTGGGTTTTCTCCCAAAGCACCAGCAAGTTGCTTACTATCCGCAATCCCGCACTTCCCATGAATCTCAGCTTCATAGCGCTCTATCTTCTCCCCTTCTTTCTGGTTAACTATGTCTGTAATTCCTATACAGTGGGAAAACCTGTCAAAATAATGAGAAAGATATCTCTTGTCTTTCCTTTTTTCTACATAGTAGGGGGAATGCTACAACTGTTTGGCATTCTCCAATACACCGACCTGCTAGTCAGCTCGGGCCTATTGTTGGGGTTGTTCCTCGTGGTATTATTGGCTCTATTATTCGTATCCTACCAGAAAGGCAGTACGAACCTTGCATCCTTTCTCATTGCCATGGGCATCTTGCTCATCACCATCCTGATTGAAGAGGTCTTGCTCATTTTCAACATCAAGTTGAACAGCCCTGTCCTGCTTCATGTGGGCATGAGCGTAAGTGCTGCAATACTATTCTGGCACAGCGCAAAGAAACTGAACGAAAAGACACGAAGCATCCTCAAGGAGCAAGTACTCCTTTCGCTGGCCTATACGGACTCCCTGACAGGATTGAACAACAGGTCAGCCTATGACAAGCGTATCACTGAGATCAGTTCAATATCCTCTAAAACAGAAGTAATAGGGGTCCTAGTGATGGATATCAATGACCTGAAAGTCATCAATGACACAAAAGGACACAAGGCGGGGGATATGGCATTACAAGACTTCACCTCTAGCATTCTCAAGCTCTTGCCTGAAAAGGCTGAACTGTTTCGTATCGGTGGTGATGAATTCGTAGCCTTCATTCCCACTATTAGGGATGACTATCTGGAAAAACTGTCCAATACCATCACAAAGTACTTCAAAACTAGAAAAGCGATCTATACGGTTGCGGTCGGGTGGGACCTGTACATTCCCAAGAAGAAAGAGAAGTTCATCAACATCATCAATCGTGCCGATAGCGCCATGTATCTCTGCAAAGCAAGTATGAAACAGGAGATGGTTGTTAAGCTTGACTCTTGAACAGTTTTTCGTCACCCTTTAGAAATTAGGAGGATCATATGAAACGATCCATTCTTTTTTCACTGCTTATGCTTATCATACTCGCTCCCATTGTAGCAAATACAGACGATAACACCACCGCAGAAGGAAGCGAAGAATCGCCCATCTCCAGTACAGAGTCAGCTTCTAGTATTGAAGAACCAATCATGATTACCGAGAGCGAGGAGGATAACACTCCCCTAGAAGCACTTGAAGACCCACTCCTCTCCAGTACAGAGCCCTCTCCTAGTAAGAAGGTAGTAATCACCCCCCCGGGAAACACTACTATCTCAGGGGTAAATGGGTATCTGGTAATCCCCAGTGCTGAACCAGCGCCTGCAGGGAAAGGAACAAGCATCACCACCGGTTACTCGGGGATTTTCTCAACCGATGGATATGCCCATGTACCTTTTGTCCAGGTGGGATTTGCGGATATTGCTGAAGTCAGCCTCGCTGTGGACATAGAAAAAGAGACCGACCTCTTGCTCAATGCCAAGTGGCGTTTCTCCCACCGAAAGGGGACCTCCATGGCAGTTGGGGTGGTAGGGCAGCTTATTGATGTTGGAACAGAAAAAGACCTTGCGGCTCAACTCTACTTCGCTTCCACGTTCTCCAGTTCCATCATGGACTTCTCCTCAAAGACCACAGTCCTGTTGGGATACACCTTCCACAAGGACCTCAATACCAACATAGACTTTGGCATTGCATTCCAGACCCCTTTCTTCCCCACTGCTTTCAAGGAAAAGATGGCCTTCCTCCTAGATTTCGGTAACGTCTCCTATAGTGTCGACCCTTCGGCAGGTGAAGCCGAAAACAGAGGTTTGGTGAATGTGGGCTTACGCTTGCTTCCTGTCAAAGTCCTCAATTCAGTCTATCTTACAGCTGATATAAGGGCACTTGACCTCTTCGACCATAAAGGACGGGCCTTGAGTATAGGGGTTACGTTAGCATTCAGACCTAACTAGAGATTAAGAATACTTTCACTATCTTTCTTATTTTCTATCTGATAGGAACGGCCCCCACAAGCGTGGAGGCCGTTCCTATATTCATTACACCATGAAAGGTAAAGAGTTACTCAAACTCAAACACCTTTATCATATTGGTCCTTCCGGCACTTCCAACAGGAACTCCAGCAGTTATCACCACAGAATCACCTTTCTTAACATACCCATGCTCCTCCAAAAAATACGGGGCGTAGGCAAGTAGCGAATCCACACTCTTCTGTTCCTCAATGAGGATCGGGGTAATTCCCCATGAAAGAGCCAATCTCTGCACTACGGCTATTTCGGGGGAGAAGGCAAGGATAGAAAGGCTGGGACGGAACTTAGAGATGAGTCGTGCAGTACTTCCTGATTGGGTAAAACAGGCAATATAGGAGGCTTGGATAGAAAGGGCCAACTCCCTTGTAGCAAGACCGACAGCTTCAGTCCTTGTCTGTTTCTTTCTGGATTGCACATTATCCATGGAATAGAGCTGGTTGAATACCAACCTCTGGAATGCAGTGCTACGTTCGGTAAGCAGTGCTATGCGACTCATCGTAAGCACAGCCTGCAAGGGATAATCCCCTGCTGCTGTCTCCCCTGAAAGCATGACGGCACTGGTACCATCGAGGACAGCATTCGCCACATCGTTGGTCTCTGCCCTTGTGGGGCGTGGGTTGTGCATCATCGATTCAAGCATCTGCGTTGCGGTGATGACCGGCACCCCGCTAGCGATACAGCTACGTATTATGGATTTCTGGATGAGAGGGACCTCTTCTGCAGGCACCTCCACCCCAAGGTCCCCTCGCGCTATCATAATGACACTGGACTGCTCTATGATGGCATCCAACGCGGTGACAGCTTCAGGCTTCTCAATCTTGGCAATGATGGGTATGGTGCGACCAAACTTCTTCTGCATGACGGCCTTCAGAGCTTTGATATCTTCTGCACTGCGCACAAAAGAGAGTGCCACATAATCCAAGTTATTCTCAAAGGCAAAAGACAGGTCCTTTTCATCCTTCTCGGTGAAGGAACTGAGATGCATCAAAGGGACTTTGGGGAGGTTCACGCCCTTTCTGGGTAATATGACGCCATCCTCCACAAAGGTGCAATGGATATCGGTATCCTCAATCCTTTCAACAACCAGAGAGACCAGACCATCATTGATGAGGATCTGACTTCCAGCGAGGATCTCCTGGTGCAAATACGGATAGTCTATGCTGATGCGCTCTTTGGTTCCGATACAGGGCTTGGTGGATATGATCAGGCTCTCCCCCTTTTCAAAAGAAAGGGATGGCTCTGCTAGCTGTCCCACCCTGATCTTCGGACCCTGGAGATCCATAAAGATGGCTATGGGAATTCCCAGCTTCTCAGACGCAGCTCGTGCCCGGTCATGGCGTACTTGCTGTTCAGCTGCATTACCATGACTAAAATTCAGCCTGATGACCCGTGCCCCACCCTTGATGATGGACATGATGACTTCCATCGATTCTGATGCCGGTCCGATAGTCGCAACGATCTTGGTATATGTTCCCTGTATGAGCATAGTAGCCCCCTTATCCTTCTATCATCGTTTATTACTCTCCTTTTGTAAAGTTTTCTCTAATCACCCCAACGGGTGAGTTTGATATAATCCCCTATAGGTAGACAAATCATCTGCGTAGGCGATATATGCCAGGAGGTCAAAGGCCTATCATAAAGACATGAAAGGAAGAAAAACCAAAGACCTGCTGCTTGTTGCAGCAATATTGTTGCTTAGCATAGTCTCCCTGATGCAAATCGGGAGACTCCACATCGACAGCTCTACCAATGCGTTCATTCCGCAAAAAGCACCAGTAGTGCAGACAAATGATGAGATTGAAGAGGCGTTTGGATCCCTCGATCTCATAGTGGTCAACCTTTACAGCAAGGACTCTTCCATGCTTGAGCCATCATCTCTGGCTGTCCTAGCCAAAGTCACCAGTGCCATAGAGCCCCTGTCACTATCCTCCTCTGTAACGTCTCTGACCAATACCGATCATTTAGGCAGTTCAGATGAAGGCCTGTTGGTGGAAAAGCTCTATGACAAAACAGAGGTCGATGCGCTGGGTAACCTAAAGGCGCGCATTGGCGAATGGGGCGACCTCTATGAAGGCAACCTCATCTCAAGTGACAGGACGATGGCCTCCATTATCGTTGAGGCTGTTGTAGGTGCTGACATGTCCCTGTTGCTCGACGAGATCAAGGCTGAGATAGCCAAGATCGACCTTGGCAATCTCCAGATATCGCTTATCGGGCTTCCTGTAGTGACCGATGCCATCGAGCAGAGCCTGCTCACCGACTTGGCAATCCTCGCACCGATAGTCGGTCTGCTTATCATCATCGTCCTTCTGCTCTCCTTTGGTAGGTTTCGGGCAGTCATTCTCTCCTTATTCTGTCTCATAGTCAGCGCAAGTCTCATGCTTGGCCTCATGGCGGTCCTACAGCTTACCTTTACGATGGCCACCATGCTTGTACCGGTCCTACTCCTAATAGTAGGGAGTGCCTATACTATCCATATCCTCAGTCACTTCTATGAAGAGGCTTCCAGCTCTGTAGAAGGCGAAACGCAGGAAGGACGGGATAGGATCATAACCACTGTGGTAAAGAGAAACCGCAACCCTCTCATCATGGCAGGAGCAACAACAGCAGCAGGCTTCCTTGCCCAGCTTACAAGCCCCCTAGCCCCCTTTAGAACTTTTGGTCTTCTCTGTGCGATCGGAGTCATCCTTTCACAACTCTCGGCCCTGTATCTCCTACCGGCACTGATCCGCATTTTCTATGCAAACTCATCTGTGCATAAGAAGAACAGGAAGGCCCGTGAAAAATTTGATCCCTCCAGAATCTTCATTTATATTGCTACGAAACAGGGCAAGCTTCTTATCGTTCTCTCGATCGCATTCGTAGTTGCTACGCTGTTGCTGGTCCCCCGTATTCGCACAGGAACCAATATGCTGGCCTTCTTCAAGCCATCATCCCAACTCGTAAAGGATACCAAGCTCTACAATAGCAAGATGCAAGGAAGTGGCATCCTAACCGTTATGGTGAAAAAGGACAGTAAGACATCCATCCTTCAGCCATCCTTCCTCACCTCCTTGGATGAATTTTCCCAAAGCATGGAACAGCGTGATGATGTGGGTGGAGTGCAGACCATTCTTCCCTTCATCAAGAGGATGAACCAGATAATGGGACCTCAGCAGGGAGATACCCTCCAGACAGATGAGGCTATGCCAGACTTTGACTTCTTCGGAGGTTCTTTTGGAGCTATAGACGAAGAGGAGCCTCTACCAGAGGCAGATGAAGAGCCCTTAGTCATTGCCCAGGATGGCAGTTACTACGAGATCCCATCGGACCCAGCAAAGTATGGGCTACAAACTGAAGAGGAGCTGAGCCGGCTCATAACCCAGTACCTCCTGCTGTACAGTGGGAATTTGGGCAAGTTCATCAATGACCCGATAGAACCTGATTCTCTCCTAATGACCATAAGCCTCTTGAAGACGGACACCCCGACCCTGAGGAACATTACAAACACCATAAAAGAGCATTTCAAATCCACCCTTCCTCCTGGCTGGACCATGGAGATCGGGGGAGGCGAAGCGATAAGCCTCGCCCTTACCGAGCTGGTCACCAGATCACAGATATACTCCCTCTTTGGAGCTCTCATCATAGTCTGGCTCTTGGTGCTCTTGCTTTTCCGTTCGTTCAAACTGGCAACGTTGGGGCTCATACCCTGTGTGTTTGCCCTCATGGGAATCTTTGTCTCCATGGCAATCTTTGATATCGAGCTTGATATCATCACCAGCTTACTCGCCGCCCTAGCCATTGGAATAGGAGTGGACTATGCAATACACCTGCTCGCAGCCTACGTAAGGATCGGAGCTATGCTACCCCAGGAGGAGGTTTTCACCGAGGTGATGAAGACAACAGGCAAGGCCATTCTCATCAATGCAGCTTCTGTAACCTTGGGCTTTATGGGCTTGCTGTTCAGCCGCTTCACCCCCATCTCCCGCATGGGACTGTTGTTCTGTATCGCGATGCTGTTTGCATCGTTGAGCAGCCTCACCATCATGCCGGCCCTACTTCGTCGAATCAAACCAAAAAACAGACGGCTCATGTCTGAAAAAGCATAATCAAGGAGAATCAAATAATGAAAAAACCTATTTCTATCATACTAGCCCTAGTACTAATCATACTGCTCCCCCTCATAGGGGCACCACAACCTCAAGAGATCATGGATAAGGTCATGGAGGTGCAGAGCAGTGACAGCTCAGCTCTCGACCTCGAGCTTACCCTCATAGACTCAGGAGGACAGGAACGCACAAGAAGACTGCAGACGCTCTCTCTTACGGAAGGTGATAAGACCTCTTCCATAACCGTCTTCCTCTCCCCCTCAAGCGTAAAGAACACCCGCTTCCTAGCAGTTGAGAATGACCAGGGTAAGACAGACCAGTGGATATACCTACCGGCCCTCAAGCGGGTCAAGCGTATTGCTGCAAATGAGGAAGGAGGTTCCTTCATGGGAAGTGACTTCTCCTATGCTGATATGGCTTCGACCACCTATGATGCTGATGAAGCTACCCATACCCTGCTTGAAGAGACAGCGACAACCTACAAGGTCAGGTCGGTTCCCTTCGATACGACTACCTATGGAAAGACAGAGACCACTGTCGACAAGGACACCTACCTTCCCTTGCAGGTCGACTTCTATACCAAGGATGGCACAACGCTGGAAAAACAGCTTGTAACACAACAGATCGAACAGATGAATGGGAAGTGGATACCTAAGATTATCACCATGACCACCGTCGCAATTGAGCACAGCACGAGAATTGAAATCCTCCAGGCCCAGTACGACATTGCCATGAATAGCAACTACTTCACCACAAGATTTCTTGAAACCGGGAGGCCATAATGAAACGTGTATTACTAGTTTTACTTACCATCAGCTTGCTTTTGGGCAACCTTTTTGCCTTTGCAGGCTTTGATGACATATTCGCACCAGAAGCGACAGAAGAAGAAGAGACAAAAAACCTCAAGTTCGCAGTCTCAGGCTCAATTGGCGCAAATGTCGGAGTATATTTTAATGATCAGGTTTTCTCTGAGCAGCTTCTGAAAATAAATCTCCTTGCTGACAGTCCGTCTTTCAAATCGGAAGCTGCTCTCTCTTTTGATGCACAAAAGGGCAAACTGAATGCAGACACCATCTCAGTAACCTCATTCTTCGACTGGGGCATCATCAAGGCAGGCCTGCTCAAGGAGGAGTGGGGATCAGGAGACGGAGTGCACGTAGTGGACGTACTTAATGCCTTTGACTACTCAAAAGGCCTCTCTGATGACATCTTCAGCATGAAGAGACCCGAATTCATGGTCACATCCACCATATACAAGGACCAGAGTTCGTTGCAGCTTTATTTGAAGCCAACGTTTACACCAGGGCTTGCATCCATGGAAGAATCCGGAGATAGATGGTCCTTGCGACCTGCAGACACTCCTGCAACCACTGATTTTACCGAGCCCAAAATAGATTCATTGGAGCATGTCCAGTTTGGTGCTCGAGGAAGAACTACCATCGGGGGTGTTGATCTAGGCCTTCTCTACTATAACGGGCATATG
>CAYXYD010000018.1:10479-13807 GCA_964469205.1 uncultured Sphaerochaeta sp. | reverse complement strand
GAGACAGAGGGCTATGCCCTATTGCCTTCTATAAGTTGGCAGGTAAGTGATGACTTGAAGCTTGAGTGTAAGGCTGTTGTCTATGGGGCAATGGGATCCAAGGGGAGTCTTTTCAAGACTTGGGATGATAACGATTATCTTACAATTGGCATAACTCACTACTTCTAAGTCCTACCATTGAAAGCGCGAGTGTGGTAAAATCCTCCTCAGGAGGATTGGATAGTGTTCATTATTGGAGACATTCTGCTTTTTCTGACTACTGCACTCGTATTTTCCATAACTTGTCTCTGTGTCCTCTTGCATGTTCGTGCAAGAGACACCTATACACGTGGGTTTTTGGCTATTCTGATCCCTTTGTGCCTGCAGATGTTCTTGACCATGCTCTATGCATACATACCCCGAGTCTATCCCCCTGAGTTGCTTACAGGCGATATCTATAGGTACTTCTGCCTTTCAGCAACAATGGTATCCATATTCCTCACAACTCTGATGCTCTTTACCATGAGCCGTTATCTCATAGCGCTGTTACCTGCAACAGAGAAGGAGAAAAGTCTGGGAAAGAACATTCTAGGCTTTCTCATTCTTGTTTTCCTTATCCTCAGCCTACTTATCATCATCGGCAAGAGCGAAGGGGACTGGGTATATGCGATGAATCTCACCTTCTCGTATCACCTCTTCAGCGGCAGTGTGTTTATGATCATCCATGGCTTCACCTCCCTCTTCTATCGTAAGAAGGCACATGGATGGGAGCAGGAGAGGCTTCTTACCGGCATCTGCTCAACTTTCATTCCCCTGCTGGTGCTCTTTCCCCTTGATATGATCTTCTTCTGGAACCATGCCTTCAAGTTCACCTATCTCAGCTTTGCGGCTTTCGCAGTCTACCTCTACTATTTCATCAGCCGTAGATATTTTCTCACCTACGAAGCGGTAAACGAAGCTTCTGTCTCCTTACAAACAGAATTCTTGGAAGAACATGATGTTTCGACTCGGGAGCGGGAGATCATAGCTCTGCTGATCAAAGGCCTGAGTAACCGCGAGATCGCAGAGATGCTCTTCATCTCTCCCAATACAGTGAAGACCCATATCAAGAATATCTATGCAAAGCTTGGGGTATCCAACAGGGTATTGTTATTCTCGCTGTTGCAAAATAAATCAAATCCCTAACTCTTGTTTGCACGCTTTGCAGATACCAGTCAAGTAGAAGGTATGGTCATTGACCGTGAAGCCATGCTCTGCCTCAAATTGTCGTACCTGCTCTGCATAAAAACACCCACCCAAGTCGATGAAACGATGACAATGCTCGCAATGGAACCAGTGATGATGCTCCACCCCCCCCTTAGCAGAATAGTAGCGTTCGGTTCCATGTTCGCTGCAGTGCAGTATAAACGAGGTTGCCAGATTGTTCTTTTCTAAGTAGTGCAGGTTTCTGTAGACTGTAGCAGGGTCACAAAAATCACTGAGTTGCTTAGCAAGATCCGTGACAGAGATGGGCGACTGTGCATTTTCCAAGCCCTTAAGGATAGCTTTCCTAGCCTTTGTCATTGTGCAAAGCCCTCCTCCTGCTGTAGGTTACAAGCATCTTCGTAGCGGCAGTTCCAAGGAACACGCCTCCTGCAATGACGACCACCATCGCGCCTACTGGGACATCAAGCACCCAACCGGCAGCCAAGCCACCAAACGAAAAGAGTGCTGAGAAAAGTGTACCTAGGCCCATCATGGCTGCCAGGTTCTTCGCCCAGTATCCTGCTGTCCCAGCAGGAAGGGTCAGCATTGCTATGACCATGACAATACCTACAAAAGTCTGTAACAAGACCACAGCAACCGCTGTAATGGTGAGCATGAGGAGAAATACCTTCTGTGTAGGGATTCCCCTCACCTGGGCAAACTCCTCGTCAAAGGAAGTCGCTTCGATCTGGGGATAGAAGCGCCAGGCAAGAAGGATTACCACCACATCGAGAACAAACAACAATACTAGATCCTTGTTTGAGATAAGCAGGATATTTCCAAACAGATAGGAGGAGGGGTCGGTATAACCCGGGGTCTTAGCCATAAAGAGGACACCTATGCTCATGCCAATGGCCCAGACAGCCTGTATGACCGTGTCCTCACGCTGCTTCGCCTTCAAGGATACCACCCCGATGATGGCCGCAGCCAGGATAGCAAAGACAATGGCTCCCATCATGGGGGTTATGCCGGGCACTTTTCCCGTTGCCGATAGGTAGAGGGCGATACCAATCCCACCCAATACCGCATGTGATATGGCTCCGGCAAGACCGGCTATCCGTTTGACAGTAACCACTGCCCCTATGACACCAAAAAGGATGGATGAAAGCAGTCCTGCAAACAGAGCATTGCGAACAAAGGGGAAAGCAGGGTTGGCAAGGGCGCTAAAGAAGCCTGAGAGATTATCCATTGTTAGAGCCTCCATCGAAGGTACAGTAGTCAGCAGGAAGCTCAACATTATGCAAAACACGCAAAGCCTCTCCTCCATACAGTTCAGAAGGGGTAGGTTCCAAGGTATGCTGCACAACAGTGCGTCCCTTCTGTCCAGGCTTCTGGGCTCCGATACAGAAGACTCTGTCGGTAAGGGAAGAGACCGTACTCATATCATGGGTGACTATGAGGATGGTTGTCTTACCCTTGAATTTCCGAAGCGTATCGAAGAGGCGCTTCTCACTCTCTGCATCCATATTCGCTGTAGGTTCGTCTAGGATGAGCATCTTGGGGCCGGCTACAAGAGCCCGTGCAACGAGGACCCGCCTTCGCTGTCCACCTGATAACTCGCTATAGGGTCGTTGGGCAAGCTCTTCCATCTCAACCTGTTGGAGAGCGGCCAATGCCGCTTCATTTCTTGAGTCCCTGCTCCTTCTTGAAGTGGAGAGCACCCCGCCCATCCTTACGACTTCCACCACAGAGATGGGAAACGTCGGATCATAGGTTATATGCTGAGGCACGTAGCCTATCATCGACCTGTTTTTTCTGGGCTGGTCACCAAAGAGCAGGACCTCCCCTTTCTGGCTTTGTTCAAGGCCGAGGATAAGCTTGAGAAGGGTGGTCTTGCCAGAGCCGTTGGGTCCGACCAAAGCACTGAACTCCCCTTCATGGATATGGAAGTTCACCTCATCTAGGACGGGCAACATATCATACGAGAAAGCTACATGGGAAAAGCGCAAGGCTATGGGGACGCTGCTCATTGCTTCCCTCCTATAGCGCTCAGAAGGGTTTCGCCCATCACTTGTATGTTCTCCATCCAATCTCGGGCAAGAGGGTCCAGGGCAAGGACCTTGGCCCCTGCCGCCTTGGCTACTGTCTGCGCCGATGCAAGAGG
>CAYXYD010000018.1:0-10379 GCA_964469205.1 uncultured Sphaerochaeta sp. | reverse complement strand
GCCATCTGAGAGGGCGTGGGCTCATAGGAGTGGGGGCTCTGCCCCTCTCCCACCAACACCACAGTATGGACCAAGTCCCCTGCTATGCGCTGAACAAAGTACTCTTGGGGTAGGATGCTCAGGGCGATGGTAGGTTTCATATCCGTCTCTTGCTTTTCAGATTTACCTTGTGCAGAAAGAAGTCCTGCAGAAAATATCAGGATGATAGCTATACTATATATTTGTTTAAACTTTCTCATACTCCCTCCTTAGGGGGTAGGGAAAGGATACAGATTGAAAGGCATATTTGCAAGTCATTTGCAAATAAATGCAAATGATTTGCATCCTTCTCTATGAGAGACTACCCAAAAACCTCTCTTTCGCAGTATGCTTGGGTTGAAGAGAGGAACCCTACCATGATCATGAACTTCAAAGACAAACAACCGAACATCGATCCATCTTGCTTTATCGCGCCCTCATCTGATGTAATTGGGGATGTAGTGATGGGCCCCTCTTCCTCAGTCTGGTTCAACGCAACCGTCAGAGGCGATGACTCCTCCATACATATAGGAAAAGGGAGCAACATCCAGGACAATGCAGTTGTGCATGTCTCCATCGGAGTGCCGGTATCGATAGGCGATCATGTGACCATAGGCCATGGGGCAATTATCCATTCCTGTACCATTGGAGACGGATGTCTCATCGGCATGGGCTCGACCATCCTCGATGGTGCAGTCCTTGCAGAAGAGACACTAGTAGGTGCAGGTTCTTTGATCCCTCCAGGAAAGACCTATCCGGAGAGAAGTCTTGTCATGGGCTCCCCTGCCAAGCTCATACGAGCTTTGACAGAGAACGAGCTAGAGGAGATGAGAGAGAATGCAAGGCACTATGCGATGGCTTCAGCGGAGTATATTGCTGAGCTTACCTAGACCTCGTTAGCCTTCTCAAACTTCTTGATGGCGTCGTTGGTTCCCCCTACCACTAGGATGTCCTCTGTCTTCAGGACAAGGTCCGGGGTGATCTCACTGATCGCCTTATCGTCTCTGAGTACCACGATGATGTTCAGATGATACTTCTTACGGATATTCAACTCTTCGATCGTCTGATCGACAAAGCTTTCTGATATGTAGATATTGGCTATGGAAAAGTCATCACACAGCTCAAGGAAATCGAGGGTGCCTGTAGAGACTAGCGAGTGGGCAAGGCGCACTCCCATATCAACCTCAGGATAGATAGCCTCTGCCCCAATCTTCTCAAGGACCCTGCCATGATCAACGCTGCTGGCTTTGGCTATGACTCGGGGTATCTTTAACTCTAGGGCATTCATCGTTGCAAGGATATTTGACTCAAGGTCCTTGCCAATGCAGATGATGACCGTACCACAATGGGCGACACCCGACTCCCTAAGCACATCCTGGGTGATGCTCGTTACCGGATAAAGATTGGAAAGCTTGTCTTTGACCGCATCAAGCTTCTCTTCCTCGATCTCCAGCACGATGACATCCTTGCCTGCCTCGGTTAGAGCCAAAGCAAGAGAGAGTCCGAACTTTCCCAATCCGATGATGCCATAGGCATCCAAATCAAATTCACTTTTCATAGTTCACTCTCCTTCTTTATCCGATAAAGACCTTCTCCTCAACATATTTGAGGACAGACGATTTGCCCCTGATACTGGTTGCAATGGTGATGGGCCCCACCCTTCCGATAAACATGACTGCCATGAGGACAAACTTTGATGCGGTATGCAGGTGTGGGGTAATTCCTGTTGAAAGGCCTACCGTGGCAAAGGCAGAGACACTTTCAAAGGCAACCTGCAAAAAGGTAAAGCTACCCTTTTCAACCAAGAGCAGACTTGCAATACCAAATCCAAGCACAAGGGAAGCCAACAGCAACACCTGAAATGCCTTGAGGATACTTATCTCATCAATCTTCCTGTTGAAAGCTGAAGGATCTCTCCGGCTGATCATGGAACCCAGGCTCAGAAGCAAGGCAAAGGTCGTGGTGGTCTTTATTCCTCCTCCGGTAGAACCGGGAGAGGCTCCGATAAACATCAGAACCATCATAAAGAACTGCCCTACATCACTCATAGAACCAATGTCTATGGTATTGAAGCCTGCAGTCCTTGCACTGGTGCTCTGAAAGAATGCACTCAACAAGGATGTTTTCTCGACTAGGAAGAAAGCCAGGGTACCCAACAGCAGCAGGCTGGTATTCATAAGCAGTACAATTTTACTATGCAGGGATAAACGCTTCCAACTACGCGCTCGAGCCAGGTCTGCCAACACGAAGAACCCTGTGCCTCCGATTATGATCAGAGCAGAGGTGACCAAGTTCATCGACAAGTCTCCCTTGTAAGCTGTCAGGCTCTTGAAGTTTCCCTGAATATCAAATCCAGCATTGTTGAATGCCGAGATGGTATTGAAGGCAGCGTGCCCAAGGGCCTGAAGAGGTGCATGGGAGGTTCTGAAGATAAAAAACTCAATAAGAATACCAATGCCCTGGAATATAAGAGCAGCAAGACCAACAGTCTTCACCACCTGCATCGTACCTTTCACGGTTCCAAGGTTGTATGCTTCCTTGATGACGCTATACTTGCCAATGGCGATGGAGCCACTGAACATCAGGATGAAGACCATGACCGCCGAAGCGAAGCCCAACCCTCCAAGCAGAATAAGCAGCGCTAAGACCACCCTGCCAAACAGGGAGAAGGTCAGTGCAACATCGATGGTGACTAGCCCTGTTACGCAGACAGCACTTGCTGAGGTAAAGAGTGCATCGATGTAACTGAGGTCCACTCCCTTGTTATGGGCAAAGGGGAGCGAAAGAAGAATTGAGCCGACACCAATGATGAGTAAAAACCCTAGTAACAGATATTGGTTAGGCAACAAGGCCTTGCGTTTGATTGCACTCATAGTTGGTCTTGAGTCTACCATCAGCACAAATCTAACACAATATGTAAACTAAGCAACAAGAACCATCCTTCCGACTTGTATCGTATTTCTCGTGCCATGGAAGTCTATAAGACCAGTGACAGGCCTCTCAGTTCCCATGTTGTTCCCTCAAACGTCGCAATGGCATGAATCCCTTGGTTAGCAGATTGAATCGCAATAGAGTGGAACTGAAAGAAAGAAATATTGAACGCGTGCATCATATGTTCGAGGAAGGACTTGAAGAGGAAACACATTCGATTCTTAAGATGGGAGGAAAACCAGACTGGACGGGATTGCAGGACATAGGCTACAAAGAATTTTTCCAAACTATGGAAAGCTGTAAAACCTCGCTTCCCATGATAGCCAACCAGATAGCAAAATACAGCCGCTCCTATGCGAAGCGACAGACGGCTTTTCTCAAAACTTCACCAAAGTAAACTGGATGCATCCTACACAACTGGATACCCTAGCCACTTTAGTATCAAACTACCTGTCCCAATAGCTACTCAGTTTGGTAAGGCCTCACTCATAAAGACTTTTCCAGCATAAAGACTTTTCCAGAAGGAACCGTAAAATTCGTAATATTCCGGGAGAAGGCAAACTGGTGCAGTCTTCTAAGCTTTCTTGCCTCAAAAGAATACCAGACTAGATCATTGTCTTTGACCATGCCTTGCAAATCGGGTTGGGAAGCACATTCTTCAGCAACCTTTGACCTGAGTATTTTCGCAGTCTCAGGTTTTTCCTTTACAAGGTTTCTCATTTCCTGAGGATCGGCCTTCAAGTCAAAAAGCTGTTCCCTATTGCCATTTGCCATAAAGATATATTTCCAATTCCCGTTGCGAACCATGACTTTGAAACGTCGGGTTTCTGGTCTTCCGTAGAACGAAAAAAGGTATTCCCGTTTGGCTTGTAGCAAATCAATGCCATCCCTGACATCCAGTTTCCCTGCCATTTTTGTGGCCAAGCCAAACAAATCTGTCAAACTGACGAGATCCTTTGATCTGGTATCCATTTCAAAAAATGGAGGGTAGCTAACAATAAGAGGAATCTTGACAGAGGGTTCATAGAAACTTTCCTTCTGCCAGGCCTGGTGGTCACCGAGCATATCACCATGGTCAACAAAAAAGCAAATCATCGTATTTTCTGCATCTTCCCTTTCCTCTACCGCATCCAGGATTTTTCCGATACAAGAATCGATATAGGTAATCTCACCAAAGTATCTTGTCTTTAGGTTTCTGGCCCAAGCATCATTGATTTCATCAGCATAGATAATGTAGTTCATCCAGGGGATTTGCTCATCGAAATGATCGTCCTCTACGCTTCCTTTGCAGGGATTTTCCATCCCATCGGGGTCGTACATCCTATTGAAAGGGATGGGAGGAGCACAGGGGGGATGGGGACCGACAAAGGACACAAATCCAAAATAGGGCCTGGTATCCTCTTTCTGTAGCTGTTCTACTGTTTTCTTTGCCACAAACCCCTCTACCGTATGCTCGGCTGGAAAGGGACTTATCTGGGGGACATAATACATATTGGTCCGTTCCCCATGCAATTGCTCAATATGCTTGTATTCAGGGTGTTCCTTTTCAATATAGCTGGCAAACCCATCCCGAGCTCTCAGCTGAGGGGTATCCCACATTTCCTCAGTGTGGATCTGCAGTTCATACCCAAGGTCTTCATAAACTTCCGGGAAGGTATGGAATTTACCGATACCAAAAGTCCTATATCCCAAAGCAGTCAGTTCCCTTGCGAGGTAGGGCCCTGTCCAGTCTTCGACCTTTGTCCCTGTTTTTCCCTTGGGGGTTATGGGTTTTTCATTACAGTAGCAACCCGTTGAATAAGACTCTCTTCCAGTCCTGATACTATATCTTGCAGGGATGCACACAGGACACGTCGAATAGGCATTCTCAAAACTGACCCCTCTTTTGACCAGACGGTCCAGATTAGGTGTCCTTATATGAGAATTCCCCAACGCGGCGATGCAATCGTAACGAAACTGGTCGCACATAATGTATAAGATATTCGGCCTTGATTCTTTCATTTTACCACCATTTAATTAGATCGGTAACCTTATTCCTAAGGTCTACAAATTCTTGGCTTGATACTTTTCTCGGTCGAGCCAATTCGTTTTTAAGCTCTGTTTTTATCTGGGTTGGCTTATTTGTCATAACAAGTACCCTGTCACTCAAATAGACAGCTTCTTCAATATTATGGGTAATAAAGATAATTGTCGTCTTAGTCTGTTCCCATAGTTTTATTAACTCATCTTCAAGTTTGTACTTAAGATTTAAGTCCAATTGCCCGTAGGGTTCATCCATGAGCAATAAGTCAGGTTTGGTGGCAAAGGCCCTGGCTATTACCACACGTTGCAACATGCTTGCAGATAGTTCGCTCGGATAATACTTCCTATGTTTCTGCAAATTTACCATTGCAACGGCCTCATCGACCCTTTCCTTGATAGTAGCTTTGTCAAATCCCTTGATCTTTAATCCATATCCGATATTTTGTTCAACATTCAACCAAGGGAAAGTAGAATATTCTTGAAGAATATAAGCAAGATTCTGCTTCTGGGGATCAACTTCCTCCCCATCGATAGTGATTGACCCGGAATCGATATCGAGTATCTTGGCAAGACTATTCAAAAATGTAGTCTTTCCACAGCCTGTAGGACCTACAAGGCAAAGGAATTCTCCATCCTTGACAGTGAATGAAATGGAATCAAGGACAAGAAGATCGCCAAAACTCTTAGTCAAATCTGTTACTACAACTTTTTCTTTACTCATTATCGATTCCTTCCCTCAGCTCAACCAAGGTGCTGATCTCCTCTCTTAGTTTCAAGAACTCAGGGGCGACCAGACTTCTTGGTCTCTCAAGATCAATGGTATATTCCTTTGCAATGGTTGCAGGACATTCGGTTAGAATGATGATCCTATCGGCTAGGTACAAGGCTTCCTCAATATTATTAGTAACAAAGACAACCGTACGTTTCTCTTTGAACCAGATCTTTTCAACCTCTTCTTCCATCATATATCGGGTTTGGGCATCCAAATGGCCAAACGGTTCATCCATCAAGATGATTTCAGGGTCGTTACAATAGGCCCTAGCAATTCCTACCCGCTGGCTCATTCCCCCGGAGAGCATTGAGGGAAAGTGTTTTTCAAAACCATGGAGACCTACCAAGTCTATATAATATTGGGCTTTTTCCTGCCGTTCCTTTTTGGAGAGACCTCTTGTCTTAGGACCGAACTCAACATTTCCCATAACAGTCAACCAAGGAAACAGGGAAGTTGTCTGGTAAACCATCCCAACTTTTGGGTCAAACCCCTTCAGAAGTCTGCCATCAATCAGTATGCTCCCTTCAGTAATAGATTCCAGCCCAGCAATCATTTTTAGAAGCGTTGTTTTCCCGCACTGGCCTGCACCAAACAGGACCAGAAATTCATTTTTCTTAATATCAAGACTTATGTTATCAAGTATCTTTGCTTCACCTTCTTCAACCTGAAACGTTTTTGACAGGTTTTCTAGCTTTACAAAGGATTCTGTATGGGCTATCGACTTCTCACTGACCATCTGCATAATCTCCTTTCCGAACTCCTCAATAGGGAGGCTAAAATCAAACCAACGGCACCAATAGAAAGCATTCCGATGACATTATTTTCAATTCTTCCCGTTTGCATTCCTGCAAGAATCAACCAACCAGCACCTTCCCGTGCAGTAATCATTTCTGCAGCAAGAACCGCCATCCAGCTTGTCGATAACGAGGTTTGCAACCCCGTGAAGATATATGGAATTGCAGAAGGTAGAACAATCTTGCGGAATATCTGGTTTTCCTTTGCTCCTAGGACCTTGGCTACTCCAACAAGCTCATCGCTGAGATTTTGTGCTCCATCCATCGTATTCATGACCATCTGGGAAAACCCACCCATAAAAATAATGAAATAGATAGTAGGCTCTCCGATTCCAATCCATAGGATTGCCAAGGGAATCCAGGCTATTCCCGGAATTGGGCGGATGATACAGAAAATTGGGTATATGATCGCATGGGCCATTTTCGAATATCCCATCAGAAGCCCGATAATTATCCCGGCAACAGACGACAGAATATACCCCACCAGTACCCTTCGCAGGCTTATTCCAATATGACCAAGCAAGGTAAACCTTCCAATCGGTTTTACAAAGGCCACAAAGAAAGCGCGTATGGAAACTGCAGGGGTGGGAAAGATTTTCCCGAAATTGGTAAAGGTACAGGCTAGCTGCCAGACAAAGAGAAAGGCAACGATTCCCAATATGCCATAGATCCAGGATTCCCTGGCATCTTTTGTCAGTATGTGTTTTGGCATTTATCTCCGTCCTCCCTTCACGAATTTCTTTTCCAGATACGAGAGCAGACTCATCATGATCGCCCCGAAGACCCCGATAACGAGTACCCCGACGAAAACGACATCGATCCGTCCCACCAGTCTTGCCATCTGGATCATGTACCCCAGCCCTTTGGTAGAGGCTATGAGTTCAGCTGCAACCAACGAGACCCAGGAACCGTTGAGAGCGACTCGGGCCCCGGTAAAAATCATGGGAGCTGCCGAGGGTATGGCCACGGTAAATAATACCTGCCTGTTTTTTGCCCCAAAGGTCTGAGCAACCCATTTGTGGACATCTTTTGCCTGTTTGATCCCGCTATAGGAGTTGATGATCGCCGGTATGAACGAGGCTATGAAAATTACGGAAACCTTGGACATGATTCCAATTCCAAAGAACGTAATCATGATAGGAACCCAGCCAACTGGGGGTATGGGTTTGATAAGGTCGAACAGGGGACTGAAGAACTTGTCAAACTTATGAAACCAGGCCATGCTAATTCCGAGGGGAACCCCAATGACGATTCCAAAGAAGAAACCGAGTAAAGCTTCCTGCAGGCTGGTGACAATATGGACACCGATAGTATTGCCGTCAGGATTCTTATTCGATAGCTTATAGACAAAGGTATCTAACAATTTGCTGGGGGCTGGCAGTTTCCGGGGTGAGACAATACCTGTTTTGGATACGATTTCCCATATAAGAATAAAGGTAATGAGGGAAAGTATGGATATGATGGCATATTTTGTTTTTGCTTTCAATTTAGACACCTTCAAAAAAATGGCAACTAACCTAATCTTTAGAGTAGCTGCCATTGCATTTGTATTACTTGCTTACTTTACGCCAATAGCTTCTTTCCAAAGGGTGTCAATGACATTCTTCTTAAACATTTCTGCCTGCTCAGGTTCAATGTTGCCAATGCTTGCATAGAAGTCAGCAATTGCAGATTCAGGTTTCCCATATTCCATGGCTTTCTGTGCTTCCGGGGTAATGAGAATCCTTAGTTCAGCTTCCTGCTTGCAAGCTTCGAGATTTCCTTCCCTTCCGTTTTCCTCATACCATTTGACCAGCATTTTAGCTTTCAAGGTATGGTCGGCTTCAAGTTCCGTAGCAGCTCTGTATACAAGTTTCATGTAGGAGACAATTGCCTCTCTTTTGGTCTCATAGGCTTTCTTGGATACGATCAAGTCACCGGTTGACATTACAAAGTCTGACAAAGCTGCGATCTGTACCCAGCCATACTTCTCTCCGACGGTCAAGGACCAGGGAGTCGGGAAGGCTACGATGTCTCCCTCTCCGGTAGCAAACACCTGTTCACCAGTTTGATAATCCATGGGTACTCTGCTTACGTCATCGATTGAAACCCCAATGCGTTCCAGATATTCTATAACCAGCTGGTGCAAGGACGTGCCTGGTGCATAAATGACGGTCTTTCCCTTGATGGTAGCAGGACTGCCAAAGACTTCAGGATAGGTTGGGTTGTATCCCTTTGCCTTTAAAATATCGCTGTCTGCTCGTACAAACAAAGCATCACCACGAGTTTCCTCATAGTTTCCTACCAGTTTGGCATCATTGTTGATGACTCCAAAGACATAGGCCGCTCCCTGGAAACCAATGTCCCAGATTCCTGCTGCCAGTGCTTCGTTTGCCGTGGAACCATTGGAATAGACCTGGATATCAATATCCAGACCAGCTTCCTCGGCCCAGCCTTTGTCCCTAATGTACATGGCAACCATACCATTGAAATACGGCTGCGTCATGACTCCCAGCTTTACTAGTTCCTTTCCAGAGGCAGAAACGGTCGTCTTTTCATCTTTTCCCTGTGCAAACAGGGGGAGAACCATGGCCAAAGCCAAGAGCAAAACAATAATCTTTTTCATTCAGATACTCCTTTTGTATGTGTATATAGTGAAACCTCATGGTTCTTTCCGATAGGAAAAAATAAGGTTGATGTGTGTCTTTTTCCAGTATTCAAAAATCCCGATGTATGCTTATTTGTTCTAAACCGTGGATACTATATCACGTATACGGTTTATCAGTAAAATTATCCCATTGACTCAATTTCTTAATCCACTACCATAGCAGGAGTTTTTACTTTAAAAAAAAACTATGCTACACTACTACCAAGTAAAAATGCCTAGAATAAAACACTTCCGATTACATACACTACTGTTTCTCTTCATTTCCCTGATGGTTGTGCTCATCATTGCAACCCTCGGCAAATTGTCTTTCTCGCTGTTCAAAAAGGAACTCATCGAGAGTTTTGCAAACAGCCGGCAAGACACCTTGTTACAGATAAGTGATAGCGTACAAGAGTATAGGGACAAAATTGAACTCATTTCTTCTTCTTATGCAAGCAATGGGTATATCTTAAAACAAGCAGGTGCCAATAAGGATGAGGTTGATTTGCAATCATTTCGTGAAAGCATACGTGACTTGAAGCACAATATTGACCAGTCTTTTTTCTTTTCAAAGGTCCAGTATGAATTACAGATTCTCTATGACAATGGTCTTTCTTTCTCCTCGGATGAAAACAATCTCGAAACGCTTCTCTCTCTTCCTAGGACTACATGGTTCTATCAGGCCAGGAAACAAAAGGACGATACCCATTGGCAACCTAATATAATTTTCAAACATCAAGAAAATACAATAAATGCTGTTTCGCTAGTTACCTTTTTACGGGACTCGCAGGGAAAAACAATCGGAGCAATCCTTGTCAATTTTGATGAGAGGGAACTCTATAAGATTTATTCGCAAATCATCGGCTTCCAAAGTACGCTCTACATTGTTGATAAGAATGGCCAGATTGTATCACATCCAACGGATACCCTGGTCGGCAGGTTCTTTTATAAGATGGAAACGTTCAATGCCTTTTTTGATGAAAGGGACTGGGCCCAGATAAAGAAATCCGGGGATGAATACCTTTTTTCAAAATATCTTTCACCTGAAAGCCCTTGGATAGTAGTTGAAGAAATTCCCATGGCAATAATTACAGACCCTCTGCGCAAGACATCAACAATCATAGAGCTGTTAGCTTCTCTCCTATTGGTCCTTGCATTGATTTTTGCAATTGTTTTTTCCAGGAAGATATCTCAGCCATTTGAAATACTTGCGGAT
>CAYXYD010000017.1:0-23292 GCA_964469205.1 uncultured Sphaerochaeta sp. | reverse complement strand
CAGGTTCGCAGCCAACTTAAGAAGAAGAAGCGAAACAAGAGAATAAAACAAATAGTGACTTGGGTAGTGGTCATTGTCCTGCTGGTAGCAGGATTCCAGATTTACTCATTCTACAAGTCCAATGGATATTTCCCTTGGGCAGAGGCCAAGGCTCCTGTTTCCGCGTTTAAGGAAACTGAAGTCAAGGTGTACGAGAGCTCCTTCACCACCACCATCGACCTGTCAGGCTTTGTGGAACCCTATGACATCCAGAACGTCATCCTGAGGTCCACAGGCACTGTCACCGATGTGTTTGTCACCGAAGGTGATTCAGTGAAGGAGGGCGATGCCCTCATCGCCATCGACAACACCAACCAGCTTTATGAAGTGGCAAGCCTTGAAGCTGAGATCGAAAAAGCGAAACTCAGCGGAAGCATACGGGATTTGGAGCTTTTGCAGCTCAGGCTCAAGAGTGCGACCAACAAACTCGACTACACCCAAGCCTATGCAAACTTTGATGGTGTGATAGCCTCGGTGAAGGTCAGTGAAGGGGACTACTTCGATGCTGGATCTTCGGCGATGACCCTCATTGACCGTTCTAAACTGAAGGCTACCGTGGAGATCGATGAGATCGACATGCAGCATATCAAGATTGGACAGACAGCAGACCTTTTCTTTGATTCCTATACAGGAGGGTCCCTCATAGGAGAGGTCACCTACATCCCCATGATCGGCAAATATACCAACCAGGGAATCGGTGTCATGGAAGTGGAGATCACCATTGATAATCCACCTGCATCAATAGCACCAGGCTATACCTTCGAAGGGACCATTGTCAGTGATGGGGAGACAGTCCTTACCCTCCTGCCACAAAATGCCCTTACTGTCAGTAAGGGTGGGGTGACTACCGTTACCAAGAAGCTCACTGATGGTAAAACCAAAAGTGTTGTGGTTACGGTGAAATACTTGGGTGAAGGGATCAGCCAACTGCTTACCGGCGAACTGAAGGTTGGCGATACCCTCATAGTCCGTCGTACCGATACCAATGCCTCTGCCTTTGCAGCCATGTCCGGGGGCACGCCCCCCACTGGTGGCGGTGGTGGCATGGGGAGGTTTTAATACACGATGCAGAACAGTGTAATCAGACTACAGAATGTAAAACGCTACTTCATGGTGGGTGACTTTATCGTAAAGGCCCTCGATGGGGTAAGCGTAGATATCAAGAAAGGTGAGTTCACCTCCATCATGGGGCCTTCAGGAAGTGGAAAGTCCACCATGATGAACCTCATAGGGTGTTTGGATACGCCTACCAGTGGCCTTATCGATATCGATGGGGAGAATACCGCCGGGCTTGATGAGGCCGAACTGGCCTTTATCCGTAACCGCAAGGTAGGTTTTGTCTTTCAGCAGTTCAACCTGCTGGGAAAGATGACCGCCTTGGAAAATGTCATCACCCCTCTCTTGTATGCCGGGGTGTCGGTTCGGGAACGAAAGGCCCGTGCCATAGAAGCCTTGGAGCGGGTAGGGCTTTCCGACAGGATGCACCACCGACCCAATGAGCTTTCAGGAGGTCAGAAACAGCGCGTTGCAATCGCCCGAGCCTTGGTCAACAATCCTGCCATCCTGCTCGCTGATGAGCCGACAGGAGCCCTCGATTCCAAGACAGGGAACCAGATCATGGAACTTTTTGAAGAGCTCAGCAGTGAAGGAAGAACGGTAATCCTTGTTACCCATGACCGCGAATTGGGGATGCGCAGCTTGCGCCAGATTCGCCTTCGCGACGGAAAGCTGGAGGCGTAACATGATTTTTGAGAATATCAAGCTAGCCTTTGGTGCCATGAGGGGAAGCAAGATGAGAACCCTGCTCTCCCTGCTGGGCATCATCATCGGTGTGGGATCGGTCGTAGCCATCCTCACCATAGGTGACAGTGCCTCGAAAAGCATCACCGACAGCATCTCTGTCGGGGGTTTGGACATGGTCACCGTCTATCCTGCTGTCGGACAACGATCGACCGGGACCTTTACTGAGGAGTTCGGTGACACCCTGATGCGTGATGTTGAAGGCATCGAACGGGTGCTTCCCCAAAACACAAGTAGCGCCACCGTACGGAATAATCAGCAGAGTATGAATGCAACCGTTACCGGAGTCCTCTCAAGCTATGGGGCCGCCCTCAACTTGGAGTATACCGAGGGAGAATTTTTCTCGACAATGGACAACATCAACCGCCGCCAGGTGGTGGTGTTGGGCTCTGGAATTGCTGAAGAACTGTTCCCAGAAGGCAATGCCCTAGGTGGGTATGTGAGCGTATTCCGCAACCAGGCAAAAAGCTATCTGGTGGTCGGGGTGCTTGACTCAAAGGATGCCACCTTCAGCATCTCCTACGACAACAGCATCTTTATTCCCTATAACACCTACGAGCAACGATTCCGCAAAAATACCAGCGTAGGGGCATATGTCGTGAAGGTTGCAGAGGGGTATGATACCATTGAAGTGTCTGACAAGATTACCGAAGACTTGGACAATCTGGTCGGAACAGATGGCTATAAGCTGTTCAGCCCCGCAAGCCTTGCTGAGATGGCCACACAAATTACCGGAACCTTCAGTGCGTTCCTCGCTGCCATTGCTGCCATAAGTCTGCTAGTCGGAGGGATTGGCATCATGAACATCATGTTGGTATCGGTAGCAGAGCGTACCAAGGAGATCGGCATCCGAAAAGCCTTGGGGGCATCCCCCAATGTGATACGAGGCCAGTTTATCTCTGAAGCGCTTACCCTGACCATCCTTGGAGGCATCCTGGGTATCATTTTGGGAGCAGGTCTTAGCTATGCTGTCACCAATTTTATGGATTGGTCGTTGCATTTATCGTATGCCTCGTTCATACTTGCGATGGGTTTCTCGATGTTTGTCGGGGTGTTCTTTGGCTGGTATCCAGCTATGAAGGCATCAAAACTTGACCCTATTGAGGCCTTGAATTACGAATAGAAGTTTCGGGGGAGTACATTGGAAAGAAATAGGAAGCGTTGGATGATAGTCGATGGCAGGGAACCTTTCTTTGTCATCAGCTCCCTCATCTTTGCTTTTGTCATCCTAATAGGACTGGTGATATTCCTTGCCACTGCCCTTACAGAACGGGAAGAGCTTCGTATGCAGTCAGAAGCCGAACGTGCCTTCAACTCTGTCTTTCTTGCCCTGCAGGACAACACCACCAAGGCGTTGAAGACCATGCAGGAGCAGAATGTAAGCGGAGTTGGGGTATACAGCTCGATGGGGAGGAAGGTGCTGAGCCTAGGCAATGTGCCGATGACCATCCCCTTGGTGAAGTTTGACAACAAGGGAAGCAAGCAAGATTCCAACATAGGAACCGCAACCTACAACAAAGAGACCGGGATGATCGAATATATTCGTTTCTCCCGGCTTACCATCCTGTTGGATACCGGCGAGCTTACCCTGACTGAGAGTGGGCTTCTGCCCACTCCCATAGATTTTCCTGATGTCCTCTACCTGCATTTTGACGGTCAGAACTACTATCATCGCCTGATGATGATCATGTTCATCAGCGTTGTCTCAGTATGTGTCCTGATAGGGTTGTTCCTGCTGGTCCTCAGCATTTACCGAAGCAACCGCCGCTACCGTGACACCATTGCCAAACAGGAAAGCCTGGTAAATCTGGGTCAGGCTGCGAGGACCCTCACCCATGAGATTAAGAATCCCCTCAGTGCCATCACCATCCAGCTTGCCCTATTGCGCAAGATCATGCCCAAAGAGACCCGCGAAGACCTGAACCTTATGTCCCAAGAGGTGGACAGGCTTACCCAGCTGACAAACAAGGTCAGTGATTTTTTACGTAACCCCTTGGGGATGCCGGAAGTGGTCGACCTCAACGAGCTTTTTTCCACCCTCATTAAACGGTTCGACAAGCCTATTCGCTTCCGTTCTGAAACCTCTGCGCAGATACTCATCGACAAGGACAGAGCCCGTTCAGTATTTGAAAACCTGTTGAAAAATGCAGTTGAAAGTTGTTCTGGAAGGGATCCTGAGGTTGAAGTGGCCATAAGAGGGGGCAAACGTGGTCTGATCCACATCTTTGTCATGGACAGGGGTGATGGCATCAGGAGCAAGGATGAGAAGAAGATATTTGACCCGTTCTTTACCACCAAAATTCATGGATCGGGCATAGGGCTCTCCATCTCACGCCAGTTTATCAGAGCCCGTGGAGGCAATGTCCGCCTCTATGCCCGTGATGGCGGAGGGACGGTCGCTGAAGTGATGCTTCCTCGTTCGATACATACAACCAAGCTGCTTGGATCGGAGAAACAATGAAAATACTGATAGTCGACGACGAACCAAATATCCGTGCCCTCATGCACCGCTACCTCCAGCTGGACAGCATAGACAGTGATTGTGCAGAGAATGGGCTTAGTGCCCAGAGGATGCTGAAGGAAGAGCTCTATGATGCCTGTCTCATCGACCTGAAGATGCCGGGTATGGATGGCCTCTCCCTTATAGCATGGATTCGATCAGAGGGGTTTCGCATGCCCATTATCATGGTCAGTGCCCATGGTGAGATCTCTGACGCTGTCTCTGCCCTTAAGCAAGGGGCACAGGACTACATTGTCAAACCCTTTGACCCTGAAGAGCTGGTCATCAGGCTGAAAAAGCTCGTTGATGCACAGAACCTTCGCAACCTTGTGGAGAGTGAGACCCGCAGCACCTCCATCGATGACAAGCAGATCTTCGTAGGGGAGAGCCCTTCCATCCGCAAGATTAAGGATCTTATCACCAGGATCGCCGATACCAACTCCACTGTGCTCATAACAGGGGAGAGTGGTACAGGTAAAGAGGTTGTCGCTCGCGACATCCACGCATCCTCCCTTGTAAAAGTGGGGCCATTTGTAGCTATCAACATCGGAGGTGTTCCTGAAAACCTTTTGGAAAGTGAGCTCTTTGGCTATGAGAAAGGCGCCTTTACTGGTGCAGGAGCACGCAAGACAGGCATGTTCGAACTTGCCAGCGGAGGAACCCTCTTCTTGGATGAGATCGGTGATATGCCGCTCTCCTTGCAGGTGAAAATCTTGAGGGTACTGCAGGACAAGCGCATCACCCGCCTAGGGGGAACAGACCCCATGCCCATCAATGCCCGCATCATAGCTGCAACCAACAAGGATGTCGAACATATGGTGCGTGAGGGGAAGTTCCGTGAAGACCTTTTCTACCGCCTTAATGTGGTGCGCATCACCATTCCCCCGCTTCGCGAAAGGCGCGAGGACATTCCCCTGCTGGCAGCAGGAATCCTCAAGCGATTCAACCGCCAGATGGGTAATAAGATAAGCGGTTTCTCCAGTGATGCCCTCGCCATGCTTTGCGAGCATGACTTCTTTGGTAATGTGCGTGAATTGGAGAACATCCTCGAGCGTGCAGTCATCTTTTCCAACACAAGCGAAATCCATGCAGAAGACCTCGACCTCCGAGGTTCGGTCTCCATGCGCACCCATGAGAAGGAAAAGGAAGAGCCAAAGATGGAGAGCTCTGATGGCAAGAGCCTCAAGGATGTGGAAATTGATGCCATCATACGGGCATTGCACCGCTGGGAAGGAAACCGCACCCGGACAGCAAAGGAACTGGGCATCAGCCGCAGGACCCTCATCAACAAGATAGCAGAAAACAATCTCGACCTTTAGGAGTATCACACTATGGCAACTATTCCCCGTTGGGATCTAACTCCCATCTATCCTGCTCTGAATAGTGAGCAGTTCAATCACGACCTTAAAAAGGTCGTCTCCCTTTCAGACAGTCTTGAGAAAGAGCTTGCCTCTCCCTCTTGCGATATCGTAAAGGCTGTATCTTCGTATGAGCAAGTTCTTGACTATTTGGAGAACCTCAGTGCATACAGCTCTTGCCTGCTCACTACAGAGACTGGCAACCCTGCTTTTCTCAAGGGGGTTAACCAGGTGGAGGAAGAGGCTCTGGTTGTGCAGCGCCTGGAGGTGCTGTTTCTCAACTTCCTCAAGGAGCATGAACACGAGATAAAAACACTGACAAAAGAAGGAGGACCTCTTGCTTCGTACCGCTATGTCCTTTCCGAAATGCTCCAAGAGCAAGAGCACCTGATGGAACCTGCCTTGGAGAACCTTGCTTCAGACCTTGCCCGTTCCGGCACTGATGCCTTCTCACGCTTGCAAGAAGCTATAAGCTCAAGTGCTACCAGTGAAGTAGGTGAGGAGGGCAAGACTGTAGTTCAGTTGCGTAACGAAGCCTTCCATAAGGATCGATCTGTTCGTAAAGCGGCCTTCGATAAGGAACTTGCGGTATGGAAGACCCACGAGGTTGCCTTTGCTGCTTCGCTCAATGGGGTAAAGGGAACCACGATCACCCTCGATAAGGCTCGTGGCTATGAGAGTCCCTTGGCTAGGGCCTTGAAGCAGTCAAGAATTGAACCCGAGGTTCTCACTGCCCTCATCACCACCCTTGAGAAGAACCTGCCGATGTTCAGAGGATATCTGAAGACGAAGGCCAAGGCTCTCAAGCTTGAAAGCTGTGCGTTTTACGACCTCTTTGCCCCTGTCGGGACAGGAGGCAAATCCTATACCTTTGACGAAGCACGCGCCTTCATCATCAAGCAGTTCTCCCTCTTCAGTGAGGATATGGGCCTTTTTGCAGAGAAAGCCTTCAGCAACAACTGGATCGATGCCGAGCCAAGGAAAGGCAAGGTAGGAGGAGCCTACGACACCTCCTTTCCCCTTGCCCAGCAGAGCAGGATCCTCTCCAACTTCGATGGCTCCTTCAATGCTCTTTCGACCTTGGCCCATGAATTAGGGCATGCCTATCATGACAGTGTGGTGCTCGCTCAGAGCAATCTTTTGAGAAGCTACCCGATGACCTTGGCAGAGACTGCATCCATCTTCAGTGAGTACGTGGTCTTCCAGGGTGCCATCAGCAAGTGTGGCCCTGATGAGCGTATGAGTCTCATCGAACACTTCCTGCAGGATACCACCCAGGTATGTGTGGATATCCTGAGCCGGTTCTACTTTGAAAGTGCTCTGTTTGAAAAGCGCAGTGAAGGGGAGCTCATCGCTGATGAAATGTCAGAATTAATGGTTGATGCTCAAAAGCGTAGCTATGGTGATGGCCTCTCTGTCTACCACCCGTACATGTGGGCGGTGAAGGGACACTACTACAGTAGTGACCTCTCCTTCTATAACTACCCGTATGCCTTTGGCCAGCTGTTTGCCCTCGGTCTCTATGCACAGAAGGAGAAAGATGGGGCGGGGTTTGCCGCCAAGTATCGCTCCCTGCTGGAAAAGACCGGAAGCGCCTCTGCCCAAGAGGTGGCGCTCGTGCTTGGCTGTGATATTACAAGCGAGAAGTTCTGGCAGGAGGGGATGGATATCATCGCCTCCTATGCCCAAGAGTTTGCCCATGCAAGTTACCATTGAGAAACTAGTCCAAGGGGGCAGTGGCTTTGCCCGCTTGGACTCAAACAAAAGTCTCTTTGTCGAAGGGGCCCTTCCAGGTGAAGTGGTTGAGGTTATCATCGATGAAGAGAAGAAAGGGTATGCAAAGGGCCACGTAAAAACCATCCTGAGCGTCTCTGCTGACCGTGTCACTGCCCCCTGTCGTTACTGGGGGGTCTGTGGTGGGTGTGACCTGCAGCATCTTTCCAGTGAGAAGCAACCCGAGGTCAAGCAGAAGATGGTCCTGGAAAACCTCGAGCGTATAGGCTCGATTCCCTCCTCTTCCTTCATATTGGAAGAGACTGCCTTTGCCAAAAGCTGGGCGTATCGCAGCCGCGTTCGCTTCCATGTGGATATGGCAACCCGTGAGATAGGCTTTCTTGCCAAGAGGAGCAACGACCTTGTCCCCATCAAAACGTGTCCCATCCTGGTGGATGACCTTAACGTTGAGCTTGCTCAGAAGGATAGGATCATCGCAGCAGCTAGGGCGGTGATGTTCTCCTCAAAAGAGCGCACAAAGCGGTACATCGAGGTCAATGCTTTTGCTGGGGACAAGAAGGTCTCCTTCGGAGATGAGGTGGTCACAACCACCATCGATGGACACCCTTTCTTTGTGACTGCGAATGTGTTTTTCCAGAGCAACCTTCTTTTGCTTCCCGCCCTTGTGCAGTATGTCTCTTCTCATGTAGTGGGGAACCATGTCATGGACCTCTATAGCGGGGTAGGGACCTTCAGTAGCTTCTTGGCAACACAGGCTCGTTCCCTCATCGCAGTGGAACGCCAGAAGGAGTGTCTTGCCCTGGCAAAACGCAATGTCCCTGGCCTTGAGGTGTATACCGACAAGGTGGAGCTTTGGGCAAAGAAGCAGAGGCAACATGTCGACACTGTTGTCGTTGACCCTCCCAGAACAGGCTTGGAAGAGGGCCTTCCCACCCTTATAGCCTCGTGGAAAGCCAAAAGGGTCATCTATGTCTCGTGTGACAGCGTCACCCTAGGTCGTGACTTGCAAAGGTTCACCCAGCAGGGTTACACTGTAGCTAAGGTAAAGGTCTTCGACCTCTACCCTCAGACCTTCCATCAGGAAGTGGTGGTAATCCTGGACAGAGAGGAGCATACCCTATGAAAGACGGTTTCCTAGCCTGTGGCACACTGACCCCAAAGATCAAGGTGGCAGACCCCACCTTCAATACAGCCTCAATAAAAAAGGCTATGGATAAGGGTTTTAAAGATAAGCTCGCCTTGCTGGTTCTCCCTGAACTGGTGATCACCGGCTATTCTTGCGCCGACCTGTTCTTGCAGAGAACTCTGCAAGAGGGTGCAAAAGCCGCTGTTGAGGATCTGCTCTCCTATAGCAAAGGCCACGATATGGTGGTGGTAGCGGGAGCGTCGCTTATATTTTTTGGAAACCTGTATAATTGCGCAGTCGTGCTGCAGGACGGAAAAGTGCTTGGGGTTGTTCCCAAGCGACATGTGCCCAACTACCAGGAGTTCTATGAGAAGCGTTGGTTCCACCTTCCCCCTCCAGATGTCAGGGAGGTTAACCTTGTAGGGCAAAAAACCCTCTTTGGCACCAAAATTCTGTTTTCGTGTACTACCATCCCTGAATTTGTCCTTGGTGTGGAGGTCTGTGAGGACCTCTGGGTTCCTGAAAGTCCTTCTACCGATATGGCCCTTGCTGGGGCTACTGTCATAGCAAACTGTTCTGCCAGCGATGAGCTGGTAGGGAAAAAAGAGTTCCGCCGTTCCTTGATCTCCATCCAGAGTGCCAAGCTGGTATGTGCTTATCTCTATTGTAATGCAGGACCTGGGGAATCGACTACTGACCTGGTATTCTGTGGTCATAACCTCATTTACGAAAATGGAAAAATGTTAGGCGAACAGTTTCTTTCTGAAGATGAACTGCTACGTACGGAACTTGATGTCCAGCGCCTAGCTGGGGAAAGACTGCGCATGCATACCTTCGGTGAGAGTAGGGAGTCCTATACCACAGTGGAGTTCACCCTCAAGAAACTGCAAGAGACAAAACTGACCCGATTCATCGACAAGGCACCGTTTGTTCCCAACGACCCTGAGATGATGGCAGTGCGGTGTGAGAAGATCCTCACCCTTCAGGCCCTTGGGCTGAAGAAACGCCTTGAGCATACAAAGCTAGAGCATGTTGTCCTTGGACTCTCTGGAGGATTGGACTCCACCCTTGCCTTGTTGGTATGCATTCGTGCTTTTGACCTGCTCGGTCTTGACCGTTCGGGCATCATAACGGTGACCATGCCTTGCTTTGGCACCACCAAGCGTACCAAAGGCAATGCAACTGCGCTCGCAAAGGCCTTTGGCGTGACCTTGCTTACCATTTCCATAACGGAGGCAGTCACCCAACACTTCAAGGATATCGGCCATGATAGTGAAAACCATGATGTAACCTTCGAGAACAGCCAGGCTAGGGAACGCACCCAGGTCCTGATGGACCTCGCGAACAAGCACTCTGCCATGGTGGTAGGGACCGGCGACCTTTCTGAACTTGCCCTTGGTTGGGCAACCTACAATGGGGACCATATGTCAATGTACGGGGTGAACGCTTCGGTGCCCAAGACACTGGTCCGCCACCTTGTCACACACTTTGCCCATAAGCAAGAGCCTAAGGTCAAGAAGGTCCTCCTTGATGTAGTTGCAACCCCTGTAAGCCCGGAGTTGTTGCCAGCATCAGAGGATGGAACCATCAGTCAGGTCACTGAGGAGGTCGTAGGGCCCTATGCCTTGCATGACTTCTTCCTGTACCAGGTGGTCCGCCTGCACTTTGGCCCTGCCAAGGTCTTGCGTCTGGCCCAAGTGGCCTTTAAAGGGGAGTATGAAGAGTCTGTCATCAAGAAGTGGTTGAAGACGTTCTACTGGAGATTCTTCAGCCAGCAGTTCAAACGATCCTGTCTTCCTGATGGCCCTAAAGTAGGTTCGGTTTCCCTCTCTCCAAGGGGTGATTGGCGGATGCCTAGCGATGCTTCTGTCAGCCTTTGGATGGACGAGTTGGAAGCCCTTTGACCTGAAATAATGAAAATAACCTCATTATACAAAAAACATTGCACCTTCTTTTTGTATCCAACTCCTCTCTATACTGTTATATACAAGTGAGAGGGTATGGTTTTTATGAAAAAGAAGTTTCTAGCCGTTCTGCTTGTGATTCTTGCACTTCCTGCTTTATTGAGCGCTAGGAGTTTGCTAGATGTAAGTCTTGGCTTTGGTGGATCGTTCACCAATCCAAGTGAAAGCAGTTTTTATGATGATATTAAAAGTCCTGAGAACTGGATGTTCGGAGGGGAAGTTGCTGTTCGTCTCACAGTCCTACAGGCCCAGGCCATGGCATTCCCTATCGAGTGTGATGACAATGGACAGGGAGTGTTGCTACTCAGCTTTGCAAGTCTGAACGTTCCTATTGTCGGTTCTTTGTTGTTCTTGGAGTTGGGAATGGGACCTAGTGTCCTCTATGTTCCCTCGACCAAGACTGATGATGCGTATTATGTTTTGAAGGATGATCCTAAAGCATCTGCCTCTGAGATCACCTTCACCGATGCTCTTATGCATAGTCCGCTGTACCTACAGCTAGGCTTGGGGGTGGGATTAGGAAAAGTTGGAATGAGAGTGCGGTATCTGTTTGAAAGTGACTCTACATTGAAGAGTTTTATTGAAACCAAGTCCCCAATGGACCTGTTTAATCTGAATAGCGGCTCCCTTTCCCTTGCTTTGTCACTAAAAATGTTTTAGTTTTCTATATAGGAATTATATGACGGGTATCAGCCGGTCAAAAAAGAGGTAAAAAGTATGAAAAAGAGATTTCTAGTATCACTTATTGTAGTATGTGTCCTTCTTCCTGCAACGCTCAGTGCAGCTATGATCGATTTGAGCATCGGTGCAACTGCCCGTTATGACAAGAGCTTCGACCAAATTCAGACATCTATCGATGAAGGCGACTATGGTGATAAGCTCATGGATATTGAAAACTATGCCTTTGGTGCTGATGTCCGTCTGAAGATCTTGCTTGCAGAGATTGACTTGGTAGGTATGTTCGGTAGCATGACCAGTGGCGGTGTTGACTATACCACCATCTCAATACTGACCAGTGCTGGTATCTCCTTGGATATCCTGAATATCGCAAGAATCGGTTTTGGCATGGGCCCCCGCTTCAACGTGATGATCGATTCTGATGGAAATGCTGTCATTGAAGATTCTTCCGGTACTGGTGTAGAGAGCATGGATGGATTTGGTGAAGCTTTCATCAACTCCCCTGTTGCCTATCGTGCAACCGTCGATTTCAACCTTGGTAGCATGATGCTCGGCCTCAACTATACTGTTGATACCACCTATACCTTTAAGGATGCTGAGAAGGTGCAGGAACTTTTCGATGCTGACCTGGCTTCAGGCAAGGTCGGAGTTTCCTTCCTCTTCTCCCTTTTCTAGAACTAGCTAGTTTAACTAACAGGCCCGGAGAAATCCGGGCCTGTATTGCTTTTCTGCTTTGGCTAAGTATGATAAAGTAATCGCAAGGAGCATGACCATGGCTAAAAAGGGTTTCTTCCACCTCTTCCTTTCAGCGTTGCTAGTAGCGTTGTTTTCTTTTTTCCTTCTCTATTTTTTTGCCCCCAGCATGAGCACAAGGTTTTTGGGAGTAAGCTTTGCGACCCGCAAAGGTACTGACAATGCCTTGGTGATAACGGCAGTAGAAGATGCGGTTGAAAATGTGAAGAACAGTCCTGAATTCACCAAGGAATCGCTGGCCAAGCTCCAGGAACTCCTAAGAAGTGCAGAGGTGCAGGCAAAACTCAAGGCCGCAGCCAAGCAGGGTGAGGGGATGTTGAAGGATGCACTCCAAACAGTTACGGACAAGGTGAAATGAAGCCTTTTTATGTAACTTTTCTCGGTACCGGAACAAGCCATGGGATTCCTGTTGTCGGGTGCCCCTGTTCTGTCTGTCACTCTTCAGACCCTCACGACAACCGTTATCGCAGCAGTATCCTCATCGAAGATGGGGAGCATACTCTGCTTGTCGATACCACTCCTGAGTTTCGTCTCCAGGCTTTGCGAGCAAACCTGACTTCTCTAGATGCGGTGCTCTATACCCATGACCATGCCGATCATTTCAACGGTATTGATGACTTGCGTGTTTTCTGCAAGGAGAGCACCTTGCCGGTCTTTTGTTCTGAGGAGGTTGTCTCTGCCATCACCTCCCGCTTTGGCTATGTGCTGAAGACCTATGATGAGGCAGGGGGGATACCCCATCTCCAATTGATCAGATTGGAGCCGTATCAGATGATCCGTATTGCAGGCTTTGAAGTCATTCCCATACCGATACGCCATGGATGCAAGCTTATCTTGGCATTTCGCATTGGTTCTTTCATCTACGCTACTGATAGCAGTGGCATCCCACCTGAAAGCCTGCCATACTTTGAGGGAGTCGATACCTTGGTGTTGGGAAGCTTGCGCTATTCTCCCCATCCCACCCACTTCAGTGTGGGAGAGGCTACCGCCTTTGCAACGAAAGTAGGGGCCAAGCGGGTGTTTCTCACCCATTTGAGCCATGATATACGGCATAGCCAGCTGGAAGCGGAGCTTCCTTCTCACATGCATGTGGCTTACGACATGTTACAGATCACCATAGGGGAAACGTATGACCAATGATTCCATGGAGCTGTTCGGTGAACAGGATTTTGACCAGAAGAAATTGGAAAAGGAAGCTTCCTTGCGTCCGGCCCTTGTCATAGAGAAGAGAGAAGAGAAACCAGTAGAAGAAAAAAAGGTTGTAGAGCCAACAAAGCCTTCTAGTGAAAAGAAGCTTTACATCATCGACGGCTATGCCCTGATCTACCGCTCCTACTATGCTTTTATCAACAACCCGATGAAGGACTCCCAGGGTAACAACATCAGCTCTGTCTATGGGTTTTTCACCACCCTGCTGAAATTGCTTCGTGAGAACAATCCCGAGTACATGGTAGTTGCCATGGATAGCCATGGGCCTACCTTCCGCCACGAGATGTACGAGCCCTATAAGGCAACCCGTGATAAAGCCCCAGAGGACCTACATCCTCAGGTCCCAACCATCAATGCCATCCTCAAGGCCCTTGAGATACCTATGGTGGCGATGATGGGCTTTGAAGCTGATGATATCATCGCAACCCTCAGTAGGGAGGCGGCGCGGCACAATATCGATACCATCATGTTTACCGGGGACAAGGACATGTTGCAGCTCGTCGATGAACATACCTTTGCCCTGAGATCTGCTAGGAAAGGGGAGAAAGAGTACCGTCTGATGGGTATATCTGAAGTCCAGGAGGAGTTTGGTGTCCTGCCTGAGCAGGTCGTGGACTACCTCTCCCTGTTGGGAGACGCTTCTGACAATGTCCCTGGAGTCAAGGGGATAGGGGAGAAAGGGGCTGCCAAGCTCTTACAGCAGTTTGGTTCACTTGAAGAGATTTATAAGAATATTCACCTCTGTGCAAAGGGCATTCAGAAGAAGCTGGAAGAGGGCTCAGAGCTTGCCAAGCTAAGCAAGTCCCTAGTCGTTCTCAAGAGTGACCTGTTCCAGGTGGCTTCCTTTGACACCGAGGAATATCAGCTTGATGACCTCAACTACAAGGCTGCCATTCCCCTGTTTGAAGAGATTGGGATGAAGAGCATCATACGAGAGCTGGACAAGCTTGCAAACGGGGGCATTGCTCCTAAGAAGCAAGATATGGTAAAGCAAGCGATGAAGTCCTCAGAAAAGGGAGCCTATGAAGCGGTTGTGACCCTTGCCAGGTTGCAAGAACTGCTTTTACAAGCAGAGAAGGAGGAAGGCATCATCGCCTTCGATCTGGAGACAGACTCCCTCGATTCCATGGTTGCCAAGCCACTTGGTTTTTCCTTTTCCTGGGTAGAGGCAATTGCCTACTATGTACCTATCATCAGCGAAGGCGAAAGGCTCTTCGCTGACGAGGATCTTAAGAAGGTCCTCTCTGAGTTCTTCACAACAGGCAGGCTCTCCCTGGTAGGGCAGAACATCAAGTATGACTACAAGGTTCTGGTGAACTGGGGGGTTGTTCCCAAAAAGCTTATCTTTGACACCATGGTGGCTGCCTGGCTGTTGGACAGCACAGGGGTCTTCAATATGGACTACCTTGCGGAAAAATATCTGGATTACAAGACGCTTTCCTATAAGGATGCTATTCCCAAGGGTAAGACCGTCGGCGATATTCCTCAGGAGCAGGCTGTCTTTTATGGCGCAGAGGATGCTGATATAACCTTCAGGCTCTATAAGCTGTTTGGCAACCTCTTGGTTGCACGGAACCTCCTGTCCCTGATGGAAAATCTTGAGATGCCACTGCTGCGTATCATTGCCAACATGGAGATCGAGGGCATTTTTCTGGATAGGACGCTTCTGGAACCTCTGACAGCTGAGTTTGAAGAGAGAATCGGTGTGATACAGAAGGAGATCTTTGCAATTTGTGGGCATGAGTTCAACCTTAACTCACCCAAGCAGTTGCAGGAAGTTCTATTCGTTGAACGTGAGATCCCTACCGGAGCAAAGACCCGTACAGGCTTTTCCACTGCGACTGATGTATTGGAGCCCTTGAGCGGAACCTATCCTGAGGTAGCTCTGGTGCTGGAGTACCGGATGCTCAACAAGCTGAAGACAACCTATATCGACAAGCTTCCCCTTGATATCCTGGAAAGGACTGGAAGGATTCATCCTTCCTTCTCCCAGACAGGGACAGAAACAGGAAGATTGTCCTGTAAGGAACCGAACCTGCAGAACATCCCGGTCAGGACTGAAGAGGGTAGGCGCATCCGCTCCTCCTTTGTCCCCAAAAAGGGATTTGTCTTCCTTTCGGCTGACTACTCGCAGATCGAGCTGGTGGTCCTTGCGCACATGGCTGATGACCCTGGTCTAAAGGGAGCCTTCCTCAAGGGTGTTGATGTGCATAGCTCGACAGCTTCCCTTATCTTCGACGTACCCCTAGAAGAGGTGACAGGCGATCAGAGAAGGGTAGCGAAGACCATCAACTTCGGGGTGATGTATGGCATGGGCCCCCACAGCCTTTCAGGGGACCTGAAGATTACCCACGCTGAGGCAAAGGCTTTTATCGATCAGTACTTTGCCCGATACAGTGCGGTCAACGCGTTCATCGAGAAAACGCGTGAGGATGCCGCCCTCAATGGCTATGTATCAACCTACCTTGGGCACCTTCGGACCATCACTGAGATTACCAGCAGAAATGGGGTCGAACGGGCAAAGGCACAGAGGATAGCGGTGAATACCGTTATCCAAGGCAGTGCTGCTGACATCATGAAGCTTGCCATGCTTCGAATAGACAAGGCGTTAGAAGAGCACTCCCCTGATACCAAGCTATTGCTGCAGATTCATGATGAACTGGTCTTTGAGGTTCCCCAAGGGGAGCTTGAGAAGGTACACTCCCTGGTCAAGGAAGCGATGGAGGGAGCCGTGAAGCTATCGCTGCCCTTGCGTGCAAGCATTGAGACCGGCAAGAGCTGGGGAGAGATTCACTGATGAAGGTTATCGGTCTGACAGGCAAGGCAGCTGCAGGAAAGAATGTGGTTGCCTCCTCATTTGCCAAACAGGGGTGTGCTGTCATCGATGTTGACCAATTGGGGCATCCTGTCTTGGCTCAGAACCAAGCTCTGCTAGGTGAGATCTTTGGCCCTGAGATAGTGAAGGACGGCAAGATTGACCGCAAGGCTTTGGGGGCTCTGGTTTTCTCAGACCCCAAAAAGCTTAAGGCTCTTGAAGCCATTACACACCCGGCTATGGTCGATGAGTGCAAACGCCTGATCGAAAAGGCTGAAAAAGAGGGGAAAGAGGCAGTGCTCATCAATGCAGCCTTGTTATATAGGATGCAGCTCTATAGATTGTGTGACCGTGTGGTATTGGTGAAGGCTCCTCTCTTCAGTAGGTTCATCCGCTCTAAAAAGCGCGAAAACATTACTTTCAAGAAGTTTTTGGCAAGGGAGAGGGCACAACAGGATATACGAGTGGATGTTTTTCCTTCGTCTCTTCCTGTTTTCATTCTGCGCAATGGTTCTGATAAAGTGTTAATTCATCGACAAGTCACAGCGTATTGTGCTACGATAGGAATCGGAGTTTCATTGTCCTGATGAAACAATTGTATTATGAGGGTTTGAAATGAAGAAATCGGTTCGGATACACTTGCTGGTCATTACAACGGTTGTGGCGGTCTTTGCCTTTGCAGGGATATGGTACCTACGTCCTGGTGTTCCCAACGAACTGTTAGAGCAAGCCCGCGCGCGGCAATTGCAACCTTTGTTGGAAATTGAGGCCCCTATACGAAAGCCGGTAGCTGAGCCTGTTGCCCAGAGCCCTGTCGACAAGAAGGCCCTTGCTGAGGAGTTGCTTCCGACCCTCACCGACCAGGTAGCCCGTTCTCTTGAAGGGCCCCTCTATGAAAAGCTAAAAAAAGAGTTTGCCTCTGATGAAGCTTTTGTTGCACTGATATCTGCCAAACTGGAAGAGACTCTCAATTTGGGAGAACAAACAGCTGCTTCCCCAGCAATTCCCCAAGGCTTGCAAGCTAATTTTACCCAGCAGGTGGAAGCCTTGCGTACAGAGTTACTCGCCGCCCTTGGCGAGGGACAGAGTTCATTCTTCTTCCAGATCGAAGGCATGCTCGATGCGCGTCTTGATCGGCTTGAAGATGACCTTATGCTCGAGATGCAGGAGTATGTACCCCAGCTTGTCGATAGGATGATTCCCTCCTTGGTAGAGATGCTTGTCAATGAATTAGACGCTAATAAAGAAACCTATCTTCCTTATCTTGCCCAGGAACTGGAACCTTATTTGCAAGACAACATCACAGAAGATGAGCTTGTTCTCCTCTATATTTCCTATCGCGACCAGATAGTGGCGGACCTTGTCCCTGCTATCCTTACCGCTATGGAAGAGCCTGCAAAGAAGGAAGTAGCAGAGATGGTGAAGGCTATCAAAGTTCCAGCAGCTCCTGTCCCAGCTCCTCCGCCGTCATTTACGGGTGTCATGAAGCCGGAAGTGCAGCCTGCCGCTGTTGCTGAAACCAAGGTTGAGGCTCCCAAGGCTCCTGCTGTTGCAGCACCAAAGAGTGTGGTTACAAAGGTTGAGCCTATCCTTGCCCCTCCTACGTTCACACCCGATGAGGTAGAAGTGTTTGTCGACCCTGTTACCTATGAAGAGAAACGTACTGAGATCCGTACCAAGGCTATACAAGATGTCCTTGATAGGATAAACGCTCTTTGACATACTCCTGCTGCTAAAGATCGTGGGCTTTTCGCTCCATTTCGTACTATTACTCTTTAGGATAGCTTCTCTTCTTTCCTTCCACGGTGGTGAAGTTCCACACAGCACATCCTCTGCTCTCTTGTAGATAGCCTTCAGTGAGGGGGACTTTCCCTCCTCCCTGAGGCAGGTCCACTGCGTAGAGGGGCATGGCCAGACCCGAGAGGCGTCTTCGCAGCTCCTTTTCCAGGGCAAGGCCCCTTTTTAGCGGGACACGAAAGTGTGAGGTCCCTTCCACCAGATCCCCCTGAAAAAGATAATAGGGTTTTATCCTCGAGAAGATGAGCTTGTTACAAAGCTCTTCAAGGGTGTCTGCACTATCATTTACCCCTTTGAGCAGGACGCTCTGGTTCATTGCAGGGATGCCTGCATCAACAAACATGCCTACTGCAGCGACAGCTTCCTCTGTCAGCTCCCTTGGGTGGTTGAACTGGGTCATCAGGTAGAAGGGTGCGGTATTGAAGCCCTTGATGATTGCAACAAGCTCACGCGTTATCCGAGCAGGGTAGGCCGCTGGCATCCTGGTGCAGAGCCTGATGACCAAGTCTTGCCTTGCTTCTCTGAATATGGTGATGAGCTCTTCAATCTTGCCATCGGAGAGGGTCATCATATCCCCCCCTGTCAGCAAGATCTCCTTCACTTCCCTATGCTTGGCCAGATACGAGGCAGCCTCTTCGATCTCAGCCCTAGTTGCAGGGCCCTGGAAGGTGCCGGTAAAGCGCCTTCTAAAGCAATGCCTACAGTACATGGCACAGATATCGGTCACCAGGAATGCCACACGGCTGGGATAGCGGTGGATGAGGCGAGCCGTTACCGAGTGGTCTACCTCTGCCAATGGATCGATATTCTCCTCTTCGAGGTGTTCCCCTTCATGGATGGTAGGCACTACCTGGATGCGTAGGGGATCATGGGGATCATCCTTGTCGATGAGAGAGAGAAAGTAGGAGGGTATGGCTAGGGGGAGAACCCCTTGTAGGTTGCCAAAGGCTCGCTCTTCGTCGGTGAGCTGCAGGTGTTTTTCCAGTTGGGCTATGGTTGTGATGGTTTGGGCCTTGCTATCGTCATGCATATCTGTGGTGTACCCCAAACGGAACTTTTCGTCCAGCCTTTCTGCAAACCCTTCCCACGAGAACCTTTTTTCATGATACAATTCGCTCATATGTTCCAGGCAAAGGAGAACGGTATGGCTATAGAAAAAAAGAAGGGTAAGAAAGGGCTCAAGGGCTACTATCTGACCACATTTCTTATTGGACTAGGATTCTTCACCATGGGGTTGATGGATCCCCTGTATGACACCTATGTCCCTATCTTCCTTGAGAAGTATGTCTCTTCCAAGGCACTCATCGGCACCATCATGACACTCGACAATATGCTGGCGATTCTTCTTATCCCCGTTTTCAGTGCCATCAGTGACCGCACCCATACCAGGATTGGTCGTAGGATGCCTTTTATCGTCATCTGTCTGCCAGTAACAGCTGTGGCCTTTGGCCTGATCCCCTTTGCAGCCCTGACAGGGCTGTGGCTGCTCATTGCCTTGGTGTTTGTACTCAACCTGTTCAAACAGGCTGTACGCGGCCCTGTTGTCGCCCTGATGCCTGATATGATCCCAGGCGAGTTGCGCAGTGAAGCCAATGGTGTCATCAACACCATGGGTGGCATTGCAACCATCGTTGGTACGGTAGGACTGGCCAGGCTGATGGACGTACCCATCAACCTTCCCAAGTTAGGACCGACCAAGGACATCCTTGCATTCCCTATCTCTTCTGTACTTGTAATCATTGCCGTCTTGCTCCTTTTCTTCTTTGTAAAGGAGAAGCGGGCTATCAACACAGAGGAGTCAGAAAAGAAGGAGCCAATCCTCCACTCACTGAAGGTCATCTTTGCAGAGAAGGACAAGAGCGCCCTCTTCATCCTTCTCTCGCTGTTGATGTGGTTTATCGGTTACCAGGGGATCCTTCCGTTTGTCGGACTCTACTCCAAGGATATCCTGCAGACATCAAGTGGGACAGCATCCCTTGCTGCAGGTATGGTCGGCATAGCTTATGCTATCTTTGCAATCCCTTCAGGCATCATTGCCCATAGGGTCGGCCGAAAGCGCACCATTCGCACTTCACTGATAATCCTGGTGGGTGTCCTTTCCTTCATCTTCTTCCATGACCCGCTTACTGCAGGGATGGGAGCCGCTTTCAGGCAGTACACCTTCTGGGCACTGCTCTTCCTCTTTGGCATCTTCTGGGTCTCTATTGTCACCAACAGCTTCCCGATGCTCTGGCAGATGTCTACCTTTAAGACAGTTGGAATCTATACCGGTCTCTACTACTTCTTCAGTCAGCTCGCTTCCATCATATCCCCTCCTATCACAGGAGCGTTCATCGACCTATTTGGCTTTAGGGCCATCTTCCTCTATGGGGCAGTTTCGATGCTTATCGCATTCTTCCTGATGCGTCACGTCCATCGTGGCGAGCCTGAAGATGATCCGATAGGAGAGACCTTGGAAGAGGATAAATAGAACTGATCACGTGTAAGGGTACTGAATCAGTATTCTGTCTATGCTTTGTTTTTGGTGTATTGCTTTGGTTTGTTGTTTTATTGTTGTAAGCAGAGCCCCGATCTTCATTTGACGATCGGGGCTCTTTCTAGGTAGTAGCACCGTTTTAGTTTTTATATCCTAAAGCTATTCTCTTGATTTTTATCGATAAAAATATACTATTTTTGATGTATTGGTTATAATTCTTCTTTATGTTGTAAATACAACATAGTGGAAGGTCCTTCTTTCCTATACTCCGGGTATAATTCCTACTGCTTGGAAGGACAACAGAATCAGGAGAGTGTGCATGAACAAAACTTTTGTTCTAGCAACAGGGTCTCCCAATATCACGCATGCAATATTTTCCCCAGAACGCTGGAAGGTGTTTTTGGTGGTAAAATTCTAAAAATAGGAGAAAATTGAATGGACAACAAAATGTTTTGCTTTCAGTGCCAGGAAACAGCACGGAATATCGGATGCACCCAGGTGGGAGTTTGTGGAAAAGACTCAGGGACTGCAAACATGCAGGACCTGCTCATTTGGGTTACCAAAGGCTTGAGCCAAGTTACCACAAGACTGAGAGCGGAAGGGAAGGCTATTCCAGCGGACGTGAATCACATGGTTACTTTCAACCTGTTCAGCACCATTACCAATGCTAACTTTGACGAGCAAGTATTTGTTGAGCGCATCCTTCTTGTCATCGCAACAAAGAAGACCCTGCTCGCCCAGCTTTCCAACAAGCAAGGCCTGAGTCCTGCAGCCCTTTACGATGCTAACGACAAGAGCCTCTTCCTTGACCAGGCCAAGGGCGTAGGCGTCTTGAGCGAAACCAATGAGGATGTACGCAGCCTCAAGGAACTGATCACCTACGGCCTCAAGGGCGTAAGTGCATACAGCAAGCATGCTAACGTCCTTATCAGGGACGATGAGAAGCTTGATGAGTTCATCCAGTCTACTCTTTCTTCCCTTCTTGAGGACAAGAGTGTTGAGGACCTTGTCGCCCTTACCCTGGAAACCGGCAAGTACGGTGTTTCCGGCATGGCCCTCCTCGATGGTGCTAACACCGCTGCCTATGGTAATCCTGAGATGACCCGCGTCAAGCTCGGTGTTGGAACAAACCCTGGTATCCTCATCAGTGGACACGACCTTCGCGACCTTGAGATGCTTCTTGAGCAGACCCAGGGTACCGGTGTTGATGTTTACACCCACTCTGAGATGCTTCCTGCACATTACTATCCTGCATTCAAGAAGTTCCCTAACTTCTTTGGCAACTATGGTAATGCATGGTGGCAGCAGAAGAAGGAGTTTGCCTCCTTCAACGGTCCCATCCTGATGACCACCAACTGCATCGTCTCTCCTGCTGAATCCTACAAGGACCGCATTTTCACCACCGGTGCAACAGGTTTTCCCGGTGTTAAGCATATCGCTGGCGATATTGGTGACAAGAAGGATTTCTCTGAGATCATCGCTCTTGCCAAGAAGAGTCCCGCTCCTACCGAACTGGAGACAGGTGAACTCGTCGGTGGCTTTGCCCATAACCAGGTCTTTGCACTCGCTGACAAGGTTGTCGATGCAGTGAAGAGCGGAGCTATCAAGCGCTTTATTGTCATGGGTGGTTGTGACGGAAGGTCCAAGTCCAGAGATTACTACACTGAGTTTGCAAAGGCCCTGCCTCAGGATACCGTCATTCTTACCGCTGGTTGTGCAAAGTACAGGTACATCAAGCTCAACCTTGGTGATATCGGTGGTATCCCCCGCGTTCTCGATGCTGGTCAGTGCAACGACTCCTACTCCTTGGCACTCATTGCCTTGAAGCTGAAGGAAGTATTTGAACTGGAAGACATCAACGAACTGCCCATCTCCTACAACATCGCCTGGTACGAGCAGAAGGCTGTCATCGTCCTGTTGGCCTTGTTGTACCTCGGGGTGAAGAATATCCACCTCGGACCAACCCTCCCTGCCTTCCTTTCACCAAATGTGGTGAACGTGCTGGTTGAGAACTTCGGCATTGCCGGAATCTCTTCTGTCGAGGAAGACATCAAGACCATGGTCGGCTAACAACAGCTCAGAGATAGATTGTCAGAATATTTACTAAACAGGGAGCCCTCCGCATGCGGAGGGCTCCCTGCTGTTCTAATCACAACATGCATGAAAAAGTAGGTAGCTGAATAGGGTGGGGGATAGTCTAAAGAATAGAAGCTTTTGCTTGCTGAGTGCAGCATTTTTTACTAATCATACTCTTTTTAGGGTGTATCTCTATTTTGAGCTGCCTCAACGTATGTAATACATCGTACATTTACCTAGTAGAATAAACTTGTTTATAGCTATTTGCTGTAAAGAATTTAATGTAATGAAACATTTATGAGGATAGTGCCTTATATCTGTCATAAGTATAAAAAGTAATAATTAATGTAAATATATATATGTAATACAATAAGAACCTATTATTAAAATAAATAAAAAATATTATATAAAATCAATAATAAGTATTGACACAAGTCATCTTTGATTGCATTATACAGATGTGCTCAGGAAAAGAGCAAAAAGCTTGCATCGGAGCCAAAAGGCTCCTAAAAGGAAAAAATAATGAAAAAGACACTATCTATTCTCTTGGTTCTGGCCCTTGCCGGTTTTGGGTTGTTCGCTGCTGTTACGACCGACGGTCCTGCTAAAATAAAGATGAACTCTATCGTAGATGAATTTATTGCAATTGGTGTTTCTTCTGCTAGACTTGCATATGATGACTTTGTATCCTTGGATACATATTTGGATAAAGCAAACTCTACCATTGATACTGACATTAACATGCTTGATTTGAGTTCCAATACATCAGTCGGATTTGTTTCAGGTGTAAACAATTCTAAGAAAACTATAAGCATCTATCTCTCCACTACCGCCCTAACCAGTGGCTCTGACAAAGTGGGATTGACTATGGTTACTAACTACACAACCATACCCGGCTCAAAGGAAAGTAAGTTTGCATTTCTTCAAGGCACTGAAATTTTTGTTAAGGAAAATACCCCTGGTGCTG
>CAYXYD010000016.1:0-23949 GCA_964469205.1 uncultured Sphaerochaeta sp. | reverse complement strand
CACCGGCATAGCCGGGAACAGGAATCCCCTTCCTTTAGGTGGGGGAGGATGTCAAGTGAGCACTGCAACTATCCTAATGATGGCTTCTGTATATGGGGTCATCTTCTATATGTTTCAACAGCTTCAGGAAAAGAATCTGGTACTTGAGCAAAGGCGCATTCTAGCTATGCAGAACAAGGCTCAACTGGAACAACATATTTTATTCAGGGAAGCTACTGAGAAAACGAACCGACGTTGGCATGATTTTCGCCATTCTACCCAGACGATGATCGGGCTTCTTGAATCTGGTGACACCAATACTGCCATTGGCTACTTGAAAGACCTGATGGGCATGATTGCGATCACAAAAGAGGAGTATTGCCAACATCCTGCTGTAAACAGTATTCTCTGTTTTTGGGCAGAACAATCAAGAAGGAAAAATATTTTACTGTTGATAGAGACTGTTGTCCCAGAAAAACTGGAGATTGAGCCGGTGGAATTGTCTGCATTGTTCGCTAACGCCATTGAGAATGCTTATTTTGCTTGCATGGAACTCCCAAAAGAAGTGCCGAGGTCCATCAAAGTAGAAGCTCACTATGACGGTAAGCGTTTGGCCATAGGCATTACCAATACCTGCAAAGGCAGTGTTCGCTTTGAAAACAAAATGCCAATCTCTTCGAAAGAGGGTGGTGGTATCGGTACCCGAAGTATGGTCTATACAGTCAAACGCTTCTATGGTGCCTATACTTTTTCAGCGGAAGACGGTCTGTTTGTCACTAGATTTGTCCTAAATGTATAATCACCTTGCTACAAAGATGCCAAGGTTGTTGATTGTCACCTACTCCTTCTGGAAGATCATGGAAGTCTGCAGACGATCCTGCAAACATTATAAAGGCTCAGAATTTTGGTCTGAGCCTTTATTTGGGCATAAAAGAATCCTGCAATGAATAGAATCCTTACAGGATATATTGGGCTGGACGGATTTGAACCGTCGACCTCTTGTCCCTAGGGAAAGGACGTAGTTTTGGTCACAAATTCATGGTATCTAACTCTTAGGTAACCCTAGAGTGTATGCAACAAGCACCATTTGTTGAAAGTTCCAGTGAACAGATTCCTACAATAATGTGTTTGCAAGAAGTCACAAGATAGAGCCAATAAAGATGAGTTATTACTTAAGATCAGGCTCAACAATTTCAGCGTCAACTGCAGCTGTACTGATAGCTCTGATTCCGTTGAGACAACTCTGTTTTGAATTGTACCCGTCCTCCGCCATGGCAATATTCTGCCCGTTACCAGCCATCAGCCGGTAGCGATACAGGTCTGCCTTGTCAAAATAGACCTCATACTTGGGGAAATTTTTCTCCTCTATCTTTTGCAGTGTCTTATCCTCAACATGGGATAACGCATTCTTCTTGATTGCATCAATTCCCGCTTTGCAGTTGCTGAGATTTGCGTAGTTCTGGCTGGTGAGTACTGTCTGATGATTTCCTGCAAGTAAACTGAATCGATAGAATCCCTTGGGTGTTTTTGTGATAACAAACTTTCCGACCATAACGGCCTCCTTATAAAAATCACTAATGTTCTTATTGTAGTACAATAAATAGAAAAATAATAGTAATGGTGTATATGACATCGCGACCAGTAATATTTTGGTCACAAATTTGGGCACAAAAAAATCCTGCAAGGAATAAATCCCTACAGGATATCGGGCTGGACGGATTTGAACCGTCGACCCCTTGTCCCCCAGACAAGTACGCTAAACCCCTGCGCTACAGCCCGAAAATGTATCGGTTACCCGACAGGAACGAACAATATCATAGAAGGGTTTCAGTGTCAACGAATGGAAGAAATGTCACAGAATAAATATCCTGTGGTGGTAATGCGAGCAACTATTACTAGATAGCTGTAGTCGGTTCCTCAAATATGTTGTACCTTTAGGCAAAGTACGTAGGAGATCAGTATGGCACAAATGACGAAACTAGCACTCGCTCAATCATTGAAACAACTTATGGCAGAGCGTACCCTTGATAAGATAACAGTCAAAGAAGTGGTAGCAAGATGTGGAGTCAATCGACAGACATTCTATTATCATTTCAGGGACATCTACCACCTGTTGGACTGGATGTTTGCAAATGAAGGGCAGGAGTTCGCTAAAAAGTATCCTGATGTTCATAATGCAGATGACGGACAGACAGCAATACGTTCCCTCTGCACCTATCTGCAGGACAACCGTGATGTGATGATGAATATCTACAATAGTCTGGGCAGGGAGCTGCTTGATAGGTATCTCTGTCGGGAAATGGCAACGCTGCTTACCAATTCCTTGCAGGCTCGCGCTGATAGGGCAGGGGTAACAGAAGAACAGCTGGCTTTTCTGGTCAATTTCTATAAACATGCCTTCGTTGGTGCATCTCTTGATTGGTTTCAGAAAGGAATGCCTGGGGAAACAGAGGAAATTATAGCCCAATTCGTTCCAATTCTCAAAGGAACCTTCGATTCTGCCATGAAAAGGATGACAAATAGCTAGTTATATGGGTTTTTCGTGTTTGACAATTAATCAATACTTGAAGAATCACCTTCTATAGCGTACACTATCACAAAACAGATCGGCAAAAAGAGAGTGTTCAATGAACCAGATGAAAAAAAATACGAAACGAACGACAATACTCGCCTTGATAGTCCTATTTATGTCCCTGTCGAGTGTACATGCGTATCAGTTCTCCCCCTTGGAGCAGGTTTTTCAGCCTACAGGGGCAGAGAGTACGAAGACATACACAATCGTAAATGACAGCAATGACTCTATTGCTATCAGTATATCAGCTCTCATCAGGGACCAGGATAATCAAGGTGGTGAGTTAAATACACCTGCAGATGCCTATTTCTCTATCGTCCCCAACAAGCTTGTTGTACCTCCTCAGAGTAGCTGGGTTGTTCGTGTACAGTACCGTGGACCAAAAACTGTCACCAATGAGCTCTCCTTTCGTTTGAAAGCTGAACAGATTCCGTATTCACAAGGAAAGAGCAGTACCGATAAGGGTATGTTCAACTTCCTGTATATCTATACTACAAGTCTCTATGTACAACCCTCCAAGGTTGTTGAAAACGTAGCGGTCAGAGCGATAACGCCAACAACTTCAGAAGAAGGATCGCCTACCATGGCTGTCACCCTCGTCAATATGGGCACAGTTCACCAGCTCTTGGTTTCAGGTATCCTTGAGGTCAAGGACAGCAGAGGCAACTCCGTCGTATTGCAGGGTGCTGATGCACTGCCTTCCCTTGATGGCATGAACCTTCTTGCGAAAAAGACCGTTACTAAGCAAATTCCATGGCCTGAAGAACTGTCCAGAGCACCTGGGGTGACCTATCAGGCCACCATTAAATACAGCAAATAGTGGAGACCTCTCCACCTGCTGCCTAGTAGGGTTAATTAAATATGAAACGTAAGGGGTTAGCACATGCGGTAATCTTGGGCGGGTTACTTGCTTTTGTAACCCTTTTTCTTACCTCCTTTCTGTGGACTTGTTTTCAGGTTCCTAGTTCTATGCCTTCCCAAGAAGGTGAAAAACTCATACCCATAACTACTTTAGAACGAGAGTCTCCCCCTATCCCAGGGCTTCCCAGCTTTGTGGGAAATCCTTCTGTGCAGTTTGTTGAAGAGCTTCCTCCTGTTGTAGAAGAACAAAAGCCCTCGATTCCCATGCCCCCACCTGATCATCTTATTTGGCTTCCTCGTATCCCTGAGTTGATCAAAGTGCCAGCCGTACCTAGAAGCCTCACTGTTTCCTCAAAGCTGCATGTCCCTGATGTACCTTTCCTGTTTGACCCAATGGTTCTTTCAGAGGAAGAGTATGATATGTTCTTCCCTGTCATGACGGATCCACAGGTTATGGATGACGATTTTTTTGCTGATTTCTTTGTTGTAGGTGCTGATTCTACCGTTGCCTATGAAGACGGTCTCTACTACCTGGGCCTCTATGTCAACAACGACTATATGGGAGATATCGAGGTAAAGTTTGAAGGTGATGTCCAATCCGTCAGCAGTGCAGAGCTTAAGCTATTTGTAGGTGACTATATCACCAAGGGGGCGTCAGAGCGCCTGTTCGGTGATGAGAAACCCTATCTCTCCATAGAACAAATAAACAATCGTGGCATTGAGGCTGTCTATGACAGCGCTGCCTTTACCATCGCGTTGAACTTTGGTCTGGAAGACATGCCAGAGCGGGCAATAAGCATTACCGCCGCTTCCATCAACAGAAGGGAGCAGTACGGAATGAGTGGGGCTATTGTCCTGAAACCTGCTAAGGTTTCCATGGCTAGTTCCTTGAGCCTCTATACCTTGTTGGATTATGCCCCAACTCCTTCTTTTGTACTAAACAACAGACTCATCAGTCTCAGTGTTTCAAATCGGCTGGCTCTTTTTGGAGTAGGCCTTAACTTCTCCTTCTCCATATCCTCCTCGTCCAATGCTGATACTTCATTTACCCTCGGAGCATGGAATGGCTTCTATGATTTTGTAGAGACTAGCCAACGCTTGTCCTTTGGTAATGTGGGATCGAGCTTGAGCAATAAATTATCGGGTCTCAGCTCCACGCCTTTCGGCCTGCAACTTGAAAAGAGCTACTCCTATGGTACCGATAGGGCCAAGGGCAACCAGTTCGAGTACAAGATTGTCCTAGTTGAGCCTTCAAAGATTGTCATATCTATCAATGGTAATGAGATTTTTACCAAGGATTTCCCTGCCGGAACCTATCGCCTGAAGGATTTTGTCTTTACCCAAGGTGCGAATGTGGTCAAGATAGTGACCATCCCAGCCGCGCGTCCTGATGATACTACGGTAGAGTATGTAGACATGGGGTATGACTACCGCCTTCTTGGTAAGGGTGACACCCTCTATGGCTTTGGTCTCACTGTGCCGAAGGAAAAGTCTGCTACGAAGTATAGCGGAGGTTGGGTTTCTAGCCTCCCTTGGTATAATGACCAATACCTCTCCTACCATCTGGATAAGTTTACCGCAACCTACTGGCAGCAGATAGGTGTTACCAACACATTTACCTTCTCCACCGACCTTGCCTTCTCCCCTGGAGTTTTTAACGGGACGGTAAACGGTGTATTCGCCTCCATGATAGGGACAAGTCAGATTCAGCTTACCCTTGGTCTTGATGATCGCTATGTTAAGAATAGGTGGCTATCTCCCTCCATAGGTGGGACATTGAACCATCGTTTCAGTGGAAAGTCTGAAGCTAGGTTCGGTACGGTCAATGTAGGGATAAACTTCCTGAAACCCTATCCCAGTAACACAGTTGGGACAGCCGATCCTCCTCTCTCCATTGGAGGAAATCTCTCCTATAGCGGCAACCTGACCAAGGAAATCCGCTTTACCCTTTCAGGCTCGGTCACCCAGAGTCTCGACAAGGACTCTCCCTCCTGGAATGCCTCTTTCTCGACAGGCTTCTCTCCGTTCAAGGGAATGTCCCTCAACGGCACCCTTTCTCTGAATGCTCAGGACAGTGATCCTTTCAAGCCTATATTGACAGCTCAGATTACCGGCAGTTACTCCTTCAGCCAGAAACTCAATGCCAGTGCGTCCACCAGCCAACAGACAGACAAGGACTTCTCGTCGGTGACCGGCAGCAGTTCCCTAGGCATCAGTTACAGACCTTCTTCCAAGGATAGCCTGAACCTCAACCTCAGCGGCTTCAAGTTTGCTACTCCTCAGGACCACTCACTGGTCGGCGGATGGTCACATAGTGGTGATCTTATTTCCTTCTCGTTACGCCAGCAGGCCTCGAACTCCTATGAGAGGATGACGACAACCTTTACTGCCAACACCTCCTTTGCATTTGCTGATGGTGCGTTTGCCTTGGCCAAGTCGGTCAATGAGGCATTCTTCCTTGTCAGGCCGGTAGGGGAGCTGAAGAAAGCAAAGATCTCCGTTGCAAGGTCTCTGGACTCTTCCCCGACAGCTCTTGGACGTACCCTTGGAAGTGCCTTGTACAACAACATCTCCACCAATACCAAGAATACGGTGGTGGTATTTTCCACAGGCTCGAGTGACTACAGCAGCGGAGCCTCCTTTGTCTATGAGATTAGCCCAAGAAGCCGTCAGGCCTTTATGGCAAAGATCGATATCCAACCCTCTTTTACCATAAGTGGAATCTTGCTGAAGACCGACAAGAGCCCGTATGAGCAGTACTCTTCCCCTGTCTATTCCGTCTCTATCAATGAGGAAGGACAGGAGGTCATGACGCGTGATGATGCCCTCTATCTCTTTACCGACCAGGATGGACGCTACATACTCAGTGATGTCCTGTCTGGCGACTACCTGTTTGACCTTAAGGTAGATGACCTCTGGTATTCTGTCAGGTTTACCGTTCCTGAAGTTGTAGCAGGCAAGACAGGCAAGGATAGGGTATTGCTCCTAGAGTGGTTCTGGGTAGCAGATCCGGCTCTTGAGCAGCGTATCATTGTCAAGGATGTCTTTACCCAAGAAGAGGTAGAAGAAGAATTAGATGTGTTCGGTACCGAACTGGTTACCGGCTATGATGCAAATGTAACTCTTACCATCGTTGAAAGGATCGACGAGGAGACATTCTGGAAGATCATCTTCCCACCGTTTGAACAGGACGACTGGAGTTTTGATGCGACACCTACGACGGAAGTGTCAGACGATGACTTCTTCTTTGCAGATACGACAGAAGAGCTTTCTCCCCAGCAACAGACGCTCATTATCGATCCCGAAACTATGCAGGATCCTAAGGCTGTCAGCCCCGCTGCCGCACCCCAAGAATCCTCGTCTGTAGAGGGGCAACAGGAGATGGTTCCTGCCCTTGTTGATACGGTTTTGGCAGGCTCGACCCCAGCTATTCCAACCTTCACATCTATCAGGATACAATCTGTTGGTCAGTATGAAGATGAACAGCAAATTCTTGCATTAGAAAAAGTTGAAGAAGAGCCCTCTTCTGCATTGCTCTTCCCTGAGATAGAGGAAGAAGAGACGCAAGACCCTCCTTTGGCCTATACCGCTCCCTAAGCCTTTCATTGTAACTTCACTTGACACTTGTATGCAAAAGTACGACTATAAGAGTCATCATTGTCATGAAAACAAAGGAAGTTCTAACGTGCGAAGCGATATAATCGACGAAGTTCTCTCGGTTGAAGATAAAGCGCAACAGATCATTCGTGATGCCAATACCAACTCACGCAACATACTCAGTGATGCGCAACTTCAGGCAAGTGAGTTTGTCCGTACTGCCCTCAAGGAAGAACGGGAAAACAACCACTCCCTCCTGCTTCAGGCAGAAGAGGATGCCAACCTCCGACTTTCAGAATTTGAAGCAAGTCTCGACGTTTCCTCTGTTCTTGATGAAGCAACCCTAGACAAGATTGCCGAAAGCATAACCGAAAAGATATGTAGAACAGAGCTGGAGGAAGTATAACCGGCTTATGAGACAAAATCCCACCTCCCTCTATGGGTTTATCAATGCCAAGCTTCGAGCTAGAATCGGGTTGATGCGCGAGTCGCATATAATCGAAGATCTGCTCAAGGCCAAGGGTGTTGTTGAAGCTGTTTCGGTTCTCCGCGACAGTGCCCACTCCTCAGTTGCCACCGCATATGATAGGACTGGTGACATCCAGCAGATGGAACTTGCCCTTCTGTACAATGAGGTGGAGATGTACCAGGAAGTTGCCAAATATCTGGAGGGGAAGCCTGCAGATTTTGTTTTGAACCTTCTGGGAAAAATAGAGGTGGACAACCTCAAGAATACCATTCGACTTTGGTATGGCAGCATCATTCGGCGCCGTCCGATGCGATTCCGCAGTGAATATCTCTTTAAAGAAAAACTCCTCAATGATATTGACTGGACTGCCTTGGTCAACGCTACTTCATGGGAAGGTGTCTGTAATGCTCTTGCCGATACTCCCTACAGCGAGGTGGTGAACGCCTTCACTGGACAGCAGTTGGATGATGAGGGCCTGTTTGTTTTGGAAAATAAGCTTGACCTACAGTGGTATGAACACATGATGGCCAGTACAGAAAGACTCTCATCCCAGGACAAGGGTGTTGCCCAGTCGGTATTCCTCGTGGATATTGACCTGAAAAACCTGTTGATGATGGTTCGCTACGGTTGGTATCACAAGATGGATTCAGCAAAACTAGAAACGTTGTTCTTGCCTTGGGGCAAGGTATATAAGCATAAGAGTGTTCTCAATTTTGTACGAAGCTCCGCTGCTGAGCGCGATCCTTTTGCAGTCATTGAAGAACTCTATCCTGGCCTTAATCAGGCTATCCAGAAGATCTCTGAGGAGAAGCGGGGTAGTGTGCATCAGGATGAGCTCATGGCTTTGCAAAACCTTCGCATTGAGGCATATCTGCATGAGAGACGTAAGGCAGTCTATAAGAGAATGTTGGCTTCCGATCCTTTTACCATAGGGGTCAGCCTGGCCTATTTCTTCCTCTACAAAGAGGAGGATACCATGATCAAGGCTATTCTCAACGGTAAGTATTACGGATATGAAGAGGATTATATCAGGGGGGTATTAGCATGAACTTGTTTACAAGGCCGATGAGACTTCTCACGGCCGTGGTCCTGGAACAGATGAGCGACACAGTGGTCAAGAGCCTCTTGGAGATGGGGGTAATGGATTTTGTCCACCTAAACAAGCTTGATCCACAACAGATGGAGAAGCTCAGTTCCCGCCCGAATTCCATCAGCCGCATTGCCTTGGAAGATATGCGTCACCGTGTTGAGGCCATCCTCAGACAGGGACAGATATCCCTTCCTTCCTCTGATGTGCTCAATGTGAAGAATATGGAAAAGCCAGACCTTGATTCCTATGGGAGCCTGATGGATACCTTGGGAAAGAAGCTACTCCTTTTGAAAGATCGCCAGAAGGAAAGCAACCAACTGGTGCTCGGCTTCGATGAGATGCACCGCTACATAGATGAGGACAAGGGAGAGTACCTGGACCTTCGTGTAGGAGAGGTCGGGCATGGAAAAGCTGAAGATCTTTCAGGTCGGCTTGCATCCTTTGGAGGGCTTCTCGAACCTTACACTGATGGAAAGAAATTTATTTCCCTTACCCTGCGCCGCGATGGCTCGCAGGTAACACCGCTACTTGATAAGTTTGATTGGATAGAGAGCAGTGATATAACTGCACAGAAAAAAGCCATTTCACTCATTACCCACCGCCTGGAGGAAGAACACCGCAAAGCGGCAGTGCAAAGAGGGGAGATAGAAGTAGAGGTCAATGCCCTCATCAAGGAGGAGAGTCCCCGCCTCATCTCCATATGGGGTAATCTCAGGCTCAATGAGCTCAGTGACCAGATCCGCTCCTATTTCTCCTATACCAGAAATACGACGCTCTTTTCCGGATGGGTCCCTTCCGACCAGGCCGATGACGTGACACGGGCTATTTTTGACTCCAGCGATGGCCAGTGTGTCATCGAATGGACCGAAGCTACCCAGATGCCCCGGCAAGAGATTCCTGTAGCAGTGACGTCCCCTAAAATGCTGGAACCTTTCCAGAAGATGGTGAACAACTACAGTATCCCTGAGTATGGGACGGTCAACCCCACCATTTTTGTCATGATAGCCTACCTCATCATGTTCGGCCTCATGTTCGGGGATGTCGGACAGGGCTTTGTCCTCCTGCTCGTTGGGTTCTTGACCCAGCTCAGTTACAAGAAAAACCCTCTCAAGGAAGATGGGATGCTCAGTCGCAACATCAGTAAGCTGTTGCCCTATCTTGGTGTCTCTTCCATGCTCTTTGGTGTGCTGTACGGCTCCTACTTTGGCTTTGCCCTGTTCCCAGCGCTCTGGTTCAATCTGGATGCTGTGGTCGCAGGCCATGCCACGACTGGACCAGTTAAGGATGTCTACGGTATCCTTGCAATTACCATTAAATTTGGTATCATCGTCATCTATACCGGTCTTATCCTGAACTGGATCAACCTGTTCAGAAAGAAAGCCTGGCTGAAGATGACCATAGACAAGAATGGCATTGTCGGAGGCATCCTTTTTGCCACCGGACTCTATATGGGCTTTGGTTTTGTCGACACCGGCTACAAGACTTTCCCTTCGGACCCTTGGATTTCAGTCGTGCTTAGCATTACTATCTTGCTGTTGTTTCTGCGCGGATTCTTGGACTACTACCTCTCGGTCAAGGAGGGAGGGAAAAAGGAAAGTGCAGGAAAGGTCGTCTTGGATTCAACGATGGAGTTCTTGGTTGACATGTTGGAGATCTTTGGTGGATACCTGTCCAACACACTCTCCTTCATGCGTGTCGCCGGCTTGGGTATCGCCCATGCTGCCCTGATGGAGTCCTTTAGGGAACTCTCTTCCCTAAGTGGTGGGGTGGGGGCCATTGCCATATTGGTTTTGGGTAACGCACTGGTAATTGTGCTTGAAGGGTTGAGTTCTGGTATCCAGTCCTTGAGGCTCAACTATTATGAATTTTTCTCTAGGTATTTTACAGGAAAGGGTGTTGCGTATGAGCCGGTCGGCTTGAAGACATCGTTTGCTGCTCAAAAATAGGAAGTTTTTTTAGGAGGGTCAATATGACCAGTATCGCATTCAGAAAGAAAGTATCGATGTCCTTTGCAGCCACAGCGCTGCTGTTGCTCGCCTCCGGCTTTGTCTTTGCACCCAGTGCCTTTGCAGCAACTATTGACGCAGCGGTCCCTGGAAGCTACACCGTAGCGATCATCTGTTTCAGTGCAGCCATTGCCTTTGGCGTTGGAGCCCTGGCAGCTGGTTTGGCAATTGGTAAGGTGGGAAGCGCAGCTATGGGAGCCATCAGTGAAAGACCTGAGATCGCCAGCCAGGCTTTGATCTTCATCGCTCTTGCAGAAGGTCTTGTAGTCTTTGGATTTATCACTGCTCTGATGATTCTTGGTAAGGCATAACAATGAAGTATTTTGTCATCGGTGACGAGGATACCGTACTGGGGTTCTCCCTTGTCGGTGTGTTCGGCATGCAGGCGACAAATGCCGAACAGGCACGACAGGCTTGGAACAAGGCACTTGAGGATAGCTCTAATGGCGTCATCATCATCACTGATGTGGTTGCCAATATGATCCGTCCGACAGTGAACCAGTATCTTTTTTCCGAATCGTTTCCTCTTGTAGTGGAGATTCCCTCTTCACGCGGAGATGGGAAACGTACGGATCTCAGATCACTGGTAAACCAAGCCATTGGTGTATCGCTCTAAAGGGGGTTTCCTATGGAAAGCACAGACAATCGACTGCTTGAAGGGATTATCCGGCAAGCAGAAGAGACCGCAAAGAAAACTGAAGAGGATGCCCACCTTCAGGCCAAAAAAATCCTAGAGGAAGCGCATCTGCGTTCCGACGAAGAGTTGAAGGCCGAGCAAAAGGGATTTCAGCAAAAGCTTAAGCAGGTTGAATTGCGTCTTCAGGCAAATATGGCCAGTGTCAAACGCAAGGCCTCCCTTAGGCAGATAGACGAGAGTTATCTCTCTGTTATGCGTCGCATCCGTGAAAAGATGCAGTGTAAGATGATAGAGCCCTATCTCTCATCTTGGATTGCTGAAGCAGCCCTTGGCCTTGATCTGAAGGAGGCAAAGGTCTCCTCAAGCAAACAGTGCCCGGTAACGGAAAAACATCTTAAGGAAGCTACTCAGCTGGTAAAGAAACATACCGGTTCAGAAGTTGTCTTAAGCTTGGATCCCAAGCTTATCAGAAGCCTTGGGGTTGTACTCTCTTCGTTGGACGACAAGGTGTCGTTCAACAATCAGGTTGAAATCCGTCTCAGACGGTTCGACCGCGTAATTAGGACAATGATTCAGGAACATACATGAAAGAGAGAATAGTCGGACAAGTCAAACGGGTTAATGGCCCTGTCATCCTCCTCAAGGACGTCACTGACGCCGCGATGATGGAGTTGGTCAGGATTGGTGAACAGCAACTGACAGGCGAGGTAGTCAAGCTCCATGATGGGTTGGCAACTGTGCAGGTCTATGAGGATGCCACCGGCATATGCCCTGGTGACAATGTCTACGGAAGTGGCATGAGTCTCAGTGTAGAGCTGGGACCTGGGCTGATAGGAACAATTTACGATGGGATCCAGCGCCCGCTGGAAAAACTGATGAGCGTCTCTGGAGCATACATCTCTCGGGGAGTCATGTTCCCGGCTCTGGACCATGAAAAGAAGTGGGCTTTTGTACCTAAGGTAGAAGTCGGTGCAAACCTGACTAAGGGTATGACCCTTGGTGAGGTTGCTGAGACCGATAGGGTCATGCATAAGATCATGGTCCCCCCTTCCATCGAAGAGTGTGTTGTTGCCAAGATTGCCCCTGAAGGCGAATACACCGTTGAAGAGATTATTGCAACGGTAGTGCTACCCGACGGCAAAGAGGAAAAACTGACGATGGTCCAACATTGGCCGATCAGGATTCCTCGGCCTGTGCACGAACGTCTTCCCTTGAAACAGCCTCTGATCACCGGCCTGAGGGTCATTGATACCCTCTTCCCCTTGGCCAAAGGTGGTACTGTTGCAATCCCAGGAGGCTTTGGTACAGGCAAGACCATGACCCAGCACTCCATCGCACAGTGGTGTGATGCTGACATCATTGTCTATATCGGATGCGGCGAACGTGGTAACGAGATGACTGACGTTCTCAGGGAGTTTCCCCTGCTCGTCGATCCCCGTACCGGTCAGTCCCTGATGGAACGCACCCTCTTGATCGCAAACACCTCCAACATGCCGGTTTCGGCTCGTGAGGCGAGTATCTATACAGGTATCACCATGGCCGAATACTATCGGGACCAGGGCTACCACGTTGCCATCATGGCAGACTCCACCAGCCGTTGGGCTGAAGCGCTCAGGGAGCTGAGCGGACGCATGGAGGAGATGCCCGCAGAAGAGGGCTTCCCTGCCTATCTTCCTACAAGAATTGCCCAGTTCTATGAACGGGCAGGCTTTACGCAGTGCCTTTCCGGTGATACGGGATCAGTCTCCATCATTGGTGCTGTCAGCCCTCCTGGAGGGGACTTCTCCGAGCCGGTTACCCAGCATACCAAACGCTTCGTCCGTTGTTTCTGGGGCTTGGACCGCGCGTTGGCAAGCAGCCGTCACTATCCTGCGATAAGCTGGACAGACTCCTACACAGAGTACCTCAGTGAGGTACAGCCTTGGTGGAGTCAGCATAGTGATGGAACTTGGCAGATAAACCGACAACGGATCATGGAACTCCTACAAAAGGAAGTGCGCTTACAGCAGATCGTCAAGCTGGTCGGTCCTGATGCGCTTCCCGATAGCCAGAACTTCATCCTTGAGGTTTGTTCCCTGTTCAAGACAGCTTTCCTGCAACAGAATGCGTTTGACGAAGTCGATCGCTTCTGTTCGGTAGGCAAGCAGGTGAAGATGCTTGCGATCATTCTGGAGTACTATCAGAAAGGCTCCGAAGCTATTTCCAAAGGTGTGCCGATGGTCAAGATACGGCGCTTGAAGGTAGTCCAGGAGATTGCAAGGATGCGTCTGACCATTGAAAACGATGACTTGGCGGCATTTGATAAGTTGCAATTGCGCCTCGAGCGCTCTGTCGACCAGCTTGGGGGAATCTATGAGGACTAAAGAAGAGACGTTGCTTGTGCATACCGACCGTCACCTGTTATCAGGGAGGGAGTACCGTGGAACTTCCCGTATCGACGGTCCATTGGTATATATGCGAAACACCCACCCGGTGGGATATGGCGAACTTGTCGAGATTACCGCTCCCGACGGCACTCATCGCTCCGGCCAAGTGCTGGAAACCAGTGATGAGGCTGTCGTAGTACAGGTATTTGAAGGCACTGATGGACTTAACCTGCCGGATACCGGAATGCGTTTCATGGGAGAACCCCTGACGCTATCGGTATCGGAGCAGATGCTGGGACGAGTCATGAACGGGTTGGGGAAAAGCCGTGACGGCTCGACCATACCCCAAGGCTCCGTTGAGAAGGATGTCAATGGCGAGCCCATCAACCCGACTGCGCGCGAATACCCTAAGGATTTTATCCAGACAGGTATCTCCGTCATCGATGGCATGACGACCCTGATCCAGGGTCAGAAGGTCCCCATCTTCAGTGGAAACGGCCTCGACCACAACAAGCTGGCTGCTCAGATCGCCCGTCAGGCCAAGGTTCGTGGAAGCGAAAGCGATTTCTGTATTGTCTTTGCAGCTATGGGCATCAAGCATGACGTTGCCAGGTATTTCATCGACAGCTTTGAGGAGTCAGGAGTGCTGGACAATGTAGCGCTCTTTCTCTCCCTTGCCGATGACCCCTCCATTGAGAGGACCATTACACCCAAGACAGCACTCACCCTTGCCGAGCATCTGGCTTTTGACAAGGGCAAGCAGGTCTTGGTGATCATGACTGACATGACCAACTACTGTGAGGCTCTGCGAGAGATCGGGACTATGCGTGGGGAGATCCCTTCCAGAAAGGGCTATCCCGGCTATCTCTATTCCAACCTTGCCGAACTGTACGAGCGCTCGGGTAAGATTATTGGAAGGAGTGGGTCCATCACCCAGTTGCCGATCCTCACCATGCCCAACGATGATATCAGCCACCCGGTCCCTGACCTTACGGGGTACATCACCGAGGGCCAGATAGTGTTTGACCGGTCGATGCAGGCCCGTGGCATCTACCCCCCCATCAACTGCCTGCCTTCCCTGTCGCGCCTCATGAAAGACGGCATCGGAGAGGGGATGACCAGAGCGGACCATCCGCACTTGGCAAACCAGCTCTTTGCATCCTATAGCCATGTGAAGGATGTGCAAAACCTTGCCTCCGTCATTGGAGAAGAGGAGCTGACAACCCTTGACCAGCAGTATCTGGAGTTTGGGAATTTCTTTGAACACAAGTTTGTCAACCAGAGCTTTACCGAAGACCGCAGCATTGAACAGACTCTCGACATCGGTTGGGAGGCGCTAAGCAAACTTCCTTCAGAGGAGTTGCAGCGTCTCACCGATGAGGAGATAGCCGAGCACTACGACAAATAGGAGGAAGCATGAATACCACTCTTGCTCCTACACGGAGCAACTTGCTCAAGTTGGCTGATGACCTGAAGTTTGCCCAATTGGGGTATGAACTGTTAGACCAGAAGCGTTCGATTCTTGTAGCCGAACTGCTGACTTTGGTAGACCAGGCCGTTGACTACGAAAGCAGGGTTGTTCAGTCCCTCAAGGAAGCTGAGGCCTCCCTAAGCGATGCCATCATGAAGATGGGGCGTCTTAGGGTGGGCAATCTCAGTGGTGCTGTCAATATCGACTATTCCATCGATTTGGGAAAGCGTAGGGTTATGGGGGTGACCTTACCTAAGGTCGAAACCACCTTTACCGACAACAGTCCCTATTTCAGCAGTGAAGGCACAAGTATCCTCGCCGAGCTGTCGATAGATCGCTATCGCACTACCTTGAGCCTGATGGGGCGTCTTGCAGAGTTGAAGGTCTCCATCATGCGCCTTGCGCGTGAGGTAAAGAAGACCATCCGCAAGGTAAATGCCCTGGAAAAGATAGTTATTCCCGATAATATGGAGACCATCAATTGGATGCGTGGACGCATTGAAGAGCAGGAGAGGGAGAACTTTATCCTGCTTAAAGTGGTCAAGGACAGGATGGAACAGGCACAAATTGCCATTGATCCTAACCAGAAGAGGATGACCTCCGTCGTAGTTAATGATACGATGGAGAAAGGAGGTTCGCATGGGAGTCCCGTTTAAGGATATCGTAGTGTATCTGGACGGATCTGAGAGTTCGATGACTGCTGCAATGTATGGCATCAAGATGGCCGCCGAACATGGAGCCCGCCTGACTGCTGTCTATGTGGTGAACACGAAAGCTCTCAGCGAGTTGGTGAAGGCCGGTATCTTTGTTGCCATAGAGCGTGATGAGTACCAGCGTGATCTGCAAGCCGATGCGGACAGATATTTGCGACATGTCGCCAAGTTGGCGGCACAGTTGCAATTGGAAATTGAAACGGTCAAGTTGGAAGGAGCCACCCATGTGATGGTGAGGCAGTTGCTCAAGGAGCGAAATGCCGATCTTCTGGTACTTGGGGGTATCACTGATATCCGCTCAAGAAGAGAGGAGCTTTCCAGTGAGACTGATAGGATGATGCGTACGTCCCCTTGCCCTGTTTTAGTGGTTCGGGACGATGACGATATCTGGCTTGAGTTCGAAGCGTAAGGAGCAGTACATGATTTTACTGGATGTTTTAGACAAAAATTTGGTCAAAGTTCCCCTTACTGCTAGTGACAAGCAGGGGATAATAACCGAACTTGTTGAAGTTGTGGCTAAGGCCAAAGGATACTCTAACCAGCAGTTTGAAGACATGCTGGAAGCTGTGCTCAACCGTGAAAGCCTTGGGTCTACAGGCATAGGAAATGGCATTGCCATCCCGCATGCTAAGACCAATGTGATAAAGCATGTGACAATGGTCGTTGGGATAAGTCGCTTCCCTGTTGATTTCGCCTCACCCGATGGACAGAAGAGCAGGATTTTCTTCCTGGTGCTGGCCCCTTCCTCTGAAGCATCGGCACATGTGGAGCTTTTGGCTTCCATTGCCAGGACTTGTACGTCCAATGTCTTCAGACGGATGCTTGAGCAGGCGAAGGATAAGGACGAGGTGGTACGCCTCTTTATGGAGTAGAGATCTTTCACTATGCATGGAATATAAGGATAGGGGGCATTGCGTAAGCAGTGCCTCGACTTTTCTTTGTCTGTTGCGCCCCTTTTTCAAAATATCAACGAAAAATGAGCGAATCAGTCCTGTATATGGACTTTTTCTTTTTTCCCTTCTATGGTGAGCATATCAACTTTTGAGGTATATGCAGTATGCGGCAAATCTCTACCTTTACAAAATCCGAAACGGATTTGCTTGACCAGTGTGAAGCAATTCTCAGCGAATCGTCGGCAAATCTATTCTCCCATCTGCAAGCTTTACGAAGTGATGTGAAGTTGCTTTCTGAAATTGCAAACAGGTCTCCTTCGCCCAATCAGGATTTCAATGGACATCCTGATGGCAGGTCATGGAGAACCCTCTCTGAGAAGCTCAAGAACCAGGGTATTGATGCTGTGGTCAACCTTCCCGTAAAAGCGGTGGTGGGACGATCGTTTTTGGTAAGCAAGTTCCATCTCTTTGGGTTTTTGGACAAGATTTCCTCAACACAACCCGCTCTCGCCCTGTTGCAACCAGCAATGGAAGATAGTTATCACAACACCCTCTTTGACCTGATGGCAGAGGATCTGTATGTATCGGTAATATCAGAGAGCAGGGGGGCGAAGTCTGGTTGTCCCATGCTACAGAAGAGCTGATCAAGATGTGGGATTACCGCACCAGTGTCAACAAGAGTGAGTTTGCCCCTAACCTCAGAAAACTATGGATAGCACGACATACCATTGTCCCGGTCTTGGGGACTCTGATGGGCACTGTCGAACTGATGCGCCTCTCTTTTGGGCTCTCTTCTGTCTGGCACTCCTTTATCATATCCCAAGCAAAGAAAGAGGGTATGACCCATGCCCTGGAAGAGTATCTGTTCTCTCTCAGCTATGAGCAGATAAGTTTGCTCAGAGTGTATATGCGTGATCAGGGTATCTCTGCCATCAGCAGGAGCCAGGCCCATGAACTGCTTATCGAGTGTGGTGAGTCGGTGTTTGAAAAAGGGGAGGGCTCTTCAGCCATCCAGCTCTATCGCTCCTTCCTACAACGCCAGACCTTGGCAAAAGGGAGACGCCTGACAGGGAGCAAAGGCCCCCACAGGAGCCTTGAAGAGTATTTTCTGATCTATCTTTGGGAAGTTGAAAAGAGCGAAGAAGCAGGAGACGGCAAGGAGTAGGATACCCCTTGCCCTCCTGATGATTTTTACTTGGCTTTGGTATAGATGTCGTTGATCTCTTTCTCGCCGAGAACCATCATACTGCCCAAGGTGCGCGTACCAAAGAAGGTGCATTTCTCAGTCAACTTCTCGATCTGCTCTTTTGTCGGTTCGATGCCCAACTCCCTAAGGTTGGTCGGCATATCGATGCTTCTGAAGAAGTCATCCATTGCGTCGATTGCCGCTAGGGCATCCTTCTCGACATTGCCTGTCTGCTTGACAGCCAATACCCGCTCTCCGAACCTGGCAAATCGTTCAGGCTTGTTCTTGTACACATACCGTGCCCAAGTACCCCAGACCGCTGCGATGCCAGCACCGTGTGCAACGTCAAACATGCCCCCTAGCTCGTGCTCAAGCTGGTGAGGTGCCCAATCCCCCCGGAAACTGTTTCCGGCCCCTGTGAGGCCGTTATGGGATAGGCTGCTTGCCCACATGAGGTTGGCCCTGCCATCATAATCCTTTGGATTGTCCTTAAGGACAAGCGAGAAGTGCACTACCGTCCTGAGCAGGCCTTCTGCGATCTCATCGGTGAGATGCATGGTCTCGCCTTCTATGAAATACCTCTCGATGGTATGCATCATGATGTCCACAGCCCCACTCATAGTCTGGTAGGTAGGCAGGGTGTAGGTGAGTAGGGGGTCCAGGACAGCAAACTTGGGTCGTGAATACACAGAGTTAACCCCACGTTTCAGATCCCCTTCCTCATTGGTAATGACAGCTGAGTCGCTCATTTCACTGCCTGCTGCAGCTATGGTAAGCACAGCTCCAATGGGAATGCATCCGGTGATGGGTCTTTTCTGGCTGAAGAAGTCCCAGACCTCTCCGCCGTGGAAGAGTCCGTACCCGATGGCTTTTGCCGAGTCGATGACCGAGCCACCGCCTACGGCAAGGATGAAGTCAACGCCTTCCTTCCTGCCTAGTTCAATGCCCTCATGGACTTTGGAAAGCCTTGGGTTGGGAACTACTCCCCCCAAAAGGACATGCTTGATATTAGCCCCCTTTAGCGAAGCGACGATCCTATCAAGCAAGCCTGAGCGTTTTGCACTGCCCGAGCCATAGTGCACCAGCACCTTCTTGCAGTTCTGCTCCTGTATGAGAGAGCCTATCTGATCTTCTGCATCTTTGCCGAACACCACTTTTGTGGGTGTATAATAGGTAAAATCTGTTGTCATTTGTATCCTCCGATTAATATCCGAAACTTTCGCCAACCAGGAGGACCTTGATCCTCTTGGGGAATTTCTGGCGAGAAAACACTACATAGTTAGAGCATATGGTGTGCTCGCAAGCACCTGCACTTAAGGCCATCAGGTTTTCATCACTGACGGTTGCATTGATGCATTTGCCGTGGGTGGTGCAATACGTGTCACAGTCGAGCCTCACTGCATTGGCTGGGGCAGCGATATTTTTCACCCGTATGACTGCCGCTCTGAGGTCGGGTACTATCTTATCCCATGAAACGATGAGGACGACCTGCTTGGGGCCGTAGAGTATCGCCGCTACCCGATTGGAGTTGCCGTCTGCACAGTAGAGTTCCCCATGTTCGGTGACTGCGTTCACACTGGCCAAATAGGAGTCGACAGAGAAGCTGTCCAAGAGTATCTGGTCGACTTCGCTAGGGGAGAGGCCCTCTTTGTGGCGGTCAAGGAATGTGTACTCGCCACTGCGCAAAAGATCTGAGACCCCTGTTTCATTGAGGCTCATCGAGCCTCCTACAGCAACCTTCTCTCCTGCTGTCAGCAAGGAACGCACAGTTGGAAGAAGTTCATCCATCGTAGGGATGTAGAGAGCTTCCATATTGTTCTTCTTCAGGGCCTTGATGGTCCTTTCTACTTGCTGTTCCCGATTCTTACGTTTGTTCTTATCCATTTTTTACGCTCCCTTTACTCTTAGGATACCTCATTTAGTGTTATCTCTGCAAGAATGGTTTTGCCTGTAAAAAATCGGATTTCTTATATAAGTTGCATCCTAGTCAATTCAATCGTATCCTATAGGTAAGGAGCAACTATGAACATTACCTTTTTTGGTGCGGCTCAACAGGTAACCGGGAGCTGTACGCTACTTGAGTGTGCAGGCAAATACATATTGGTCGATTGCGGACTTCCTCAGGGGAATGATGAACAGGAGTCAGGCATAGAGCTTCCTTTTGTTGCCTCTTCCATTGACTATCTCTTGCTTACCCATGCCCACATTGACCATAGCGGTAGGATTCCCCTACTGATAAAGGATGGATTCAAGGGCAAGATCCTGACAACTGCGGCAACCATCGACCTGTGTGAGATTATGCTCGCAGATAGCGGGTATATCCAGGAGATGGAAGCGGAGTGGAAAAGCCGCAAGTCAAGGCGTGCAGGTAGGGGTAGTGTAGAACCTCTCTATACGGTAGAGGACGCCCAGGAGGCGATGGAATACTTCGAACCCTGCGAGTATGATACCATCATCGACCTTGAGGGAGGAATGAAGGTCAGGTTCGTTGATGCAGGGCACCTCTTGGGCTCTTCGTCCATAGAAATCTGGCTCAAGGAAGGAAAGGAAAATCGTAAGCTGGTCTTCAGTGGAGACATCGGCAATTTCGATCAGCCTCTGATCAAGGATCCCGAGTATATCGACCAGGCGGATTTTGTCATTATGGAGTCCACCTACGGTAACCGCCTGCACAGGAGACCGGACAATGCTGTGGGGTATGCTGTTCCTACCAGCGTACGGGCTAAGGAGTTGGCCGATATTGTGGAGCGGACTTTCTTACGGGGCGGCAATGTGGTCATCCCAGCCTTTGCTGTGGGACGAACCCAGGAGATTCTCTACCTGCTACGGGTGATCATAGAGAACAAGCTCTGTCCGTCTTTTCCCGATTTCCCCGTCTTTGTCGACAGCCCTCTCTCTGTCAAGGCAACCAATGTGTTTGCAGGAAATATCTTCGGATATATGGATGAGGAGACCATGGCCCTGGTCAATAAGGGGATAAACCCTATCATCTTCCCGTCATTGACAACCATCACTAAAGTTGAGGGATCCAAGGCGCTGAATAGGCGTAAGGGCAGCTGTGTCATCATCAGCAGCAGTGGCATGTGTGAGGCAGGAAGGATCAAGCATCATCTGAAGCATAATCTGTGGAGACCTGAAAGCACGGTGCTTTTCAGTGGCTTCCAGGCTGGAGGGACACTCGGACGGTCAATCTTGGATGGGACGCGGCATGTGACCCTCTTTGGGGAACTTATAGATGTGAAGTGTGAGGTTGCTGAACTGCACGGCATCAGCGGTCATGCAGATCAAAGTGGCCTGGTCAAATGGCTGACTTCTTTCAAGAAAGAGCCCCGGATGGCTTTCATCGTCCATGGTGATAAGGAGGTTGCTCCCTGGTTTGCCGCGTTTGTAACCAGGACTTTGGGCATCAGGGCGTATGCCCCTGAAGTCATGCAACATTTCAATCTTTTGGATGAGGCTTCTTTGCCGGTAGCGATGAAGGTTGACGATTCAGTGCTTCCGTATCTGCGTGAGCTTTCTGAGGCTGTTGCCCTGCTCAAGAAGGAGGAGTCCACACTCTTGTCAGTGGTCAGCCGTTTGGAGGATGCAGGTAAGGAGAAGGGTATTGAGGAGAAGCGTGCTGTACGCCTTACCAATGCGATCACGCGTCTTGCCAGTGATCTTGAATACCTGCAGATTAAATGGGGTGCCGATCCGGACTAAAACTTGATGCCGAAGACAGCGCCCCAAGCGGGCTGCTTCAGTTTGGTGAAGCCCATCTTTTCGTAGAAACCAAAAGCACGGGTGTTGCGCCCATCCACCCCAAGGTGAATGCCCGCAACGCCTGTTTTTTGTACACCTTCCATAAAGGTAAGCATCAGTGCCTTTCCCAATCCTTTCCCCTGGAGGTTGTCAAGCAGGTTGATATGCAGATGGGCAGGATAGCCGACATGCTCCCAAACCCCCTCTCCTGGTCCTTTGTTGATAAGGCGTATTATGTCCTCTTCGTTTACACTTTTGTACGTTGTAATATTTGCATAGTGCTTTTTGAGTGGGGGAAGCCAGTGACTGTTCATCCAGCTGTTGAAGGCGACAGTGTCGCTTGTCCCTACTATATACCCAGAGGGTCTGTTGTACTCGTCTACTGCTACGAAGCAGAGGGAGGGGTCAAAGAAGACGTAGGGCGCGGCATAATAGTGGCCTACACAGTAGGGGTCATGAAAAAATGCTGTCCCATCAAGTCCCGAAAGGGCAGTGCGCAAGCTTATCTCGTAGAGATAGGGTATATCCTGTTCTATAGCCTGTCTGATGTGTTCCATGATGCATTCCCTCCCGTCATCTGTACAATACTCTGTAAAGGGGTGATGCATCAAGCGGAATGAGGATAAATTAAAATTCGCTTATTCCCTATGAGGTAAGTAAAAATATAGCATTTATATAAACTGGTACCTATAAAATAGACAGTTGAACCTACGATAAACACAAAAGTAGAACCATAAATCAGAGTGAGCTCAGGACCCGTTTGCTTTCACCTTCAGGGTTTCAGTCTTGAACATCTCCAGGCTTACCGAAGAAGGCACTTTCACCTTCAGCTCATGATAGAAATCCCTGACCTGCTTGTTCGGGACTTCAACAATCACCGTCCCATCCTTCTTCTTTGTGCACATGAGCGACTGGGTCTTCCCAATCAGCTTGCACGTGGAGATTCCCGGTCCGGAGAGTTTTTTTCTCAGCTACAGTAATGCAATGGTGGATATGATGTCAGAGAGCAGCTTCCCCCTCACTGTAAGATCCGACCATTTGGACAGTGGCAGGAGGTTCAGGTACTCCTTGCTGGTCTTGAATACGGTCTCTATCTGCGTCCTGCCGAAATAGGTGTGGCCCTGGCGGATGAACTCATACTTGGCATTACCCATCAGCTTCTTGGCCTGATGGTAGAGCGTTTTGTGCGGATAGCCGTTCTTTGCAGGCATGCGCACGGTCATGGTCTTGCCCTTTTTGTTCCCACACTGGAAGGTCTCGATCATGGCCTTGCTCGCATACCCGGCATCCAGCACAAAACTGCTGATGCAGATATCAAGGGTTTCGGCCACATCCTCCATTGTCGAATTGAGGGTGCTCAAGTCCAGGACATTGCCGGGGATTATGACATACCATACGGGAAACCCCGTCTTTTCGTCCAATACAAGCACTAGTCTCGTCTGGATGGAGGTGGACTGTATCCTATGGCTACAAAGGGCATTGAACGGATTATCCCTGATGACGTTGGGCAGAGGCGTAGAATCCACATAACAACTTGTTCCAAACTCAGGATCTGTTTTTCTCATATGGGAAACGAACGCCTTGAAGAAGGCAACCCTGCTCTTGTCTTCGCCCATCATGGAGAAATACACCGTGTCGCTCCCAAGAGAGCCGGATGGGATGTCGCCGAAGAGATATGAAGCGAAGGATTTTCCGATGAAGTCGTCGCAAGAAATCTTGGACTCATCCTTCAGGACCGAGTGAAGCAGATGCGAAAGGACCCTCTCGTACTCCCTGTCTTGTGAAAAAGCAGTCCGGAGAACCTTGAGGAGACCTGATTTTTCACAAAACTTGAGAAAGAGGTAGGCATCGCCGAATACAGTATGTATCTCGGGCTCTGCAAAGAGATCGAGGGCCTTGATCTTGGAATCTTCCTTTCCAACATTTTCAAAGGCATCGGATACCGAATCATAGGTCACAAGCCCCCTGGTTGGAGACAGGAACACTCCGCTTCTCCCTGCGGCATCAAGAGATACCACCTTCCCAAGCTTCTCCCTGGTGCTGTGACGGGACAGCCCTTTGTATGAGCTGTCGTATTCTGTGGTCATGATCGAGGCGCTGCCTGACCTGACGCTTCCATCATCATTTCTCACCAGTTTCTGCACTTTTATGAATGCCATGATTCTTTGCTGTTCAGATATCAAGATATGAATCTACTTTTGGGATTATCGTAGGATTATTGATCAGTACGTTCTTGTTCGGTGTGAGGACAGAAAAAATTAAAAGTTTCAGCTTTTCACCCAATTATTTACTATCTATGTTACAGTAAGGATAAAATGTACAATTCTATAAATATTTATTGACGGTTAAACATATCAATGCTATAAAT
>CAYXYD010000015.1:15293-24315 GCA_964469205.1 uncultured Sphaerochaeta sp. | reverse complement strand
GAATCATCCGTGAGTGGAAAAAACGGGAGTACTTTGAGAAGCCCTCCACCATCCTTAACCGGAAAAAGAAAGCTGCAGCACGCAAGCAGATGAAAAAAGTACGGAAATTGCACGTTTCCAAGAGTTACTAAGTATATAGCCGCCGGGTCTCCGGCGGTTTTCATTTCCCCTTACAATTTCCCCTTACAATCTTATTATTTCTGACTATCCGTCAACATCGAGCGATGATTTTGCTTAATACGTAAAAAATAACAAAATAAAATTAGACAAACCCCCTTTTTTTGGTGTACAATCCAATTGTAGATTATCAACATAGGCGTATGCCTGTGAAGAAATGCAAAGAGAGGGAAGAAAACCATGCTTATTCTTATTTCAGATGCCTTCGATGCCTCGCTCGGTCCACGCTTGGAGGCGTTTGGTGAAGTAACGACGGACAAGAGCCGCCTTAAAGACGCACACATTGTGCTGGTTCGCAGCAAGACCAAATGTACCAAAGAGTATATTGACGAAGCTCCAAACCTCAAGTTGATCATTCGTGGTGGCGTTGGTATCGACAACATTGACAAGGTATATGCTGAGAGCAAGGGCATTATTGTACGCAATACTCCCAAGTCCTCCTCCATTGCTGTTGCCGAACTTGCCTTTACCCTGATGATAAGTACCCCCTGTCATCTTCCTGCCTACAATGATGGCATGAAACATGGGCAGTGGCTCAAGGCTACCAAGCGCAATGAGCTGTATGGCAAGACCCTCTGCCTCTTTGGTATTGGAAACATCGCCACTCGCGTTGCAGTCCTTGCCAAGGCTTTTGGCATGAGTGTTGTCGGCTATGACAAGTATGTGCACTCTTCACCTCACGCTGATATGAAGCAGACCCCAGAAGCAGCCGTTGAAAATGCAGATTATATCTCCCTTCACCTTCCTCTCACTGATGAGACCCGGGGTATGGTCAACAAGGCCCTGATCACCCATTGCAAGAAGAAGCCTGTCATCATCAACACCGGGCGCGCCTTGTGTGTGGATGCCTCCGATATGGTCGCTGCCCTAGAAGACGGGTCAGTGGCATGGTATGCAACCGATGTCTATCCAACTGATCCTCCCTCTGAGGATTATCCGATTCTCAAGGCTGATAACGTCACCCTTACCCCTCATGTCGGGGCAAACAGTGTTGAGAACCTTGTTCGCATCGGAGAAGAGTCATTTGATATTATCAGTGAGTTGATCAAAGGAGGAAAACTATAATGGAACGCAAAAAAAACTTTTTCGCAGGTCCTTCTGTACTTCCTATAGAGGTGCTTGAACAGATGCGCGACCAGATGATGGAGTATGACAACCAAGGTCTGTCCATGGTTGAGGCTAGTCATCGTGGTGGTGTTTTTGAGAGTATGTACGATGAGTGTCTCTCCCTGTTCAGGGAACTACTCAATGTTCCTGAGGACTATGACCTCTACTTCCTCGGTGGTGGGGCAACCTTGCAGTTCTCCATGATTCCTATGAACTTCTTGCGCCCCAATACCGTTGCCGATTACATCAAGAGCGGTACCTGGTCCAACAAAGCTGGCGCTGATGCCGAGAAACTGGGGTCGGTCAACTACTACTATGATGGTACGTCCAACAAGTTCTCCTCCCTGCCTAAAGCCTCTGAAGTGAAACCCAGTAAGAACAGCAGCTATCTCTATCTCTGTTCCAACGAGACCATCGGCGGTATCGAGTGGCAGGATTTCCCAGATACAGGGGATGTCCCCCTCATCGGTGATATGTCCAGTGACATTCTCTCCCGTCCTGTGCCTGTAAAGAAGTTCTCCATGATCTATGGTGGTGTGCAGAAGAACCTGGGTCCAGCTGGTGCTACCTTCATCATCATGAAGAAGTCCCTGCTGGAAAAACAGAACCCCAACCTTACAGCTTATCTGGATTACAGCTTGCACAGCAAGAACAAGGGTCTGTTCAATACCCCTCCTGTATTCTCCATTTGGGGTGTGAAGCTTGTCCTTGACTGGATCAAGAAGAACGGTGGAGCCGCAGGCATGCAGAAGAGGGCTCTTGAAAAGAGTGCCATCATCTATGATGTCATTGATGGATCACCCTTCTTCCGTAGTCCTGTTGACACCTCTTTCCGTTCCAGGATGAATATTGTATTCCGTCTTCCCAATGAGGAACTTGAGAAACAGTTTGTCACTGAAGCTACCAAGGAAGGAATGCTTGGCTTGAAAGGCCATCGCTCTGTTGGTGGGCTACGCTCTAGCATATACAACGCCCTTCCCAAGGAAGACGTGCTCTATCTTGCCCAGTTCATGAAAGAATTTGAGAGGAAGAATGGTTAAGCGATGATGAAGTTAAAGATGGACGAAACGAACAAGGCTATTGTCAAGCAACTGCATGATGGGCGTAAGCCCTTCAGTGCAATTGCAGAAGAACTGAGCATTACAGAGAATACTGTACGGGCTCGGGTAAACAAACTCATTGATGAGGGGGTTCTTGAAATCTCCGGCTTGGTGAACCCTGAAACCATACCTGGCTTGCAGGTGGTGATGATGGGCGTCAAGCTCAAGACCTTGGACCTGGAGAAGAAGGCCAAGGAGTTTGCCCAGCTTCGTGGGGTTATCTCTGCTGCTGTAGTTACCGGTCGTTATGATCTGATCGTCCAGCTTGTACTTGCTGAGGATGAGGGCCTTACCCTGTTGGATTTTTTCAAGCAGGAATTGGATAAGATCGAGGACATCTCGGAGGTTGAGACCTTTGTCGTCTATCAGTCTCACAATTTCAGAATCCCCTACATTCTCTAAACACTACGCATTTGCTAAGAAAGGTACCGGTAAAACGGTACCTTTCTGCATTATTTCTGTAGGTTAACTTGTCCAACCCATATGGAGAAAGCCTTTTATTCATGCTATACTTGCCCTAAGCCGGCTATTGTGTATCGGCATATCTGTTTTGAGGAGTAACATATGGCAGACTTGTCAACGAAATATTTAGGTCTCAATCTTAAGAACCCCATCATAGTGGGTAGCAGTCCCCTTACCGCAACACTGGACGCCCTAAAGAAATGTGAAGACGCAGGAGTAGGGGCAGTGGTCCTGAAATCCATCTTTGAAGAGCAGATCGAAGGGGATAGTGATGCTCTGATTGACGAGACCCAAGAGTATCTCGTACATGCCGATGCGTATGGCTTCATGAAGGGCTCTTCCATGGAACAGGCCATCGACGGGCATCTCAGACTCTTGGAAGATGCCAAGAAGGTTCTGGATATTCCTATCATTGCATCTATCAACTGCCGCGAGAGCGGTTCTTGGATCGAATATATCAACCGTTTTGTGGCCTGTGGTGCTGATGCCATAGAACTGAACCACTACATAGTTGCTGCGGACATTGCAGTAGACGGCACCGCCATTGAAAAGAACTATCTCTCTTTGGTGAAGGCTGCACGTAAGAAGGTCAAGGTTCCCTTGAGTCTCAAGATGGGCTCTTCCTTCTCATCCCTTGCCAATTTGCTCTATAAGCTAGACCAACTGTCGATCGACGGTGTCGTGCTTTTTAACCGCTTCTTTAGCCCTGACATCAACACCAAGGAACTTACCTTTGGTTCTGCCCATATGTTCAGTTCAGAGGATGAGTATGCACAATCACTGAGGTGGACAGCCATAATGAGTGAGGAGCTACGCTATGACATTTGTGCTGCTACAGGTATCCACTCAGGTGATACCATAGTTAAGCAACTGCTTGCAGGTGCAAAGGCTGTCCAGCTTTGCTCTGTCCTCATGAAGTATGGGCTCGCTACAGTTTCCAAGATGGAAGGCGAAATTTCCTCTTGGATGGACGCACATGAATTCACCCGGATCGCAGATTTCAATGGACAGCTTGCCCAGGAGAGGATTGCAGATTCTTCTAAGTGGGAGCGAACACAATACATGCGGTCTCTGATGGGTTCAAAAAAGGACTGACCATGGATTTACATACGTATAAGGATATTGCACCATATTGGGGCTCCGATGTGCAGGCAGCTATAGAGAGAATAATTGTTGACAAGGATGCATTTTTGAAGATCCTAGCAGGATTTCTCCCCACTGATACTGCAGAACAAAGGGCCAAGAACGAAAAGTATGCAGAACACTTGATGGGTGTGCTGCAGTCTGTCAAAACCTACAATGATTTTCAACGGGACCTTTCTGTTGGTTTCTTTCTCCCTGCAGTCTTGCAAAAGAGTGTCGATGATTTTTCCTACAGTGGATTGGAAAACATTGATAAGGGCAAGGCATACCTTTACATGAGCAACCATCGGGACATCGTCCTTGATTTTGCCCTTATTAACTATGTCCTCATAAAAGGTGATAGGGTGATCTGTGAAATGGCCGTTGGGGATAACCTGCTGACGAATCAGTATGTCGCCGATATCTTCAAGCTCAACGGTGGGGTGACAGTCAAACGAACCCTTCCCATGCGTGAGAAGTATATGGAATCCATCAGGCTCAGCAACTACTTCGTTGAGCTTATCACTGAACTGAATACATCCATTTGGGTTGCACAGAAGAGTGGTCGGGCAAAGGATGGCCTTGATGTCACCACCCCCGCCATCATAAAGATGCTCCATCTTTCGCAAAAGCGTAAGGGCGGAGTCAGCTTTAGCGATGTCATCAACAAGTGTCACATCGTACCCATCTCTGTGAGCTATGAGTATGACCCTTGTGATATCATCAAGAGCGTAGAAGAGGTAGGACGCCTCAGAAGAGGCGAGCAACCCAAGAAGAAGTACGAGGACCTCATCAGTATCTCCCGTGGTTTGAAGGGGTATAAGGGTCGGATCCATATCGCGTATGGAGAGCCTCTGAGGGGTAACTTTGTCAATTCCGATGAAGTAGCCGCTGAGATCGACCGACAGATCCATCTCTCCTACAAGCTATGGCCTACCAACTGCTTTGCCTATGACTATCTGGAGCATACCGACAAGTTTAAGGAAGTGTACTCCTCGTTCGATACTGAAGCATTTCTTAACCGGTTCAAGAACCAGAAAGAGGATGTGAGGTTGTTTGCCCTTAACTCATATGCCAATCCAGTACGATCATTTCTCATTGCACAGGCTCAGTAAGCATGAAGGCAAGGCTACGCGTCTCATCCATTGTTATCCTAGCCTTATTGCTCTGTTTTTCTTGTGCACGCCCATCCTTTTCCCTGAGGGGAGTACACACCTCTGTCAGTCTTGTCTCTCATTTTGATAGTGAGGGAACCCTTACCTCCAGCTATGAGAGCTTGGGTGTCTTTATAGAGAGCGAAGAGGATGCCACCCTCCAGATGGAGGTCACATCCCCAGATGCCCTTAACACCTGGTTGTTCCCAGCTATGAAAAAGAGTGTGGATAAGCAAGCCTACTATGGTAAGTCGGCTCTCTCACTCGGGCAGAGGATGCCTCTGCCTAGAGGAGAGTGGAGCCTGCGTGTCCTCCGCGACGATGGGCGTACGATATCAGAGAATTTTACCTTGGAGAAAGGTTCAGAGATAGCTTCTTTTCAGCATCATCTTGATGCTGTAGAGGGAAAGCTTGTCCTGGATGAGCAGGTCAGGGAGTGTGCGGTACAGCTTCTTGATGAGAAGAAAAAGCTACTCTATTCCACCCTCACAACAGAACAGACGCTAGAGCTCGCTAGCCTCTATCCCAATTGGGAGAATGTGCGCTTTGTTGGGCTCACCTGGTACGATGAGGCAGCCAGACTTAACCAGATAGTCTGGTACACCCTCTAGGTCCTTCCTACGGCCTTGGAGAGCTCGTCCTTGTTGAGTCTCACTACAAAGGTCCTTCCATGGGGACAGGTAGGCTCTTCCAAGGCAAATACCTTCTTGAGCAACTCAATGGCTGTGGTGTTTTCAATGCTGTCACCACCCTTTATGGCTGCATGGCAGGCTACTATGGCATAGAGGCCTTTCTCTATCTCCTTGGCATCGCCAGCGTGGCTCTGGATAAAGGAGACCACCTCTTTTTCAATGGATTTGTACATGGCGGGTATGGCAAGAAGTTGCCACTGTAGGGGTTCTTTCCTTTCAAGTTTTATACCTAGGTTAAGATAGACATCCAGCTTTTCCTGCAGGTAGGCATCGACATCCCTTTCCACTTCAAACTCGACAGGTATCATCAGGGGCTGGACTCCCTGACGAAGCCTCACTGCATCAAATAGGATGCGTTCATGTGCTGCGTGTTGGTCCACCAGAAAGAGATCATCGCCTTTTTGTGCTAGCAAGAAGAGGTTGAAGGCTTGGCCAAGATAGGTGAAGCTCTCTTCTTGTGTCTGTTCAGCCCAGATATCGACCTCTTCGCTTCTGCGAGAAGTCTCCATCTTGTTCTCTTGCAGTGCTTCCTTTGCCTTCTGGAACCAGAGGGGGTCGGAAGGTTTGCTCTGGTGGGAGTAGGCATACCCTTTTTCATGGGAAGAGGATCCGAAATTCTGCTCCCCAGATGAATGATAGGGGGGTGTAGGAGAGAAGCCCGAATGGTTGGGAGAGGAGAACAGGCTCTCTTCTTTTCCGGTGAGGTTCCCCTGCACCTCTTTGATAAGACGTGGCAGGGTTCTCTTTACCTGGCTTGCGATCATAGAGACTATCTGGTGATGAATCTCTGCCTTGTTGCGTAGTTTGGCCTCCCGCTTGGTGGGGTGGATGTTGAAGTCGACGAGCGAGGGGTCTACGGTGATGAAGAGGTAGCAGTAGGGAAAGGAGCCCCCAGGCAACAGCTCCCCATAGCCATAGGTCACAGCTTGTACCAGGGCATAATCCTCAATAGGTCTGTCATTGATGTAGATCTTTATATGGGAACGGTCACTTCGAAATATTGCAGGGGATGAGGCGACAGCATAGAGGCTGAAGCGAGCGGCTGTCTCATGGAGTTCGAGCATCTCTGAAGGGATGATGTTCTGGCTTGTGGAGAGGGCATCAAGGACTCTTTCTTTCTTCGTTGTGGCAGGTAGATCAAGACGGAGTTTTCCGTCGGTGTAGAACTTGAAAGAGCGTTTGGGAAATGCGAGTGACTTCTCAAGGAGAATGTTCTTACACATGGTAGCTTCAGTTGAGGGGCGCTTGAGAAATTGCCTACGTGCCGGTATCTCCTTGAAGAGGTCAGCAACTGTTACCTTGGTGCCCTTATCAGGGCCGCCAGGAATAATAGGGCTCTTCTGTCCATTGTCGATGGTGATGTTCGCTGCATCAAAGCCTTTGTAACTGCTTGCAATGGTTATCTTGGAGACAGCTGCAATGCTATACAGCGCTTCTCCTCGAAAGCCCATGGTCTTTAGCTGGTACAGATCATCAAGGGAGGAGACCTTGCTGGTCGCATGGCTCTCACAGAGCAGGGAAAGATCTTCCTCTGCAATCCCATCGCCATCATCAATGACGGTGATCTCTTCCAAGCCCCCTTCCACTACACTCGCTGTTATGCTGGTGGAGTTTGCATCAAGGGCGTTGTCTAGGAGTTCCCTCATCACTGAGGCGGGTCGTTCTATCACTTCTCCGGCAGCAATGCGCTGTGCGACCAAAGGGTCGAGTCGTTTGATATTCATGGGAACAATGTACCATGTTTCTCTCGTTAGGGCAAAAGGAAAGGGCCCGAAGGCCCTCATCCTTTAGAACTGCACTCCCAACTTGTAGGATGCTGTAATGGTAATCTTAGGTGTCGTATACGGAGTCGGGTCAGCAGGGTAGGATGCCTTCGCCTTGATCGTGAGGTCTCCTGTCGTATATCCGACAGAGAGGAAGGACGTTGCACGCTCTCCACCGAAGAGGGTGAAGAGATCATTGCTACCATCGAAGATACCTTTGATGGTTTCTCCAATACCCACCTCCTGTAGACCCAAGGAGAAGGTGAATGCCTTCTGCTTGTAGGAGAGGGTGAGCTGGCTGAAGTCAGCCTTATGTGCTCCTGTTCCATCAGCGAGGGTTAGGTCGCTGGCAAAGGGCAGGTTCACCGTCAGGCGGGCATTGAAATGTTCCCCTGCAAATCCTGTTTCGGCTAAGACGTCGAAGACTGAGGTGGATTTGTTGTAATCATCGGCGAGTTCGCTGGTCATAAGGTTTCTGTTTTTATCACCCTTACGCATCGAACCCAGCAGTTTAGCTGAGAAAGCGCCTTGCTTCAGTGACAGGCCGGCACTCACCTGATAGTTGGGGAACAAGGAGGTGAGGGATGTGTCGATGAACTCTGAGGAATCGAGGGTCGGGTATGCAGGCAGATATCCGCTGGCAGAGATCAATAGGGCGAGCTGTGTTGTGCGGACATCGATTAGGGGAAAGAACAAGTTTACATTGGGATACAGATTGACTTCCCAGGATGGGGATCGTTTAATCTCGGCCAAGGTGCCTAGCGAAACGGAGAAGCGATATCCCCCTTTCTGTGCATACTCCAAGGCAAAGGATGAGAACTGATGTTTGCTAGGGCTATCTAGCAGGTTTGTAAAGTAAAGGTCATCAAAATAGATGATTGAAGAGAAAGAGCCCATCTCTATTCTATTGTACAGGCCAAGTTTGGCACTATCACCAAAACGAGGGGCAAAATACTGCTCTGTAAGGGGGCCGTGGTACTGTTTGTTATCCAAGGCAAGGAAGAAGGGTGACCCGTTATAGCCAAAGCGTAGGGATGAGATGAACTTGAAGCCATAGCTTAGCATCTCAAGGCTTCCTGTTGGCACAGGCGTTACGTTTGAGGTGTATTCAGAGAAGTCCTCTGTGCTCACAGATGACTGCAGGCTTAGGGCAAAGCTCTTGTACGTTACATAGGGTTTGACAGAGAGGGTATGGAGCAGGCTGTTGCTGTCTGTTCCATCGAAGAGGAAGCTATAGGATGCTTCGATCCCCACCGATCCCGCCTTGGGGTCCTCTTCCTGGGTAAACATGATGCCTTGGCCTTTCTCTTGTTTGGGCTCTATCTCTTCTGTTGCTTCGGGCTCTGTTGTCTCAGGCTCCTCCACTGTTTCAAGTTCTGCAACCTCAGGCTCTGTTGTCTCGACGGGCTCACCTACAGGCTCGGGCTCTGCAACTTCAGGCTCTG
>CAYXYD010000015.1:0-15193 GCA_964469205.1 uncultured Sphaerochaeta sp. | reverse complement strand
CTTCAGGCTCTGGTGGCAGAGGCTCAACGGTGGCCTTGCTACTGGGAACAGGAGAAGCGGCAGGTACGACAACGGTCAAGGGCTCCACCTCTACAAGGGTAGGGACCTCCGGTGCCATAGGTCGCACAGTTACTACAATGCGGTTCTTTGGTCGGGGGACAATGGAAGAAGTGAGTGACTGTGGGATAGAAGGAACCCTGACAGGTTCACTCGTTACAGAGATCTGGTATGGCTTGGGAGGTTTTGGAGTTTTAGCCACTTCGACAAGGGAAAAGGAGGGAGCCTTTGCAGGCATGATGGTCACCCCTTGCTGTATAACAGGAGGCTCTGCTTTTTGAGGCTTCTGTAGTACAGAGGAGAACTTGGGTACTGCTGGTGTCTCTATCTTTGATGTTGCCATATCGCTGATCAGCTGTTTTGCAAGCATGAGGTCAGGATAGGTGGCATAGGTAAGGTAATAGCCGCTGGCAATTGGCTTGGGCTTTGCTAAGCTCTCCTGCATTCCCAGCTTTTGAAACGCCTCGATAGTTCGGGTAGCACCGGTGATGGAGTTGTAGGATGTACCCTCTCCCTTGAATACTGTTACCGATTCTTCAACATCGTCGGTGATGATAAACATCTCTCCATCGCCTTTGAGCTTGAAGAGTGATACAGGCGTCGAAACGCTTAAGGTACCACCTTCCATGTCATAGGTGCTGAAGGTAGCCTTTCCCTTGACCAGGTAGAGGCTGGGATTGTTGCTGATGAGGTCCCCTGTTATCAGGATGGAATCGTCAAACAGGTTGATGGAACCTTTAGGGGTGATGATGAGGATAGGGGAGTCCGGATTATGTATTATCCAACCCTCTCCTATATTGGAGGCCACATCAAGTGTTGCATCGAGTCTGACACCTTGGCTGTCAAACATGTGAATACCACCTATGTCGCCGTCACCGATGAATACAGAATCCTTGGCAGCAATGCTAAACATTACCAAAGCAACTACCAAGGCAAGACATACTCTTTTACGTACCCGACTCATATATTCTCCCTATAGGATTGAAATCCTTACTGCTGTGTCTACTTGTAACGTCGATTGGGCTTGATCATCAAAAACCATGCTAAGCCCAATCGTAAATGAGTAGGGTTTTATCTTTATAATGGTTGATGCTGCAATTTCCACGTTACGTAGCGTATACAAACCTTCAAAAAAACCTTCGCCAGTACTGGTACCAGTAATGGTAGGATAAAGCTTTTCATAGCTCAAGTCCAGTGAAACGATATTGAATAAGCGTTTGTCTATTCTTGCATTTGCCTGGAATTTGTAGTTGAAAAAATTTCCATCGGAGTAATCGCTTCGTATTCTGGTCCTGAAGTATGCCCCTAGCTTGGTGAAGTTCAACCCTGCCATGGCATCAATTCTCATCGAGCCAGCATGCAGGATGGATTTTTCTCGGTCTTCTAGAGTCAGCTGTTCAAAGCCTGAATCAAAATAATCGGTATAATACGTACCAAAGGACGGTATGGTCAGGCTGGTGTTGAAGAGAAAGAAGCTGAGGGAGTGGCCAAAGATACCATAGCGTGTGGCAAGAGCCGGTTGCGGTGAGAAGGTACCTGGGCTTTGAACCAAGAGGTCAGCAAAGAAGGCTAGGCTGAAGTGTTCCCGCGTTAGGAGGGGGATGCCCATATCTATGGCGATAAGCTTGCGTGTGTGTGGGTTATCTTCATCTCTCTCTACAAAGGAAGCTGAAGGGTTTTCTGCATAACTGACCCCAAGCTCTGTATTTGTAAAAAAGGATGTGGGATGCTTTAGGCTGAAAGGTCGTGCGTATATTCTCCAGGCCAAGAGTGTTGGGTTGAACAGGTCATTGGTGACAAATTCAAAGCCGGCATTGGGGACACGTACCAGCGTCCCGTCGAGGGTGAAGTTAAGCCCAGGTCTTGTAGTGTGGGTACCGACACCCAGATCAAAATACCCATTGAGCAGGGCTCCATCACCCAAGGTGATACCTGCCAGTTTCCCATAGCGTATATATATCTCTTCGTAACGGTCACCCCACTGGATGTACCGTATGAACGAACTGTACTGCATGAGTGCTTCTAGCACATAATCACCTGTGCTCTGATCATTTTCCCTTGGGGGAAGAGCCCAGTCGGTGAAGTCAAAGGTGAGGTCAAAGGGGTCGTTTACCGCTTGCCCCTGAATCTTGAGAGCAAGTTGAAATGAGAGTTTGTTGAAAGAAAAGTCTGGGGCATAGGATATGCTGAAAAAACCATCTGAGGTAGCCGTACCTTCAAGAAGACCCCCTACGGAATCTTCAAGTTGGCCCTGACCAAGGTCAATGGGGGGGGTAACGCTAGGTTTTTCTTCGGTATTCCCTGATCGTGGGTTAATTCCTGTAGCAGTATCCTTTGCGGTGAGAAGTGTAAGCACAAGGAGCATGACGAACAGGAACAGTGAAATCCTCTTGCTCACAGGCCTTTCCTCCTCCTTTATATATAATCACACATATAGACTATAGTAGTAAACCTAGTACAAGGCAAATAAGTTACACCCGACCTTCAAATTTATGAGCATTGTAGATATGCTCTCGTGCAAGTTTGTCTATGTGCGCAAGCTGTTTTACCAGGGGTTTCACTTGGGAGCGAATATTCGACTGGTCGAACGGACAAACCGGTTTGCCCACAGGCAAGTCATAGTGGGCAGCTAGCTGTTTCAACCTGTCCTCGTGGATCTCTATCATTGGCCTGATCATCTGGATCTTACCGTTAAAAAAGGGCTGCACCGGCTGCATCGTAGAGAAGTTGCCCCGGAAACAGAGGTTCATCATAGTCGTCTCCACCAGGTCGTCCAGGTGGTGGCCCATGGCTACGATGGATATGCCTCGCTTCTCACACTCTTCAAAAAGGATGCGCCTGCGGTTACGCGAGCAGAGGTAGCAGTTGAACTCACCTTTGAATGAATCGGGGTACTGGTGTTCGTCCTTTATGGAAAACTCAATATCCAAGTCAGCAAAGTACTGCGTAAGTTTCACCCGATACTCATCGGGGATGGGGTGTTCTATCCAGTTTATCATCACAGCCTGCAGTTCATAGTCTATGGGCATCCACTTCCTTCTGAGGGAGAGTGCCAATGCGAGACCAAGGGAGTCCTTGCCCCCTGATACGGAAAGCAGGACCTTTTCTCCCTCTCTGATCATGGAGTAGGTGTTGATGGCCTTTCCAGTGTGTTTGATAAAACGCATCACCCAAGGGGGGATGTCCCCCTCGATGAGTTTGGTATAGGATAGCTTCTCTGCAAGCTCATGCATGTTTATGGCTCCAATGCCTCCAAGAGCGCTTCAGTCGTTACATAGGAGGGTGTGAAGATTCTGGTTTTTCTGAGGTTTTTTGTAAAGACCTTTCCCACATCTTGTGAAAAAACCGTATCTGCCTTGTTGAAGGCGAGAGCTGTGCCATCCTTCTGGATAAGGGGGATATCGGATTCAAACATGATAGGTTCAGGGATGTCTAGGATAACCTGGTAACTCTCCAAGCTTCTATAGGTCTTGCCAAGCTTGTGCCAAAGATCCTTCTCAAGGACAAGACGCCCTTGCAATGAAGAGGCGATTTTGTCCAAAGTATGATTTTCGTCAAAATCCTTTTCAAAGCGACAACTGAGCATATTGTTGTCCCTGACTTGAGAGAAGAGTGCCAAGGGCTTGTACGAATGTGTCTCAGGAAGCATAAAAAACTGCTCGTCATCAAGGACATAGAGATCCTCAGGTGCTAGTACGTCTTCCGCTAGTGAGCAGAGCAGGGCCTTTTTGATCATGGCGGTGGCACTACGCACCCTCTTATGCCAGTAGACATTCTTGTACATGAGGTATTTGCTGAACAAGAGGTGTTCCACTGATCCTGCAGCAGAGAGAGGGAGAGCCGGTTTGTTGTTGAAGATCATCAGGCGGTTGGTGATGAAGGAGACATCCTGCATGCCATAGGGGACCCCACAGAAAAATGCATCACGGTTGAGGTAGTCAAGCTTGTCGGGATCGAGAGCCCCTGAAAGCAGGCTTCTGTAAAATGCTATCTCAACATCACTGTTGGGAAGGCTCTCGTCGATGATGGCAGCTACCAAGGAGGGCGAACAGCCGCTTTCTATGATGGCATCATGCAGTTGGCGGTCCTCTTCTATAAGGGAAGCCGCTATCGCCTCATGGGAGCGTAGGGGGAGCTCCTTCAGAGAGTGGGCAAAGGGAAAGTGACCGATATCATGCAAAAGGGCTGCACAAAGGAAGGTGCGCATTCCCTCTTCACTCAGAATGGTCTCTTCACCCTTGCTCAAGGCTTGCCTGAGCAGGTTGGTAAGGATGGTATAACTGATGTGATACACCCCAAGGCTATGGTCGAGACGGGTATGCACTGCCCCTGGGTAGAGGTGGAAGGTGGGCCCAAGTTGTTTGATCCTGCCCAACTTCTGCACTGCAGGGGTAAGGTAGATACGCTTGAGCTCCTCACTGAGGTGGACATCCTTCCATAGGGGGTCACGGATGCTTACATTGTAGTGGGTATAGAGGCTGGAGAGTTTTTTTGCTACAGAGATGTTCATACCTGTATAGTAAGGGCAACCTTGAGCTGTGTAAAGTAGGGAAATGGGGGAGGGCCCCCTGCTATCAAAGAAGGGGACCCTCCCATGTAGGTACAGTCTCTAATCAGAGGCTAATCCTAGGAAAAGATATTTGCGCTTTTTCCCCAGTCATAGTCGATCTCCTTCAGCTCTTCCCTAGTCGGCATGGGATAGAAGAGGATGCTTTTCCCTCTGGCTACATAGAAGCCAGTATCGACTATCTGGTAGGTAAACTTTGAATCAAAAGAGCGGTCAATGGTTTTGGTGATCTTGTCCTCATGGTTCTTTACCTGATCGATACATTCGGTCAGGTGGTCGAGATCACGATCGAACATACTGCCAATGTTGCCAGTCTCCTCTTTTTCATTAAAATCGATACGCCTGACATCATTGAAGATGATTGCAGGGACGGTTATCTTTTTCTCAGTATCGCTGATGATGTAGTCAGCCAAAGCCTTTGGTTCCAGAGAACTTGCGATGAACGGATGGACCGGGCAATGTTCCTTGTACAGACCATAGCCAACCCAGTTGATCGGCTTCCTGTAGGGTTCTTGGGAGAGACCTAGCGTACTGCCGTCCTTGGTGACAAGATATATGTTCTTAAACTGTTCAAGAGGAACGTGCTCGATGACCCGATAGATCGATAGGTACAGCGAGTGCTTCAAGGTGCCATCGGGGCGTGAGACACACTTCTTCTTTGCATAGTCCCAGTCAAAATAGTCTCCAAAGCCACCTTTGACCTCTGCAAACATCAGCCTCTCTGCAGAGCCTTTCTTGGAACCTCTAGCCATATAAGAGCCGAACATCTTAGGTTCGAGCTGGGACGATATCATCGCCTCAATGGGGGAAAACACTACATAATAATACAACATGTGCACACTCCTTTTCTTTACTTCATGAGAAGTGAAAATAGGTTATACTTGCTAAAGATTGATACGGAGATCAAAGACACGATTGCCATAATCTTTATCAGGATATCCAGAGATGGTCCCACGGTATCTTTCAAGGGATCACCGACGGTATCACCTACAACAGCAGCCTTATGGGCATTGGAGCCTTTACCACCGTAGTGCCCGTTCTCCACATACTTCTTTCCATTGTCCCATGCACCGCCTGCGTTTGCGGTATAGAGGGCCAGCATGACAGATGAGAGCGTTGTCCCAATGAGCAGGCCACCCACAAACTCAGCACCAAAGATAAATCCGGTCACCAGCGGTGTTGCAACAGAGATGAGGGCAGGGATCCGCATTTCAGACAAGGCACCAGCACTACTGATGCTGATACAGGTCTTATAGTCAGGAAGGGAGGTCCCTAAGATGATGCCTGGGTCTGCCTTGAACTGCCGTCTGACTTCCTGCACCATCTTTCTTGCTGCGTTAGCAACAGCTTCGATAAGCAGGCCACTGAAGAGATAGGGAAGAGCTGCCCCGACCAACGCACCTACAAGGGTAAGTGGGTTGACCATGTTCAGCATCATCGCCGATCCATGGACAACATTTTCGCCTGCTTGTGCATAAAGGTAGGAGGAGAACAAGGAAAGGGCTGCTAGCGTTGCCGACCCTATGGCAAATCCTTTTCCTATGGCTGCGGTGGTATTGCCTACAGCATCAAGCTTATCGGTAATGCCACGCACATCAGGATGCAGTTTAGCCATTTCGCTAATGCCTCCGGCGTTGTCAGCAATGGGCCCGAATGTATCAACGGAGACTGTTACGGTGACAAAGCTGAGCATGCCGATAGCAGCCATAGCTACACCGTAGAGCCCTGCTGTGACATTCGCTGCGATGATGGCAAACCCTAGGACCAGAACAGGTGCGATAACAGATATCATACCGACACTCATTCCTTCTGTAATGGTAAGTGCCGCCCCTTCTAGGGAGCTTGCAGCTATCTTCTGGGTTGGTTTGAAATCATAGCTGGTGTAGTATTCGGCAATTTTCCCGATCACTATCCCACTTACAATACCAAGGACTGCACAGGCCCAAGGGGAGAGTGCACCCATAGCGAAAGGAATGTTGCTGAGGTCCTCTGACTTGAACACAAGATAGGAAACGATGCCAGAAGAGAGTATCGTCAAGCCTGCGCCCATGAAGGTCGCTGCATTGAGCTCCTTGTGGGGGTTGGAAGAGACTTTCTTTACCAATAGGAAGAGAATGCCCAGCATTGAGGAGATAATGCCAACTGCCGCTATAAGCAGTGGTACATAGATAAGCTTTGCAACTAGGGAAGCTGCTATGTCTCCGTTGGAAAAGTAGATGTATGCTGCCAATATCATGGCCGATACAAGAGCACCTACATAACTTTCCAACAGGTCCGAGCCAAGGCCTGCAACATCCCCTACGTTGTCCCCTACGTTATCAGCAATGGTTGCCGGATTTCTCGGGTCGTCTTCAGGAATGCCTGCTTCTGTCTTGCCTACAAGGTCAGCACCCATATCAGCAGCTTTTGTGTAAATGCCGCCACCAACACGGTTGAACATCGCAATGATGGAACATCCTAGGGCATAGGCGCTGACGGTCATCGTAAAGGGGATGTCAGAGATGCCTAGCCAGTTGGTGTGGAAGGTAAGGTTTTCAGGGGATACTTGCTTAAGCACCACGCCAAAAACCACATAGACAATGGCAAGGCCAAGCAGGGCAAAGCCACCAACACAGAGGCCCATGACCGATCCACCTCTGAAAGCAACACGGAGTGTCTGTCCTAAGCTTTTTGTAAGGCGTGCTTCATTGGATACCCGTACATTGCTTATCGTCGCTATATTCATGCCGATCCAGCCTGCGCTGGCGCTCATGGTTGCCCCTAGGACAAAGGCGAACGCACTGGATATGGAGACAACGACCCCAAGAAGAATGGCGATAAGGACAACAACCTTTATGATAACTGAATACTCAAGTACCAAGAAGGCTCTTGCCCCTTCCTGGATAGCAGCTGCTATTTGCTGCATCTCTTCAGTTCCTGCATCCTTTTTCTTCACACCATAGAAGTTGACTGCGGCAAAGACTATGGCTCCTATTGCTACAATGATAACAAATCCAATCATGTTTTATCCCTCTGAAAATCAGTGTAATGCACTGAGTGGCATAATCCAAGAGTTATATGAGATTTGTTGTAGTTTTCTGGTGACTAGACATCCAGGACTTTTTCTCTCTAGTTCGTTGTGAGCTCTCTGTCTAAATTCTGCAAGATCATATGAATAAGTTTGACAAATCGATGCTCATCGTCTACACAATAGATATGAATAAACACAATGGATTGGGTCTTGTCCTTGCTTGCCTGCTGGTGGTATCCCCAGTCGTAGCGTTACCGCTCTCTACGCAGCTATCCTTTTCTTTGGATGTTCCTATTCTGAGCCAAGATCCTGCTATCGGACAGTTGGTCAGCCCGGAGAAAGGATCCAGCGAAGCCTATACAGCAGAGGCCCTTTCCACCCCTTACTCCCCTGATTGGGTAGAGAAGTTTGTTTCCCAAGATATCCAGTTCTCGTTTATTCGTACCTTTGATAAAGAGCTTGCTCTTCTGTTGTCCCAAACAAAGTTTTCCTTGGGGAAGGCTATCAAGCGCCAGGATACTGTCTCTGTGCCGTTCAGGTATGGCGAGAAGATGCGGTACGGCACCTTTGTCTGGATAGAGATTTCTGAAGGGAGATACACCTTGGTCTCCATCACACTCAACCCTTAAGAACAGCTTGTATTCCCCATTTGTGTAAAGTCTCAATGTGCATGTGTGTAGGCATGAATTTTTTTGCATAGTGGACTCTTCTAGTATATTTTGCTGCATTATATCGAATCCGTTCTCTTGCTATCACAGCGAACAGTGCTAAAACAGAGCATTTCATAAAGACTTCTTGGAGGTACCTTTGAAAAAGACGCTTCTATTTGAGGTATCCATGATCAAAACCTTTGCGAAACGCAAGTGGCATGGCTTTGTGAAGCTCAGTAAGGTCCCCTTGTTGCTCAGTGTCATAGTCGTCTTGTTGCTTGCTCTCATCCTCTTCAGCTTTTAGGTAGACGGGAAGTTTTCGTTTGAAAACTTTACCTCAGTAATGACCTATAGCAACGGCTGCTATATGAAGGCGTTGTGGAACTCCCTATGGATGGGCCAACCATCGACCCTGTCAGTGCCCATGTGATCAGCTAGTGAAAGGAAGGGGGAGCTTTCACTTTTTACTGACTTTTGACACGTAATGGGTTTATACAGATGAGTTAGATTTGATCTGGCTAAGTGATGTACAGTACATGTAAAAGATAGACTTGGTCTCAAATGTTTTGTTGTGGATTCTTCTCTTAATTTAGTTCGAAGGTCTTGCTGAATTCTATAAACTGTATTACAATGTATTACACACAAGGAGGTACTTGTATGACACTTTCTGTAAGATTAAACAAAGAGGATTCACAACTGATAAAGAAATATGCAGATTTTAATGATATGAGTGTTTCTGAACTTGTTCGAGAGTCTGTTTTTGACCGAATTGAAGATGAGTTTGACTTAAAGGCTTATACTACTGCGATTGCAGAGTTTCGCGCAGATCCTGTTACCTATTCACTTGATGAGGTGGAGAGGGAACTGGGATTGAGATGAAATATAGAGTAGAGTTTTCCAAAAGATCCTTAAAGGAATTGAAAAAACTAGATCAGCATACAGCTCTTTTTCTGATTGCATGGATACGGAAAAATCTTGAGGGATGTTCTAATCCATATGAACATGGAAAAGGTTTAACTGCAAATCATGGTGATCAATGGCGGTATCGAATCGGTAGTTATCGTATTATTACAGAAATATCAGAAGATAAGGTTGTTATTCTCATAGTTCAGATTGGTCACCGTAAAGATATAATGACTAATTTTAGGCTTTACTTATGAGATATAAAAAGGGGAGGCAGCCATCTAGGTTGTCTCCTTCCTTATTCACTCTATTTTATTCTTTTCTAGCGATTGGTCTTCTCTATCACCAGCACATAGTTTCCGTTCTGGGGAACATTCACAGAGAGTTCCTCAACAACTAAGGCTTCAGAATCTTCTTCAGCTTCGCTCTTGTTTTCATCATACTCTGCAAGCAGAACCCTCAAGTCTCCATCAAGGTCATCCATATTCAGTATGATGGTCCTTTGGTTGGGTTTGATGTAGATCCTGACATTCTCCATATCCGCGTCTTCCAATAAGGGCCCCGACCAAACGGGAGCCTCATCAGGATTGACTGGGGGGACCTTGCTGTATACCCCGCAACTGGGGAGAAAAAGCAGAGACACGAGCAGGCAACAGAGAACTATCCCCTGCCTAGTACGTATTGTTATCTTTGTTTTGCTCTTCTTCATGCTTCCCCACAATTCATGTTCGAATCCAAGTCTCTTCACTAGCTACAACCAACGAAGGGTGGAATGATTACAATAAAAGGGTCTCCACTGATAAGAAATAGCGTTTTACTTCCTAACACCCTACAACTCAATCTGTCTTTGCTGTCACTCTTTCAACTTCAACTTGAATATCTTAGCTAGTTCCCTCTGCTCTTCTGTCGGCTTGGTGAAGGTCTCATGCATCAGGTTTTCAAAGCGTACCTTTGCATAGCTCGCCATTGTGGTCAGAGCCTCCTTGTATCCACCTGCATCATGCTCTTTGAGAGCCTTATCCATATAGGAAGACATAACAAGGGAAAGAAACTGTAGGAAGGCACGTCCTGAGAAGATATAGGGGTCATGGACCTCCAGGAGCCTGCAGTCCTCCTCATTCTTCATATTGTTCCACTCTGCCTCCAGATGGTTGCGATTCAGGTAGGTATGCAAGGCTTGCTCGGGATCTTCCTCGCTATTGGTCAATAGGGCCCAATACCCTGCATTCGATCGTTCAAACACTTCTCGGGGGTCGTTGCGGAACTGCACCCTGCGATAACCTTTCTGGGAATACTTCACTTCAAAGTATTCGTCGTAGAGCCTTTTGTGCTCATCAACGAGGTTGTTCTCCAGCAGTTCGTTTTTGCAAGCAAACAGTATATTGGAGAGGTTCCTTTTCTGCTCCTCCCTCCATGAAGCCTCATAGTAGATATGGACAAGGCCAACGCCTTGCTCTAGAACGGTAATCGCCTGAAAGGAAGTGTCCTGCCTTGTTTTGAAGGATGGTCCTTGCAGGATCTCCTTCTTGTGTTCGTTGATGATCTTTGCAAGCCATTTTTTTTGCGAAGGGACCCGGATGAGAAACTTTTGACCCTCTTCCATAAGGGAATGTATTCGCTGTCTTGCATAGAATATCCTGTTGAGTACCAAAGTCGTGGTCTCTAGTGAGGAGAGCCCCATGCGAAAGGGGAGTATGTTCAAGGTAGGGATGTCACGCATGTTTCCTCCCAATACAGTGTAATTGCGGGGCCTTGTGCTTTTTTTGTCAGTGTCAATGACGATGTTGTTCTCTTCAAGCGCTTCAGTGTCCCGGTTATGGCCGTAGTAGAGGTAGGTATTGTGGCTTTTGTAGGAAGCTTCACTAGCCAAGTCGTACAGCAGGTGCTCGGTTTTGCTACTGGGTTTTGCCCATCTTTCAAAGAACAGGTTCTGTCTGCTCTTATTCAGGGTCTTGAGCAGGTCTTTGATCGAATCAAAGCTCAGAGGCTGCTTGTCTGCATAGTTCTGCATAAGCCACAGGTTGGCACTCGACAGTTGGTTGTTTTCACTGACCAGATAGAACACCAAGTCCTTGATAAGGGCCACTTCACCATCTGCAAACACTCTTTTCAGATGCAAGCTGAGCTTGCTCTGCACAAATACCTTTTCAAGCAGAAGGATTTTTCCAATTGGTTGAATGAAAGCAACCCGTTCTTCCTCTATGGTCTGCACCATCTTCTGTTCGCTTCTATACCGGTGATTGTAGATGGGCTCTTGAGTTTTCGTATCCAATTTACCGATGCAACGACGAATGTGGCGGGTCTGTTGTTTCTCCGAATCCCAGTAATGTTGGTTTTGATAGAGGTAGACAACTCCTGTTTCCTTGTTTTTAATACGTATTATTTTGGGTTTTGATAAACTATTTTCCATGGTTTAATTTATAACATGAAAACAGGTGTAAATCTAGTGTAAATCCCATTATTGTATAGATTTGAATAAACATACTTTTCTAAGTGTAATTATACCTATGTATTAAATAATTCCTTATAGGGCAATGCTTAAAGGCTCAAAGGGTTGTGTAAAATATATATATGATGGTATACTATTGCTATATTTCACACCAAAGGAGAAACATTGTGAAGAAATTTATTTCACTGAAAAAAATCTTGTTAGTAGCAGGGATCATTATCGCTTTTACGATTCCTACCCTCTTTGCCCAGGCTCAGAGTGAAGATGCCAATACCATCTCATTTGCCGGTTCGGGTGGGTATCCTCCCTTTAACTATATCACCGATAGTGGTGATGTTATTGGTTTTGATGTCGATGTCGCCCAGGAGATCGCCGATCGCCTAGGAAAGACAATGGAGTATAAGACCACCGCTTGGGATGGCATAGTCGAAGGCCTGAGAGCCAAACGCTATGATGCAATCCTCGGAAGCATGGGAATTACACCAGAACGTGAAGAGCGCGTAGACTTCTCGATCCCCTATTACTTTAGCGGACCCCAGCTTATCGTACGCAAGGACAGCTCTATCAAAGGCCCTTCTGATCTGAAGAGTTCAGACTCAGTTGCCTTGGTAACCGGTACTACGTTCGAGCAGGACGGTAAGAAGCTTGGTGTTGTCGTAAAGCTGTATGAAGATGATAACCAGACCCTGATGGAACTGATCAACGGCCGTGTTGAAGGTGTCCTTACCGATAGGATTGTCGGACTCAACGCCATTGGCAAGCTTAGGGGTGGAGAAAATCTTATCCTAGTAGGATCGACACTGCGTACAGAGACCATGGGCATTGCATTCCATAACGATTCAGATATGTTACGGGAAAAAGTAAATGCCACACTTAAAGAGATGTTTGCAGATGGGACTATGAAAGCCATCAGTGGCAAGTGGTTCAACGGCCAGGACATCACCGTAAAATAAGGTATAGGTATTTAGACTATGGACATATTTCCTTGGGATCTAACAGTCATTCCCCAAAAATTCTTTCTTTTTGCCAATGCCGCAAACTACACGCTCCAGATAACATTCTTTGGCGTACTGATCGGACTGATCATTGGTTTGATAGTTGCTTTGGGCAGGCTTTCCGAAAACAAATTCTTGTCTTCGATATCGAGAGCGTACATCTTTCTGATTCGAGGAACCCCTTTGTTGGTACAGTTGTTCATAATCTATTACGGACTTACCTCGATCGTTACCATCGCTCCCATACCCTCGGCAGTCATGGCTCTGGCAGTCCATAACGGGGCCTATATTGCCGAAATCTTCCGTGGTTCGATACAATCGATCCATTACGGACAGATGGAGGCAGCCAGGAGTATAGGGATGACCCATGGAAAGGCAATGAGCAGGATCGTCCTGCCGCAAGCTTTCAAACGTGCTGTTCCTTCGTTGGGAAACCAGCTGATCATCGCCCTCAAGGATAGTTCACTGGCTTCCACCATTGCTGTCCCTGAGCTTATGCTCAAGGGAAGGCAGATGGGTTCCTCGACCTTTATGTATATGGAAATGTTCATCATCGTTGGTATCTGGTACCTGATAATGACCAGTGTGCTCTCGTTTGTGATGCACCGCATAGAGGAAAGATTGAAGGTGAGTGACCGTGATTGATCAAGAAAAAACTAATAATGACCCAACAGTGCAAAAAGCACAAAAAGAAATAAAACCGCCAAAACCGAAAAAACAGAAGCATGATATGTCTGACCCTGATGCTCCAATTGTGAGAATTGAAGGGCTATGCAAGTGGTATGGCGAGTTGGAAGTCCTCAAGAACATTGACCTGGAGGTCAAGCGTGGAGAGGTTGTGGTCATCATCGGTGCCTCAGGCAGCGGGAAAAGCACACTGCTGCGATGTATAAACTTCCTGGAAAAAACTAAGAAAGGGAAGATCTACATCTGTGGCAAGCGTATCAAGCACCAAGAGAAAGAGTTGAACAAAACCCGCCAGGAACTGGGGATGGTCTTTCAGCACTTCAACCTATTTCCCCACATGACCGTCGCAGGTAATGTGATGGAAGGCTTGGTGCAGGTCAAGAAGATGCCTAAGGACAAGGCACGCAAGAAGGCCGAAGTGTTGCTAGAAAGGGTAGGGCTCTCCGATAAGGCAGACGTCTATCCTGCAATGCTCTCAGGGGGACAGAAACAGCGTGTTGCCATTGCCAGAGCCTTGGCTATGGAACCCAAGGTCATGCTGTTTGACGAACCAACCAGTGCCCTTGATCCGGAATTGGTCGGTGAGGTCCTTGCAGTAATGATCAAACTTGCCAAGGAAGGCATGACCATGCTTGTGGTGACCCATGAGATGTGGTTTGCCAAGGAAGTGGCTGATCGTGTCATCTTTATGGACGATGGGGTTATCATAGAGGAAGCCACCCCAGAGAAGATGTTCAGCGCCCCTGAAAACGAGCGCACCTTGGCTTTCCTTAAACAGATCCTTCCTCCTTCTCAGGAGTAAGGGCTGAACATACAAGAAAAGTAAAACACATGACCGTTAGACCGTCATAACGTTTTATTCTTAGATCGAAAGATTATGAGAGCTATATGCAAGAGCACCCCACCAGATTACTTGGTGGGGTGCTCTTCATATGAACCATCCCCCCCCTCCTATTGGAGTGATCCAGTAGGAGGATTGAGTTATTTCCCTTGCGTGTTAGGCTCTTGACCTAAGAAGACGATAAGAGGCTGTTCAGTAAAAAGTGTTTTTTAGCTATACTCGGTTTTGGAGGAATATTTATGGCTCTGATACACCTTTCCCTTTTCTCTGATTCGCTCATGATGGACTCTTCTGTAACCATCATCTTTCCCCAGAACTGTGATCGCATTCCTGAAAAACGCAAGCCTTTTTTCAAAGGTCCCTACAAGGTCCTCTATCTCCTGCACGGACTCAAACAGGATGAGACAAGCTGGACTAGGATGTCCTCCATTGAACGGTATGTGAGCCAGCTTCCCCTGGTTGTTGTCATGCCTTCGGTCCACCGCTCGTTCTATACCGACCAAGCACGTGGCTTTCCCTACTTTACCTATGTTGCTGACGAGCTTCCAGCTTTGATGAAATCAATGTTCAACATCTCGGCCAAACGCGAGGATACCTTTGTGGCAGGGCTTTCCATGGGAGGCTATGGAGCCTTCAAGCTGGCTCTCTCGCGCCCTGAGCAGTATGGCTACGCTGCAAGCCTCTCTGGTGCCTTAGATCTCGTAGGACTTCGTGCTCAGCAAGAGGACGACTCCAATGATGCCGAGATGGAGAATACCTTCGGAGACCTGGATAGGGTAGAGGGAAGTGAAAACGACCTGTTCGCCTTGGCACGAGAGCTCAAGGGAACTAAGCCGGAACTCTTCTTGAGCTGTGGTACTGAGGATTTCCTCTATGAGGGGAATATACACTTTAGAGATACCTTCCAAGAAACAGTACCCATAACCTATCACGAAGAAAGTGGTGCCCATACTTGGCTTTACTGGGACAGGAATATCAAACGTGTTCTCTCCTGGCTACCGATCATTGATGATAAGCAATAAGGAGTGAGTTGT
>CAYXYD010000014.1:15027-24998 GCA_964469205.1 uncultured Sphaerochaeta sp. | reverse complement strand
TCTTTTGTTAGTGAAATGATACCATAGCTTTCTGTGACTATGTAGGTGATCGGTAGAATAACGCTCATTTGATAGATTTGAGCTCCCAAAAGGTTCTTGTTGTATCTCTTGAGCGCAAGATGGTATTCATTTACACTGTTTGTCATGGACCAACGAAAATACTTGGTATTCAAGCCTTCAGTGCAGAAGTTTGTTGAGAGTTACTCCTATTGCTTCAATGTGAAAGTAACCTTTTTTTCTTTGGATCTGGAAGAGCTGTTGGTGGGTCTGCACTCTGCTTCCGATGACTATTGCTCGCTGATACAGACAAACCTACAAATTCGCTACCGATGTCTGCAACAGGACCATATGATCTGTCAGCAATGTAAGGAGCAGGGAAAACAGCTGGTCTATACCTGCCATGGGGGTCTTACCGAAGCTGTCATTCCAATTCAGCTTTTAGGAAATTTAGTCTGTTACGCCCTCATCGGACAGTTTCGTACCTCCGATACCATTCCTCGATCAATAGCGACTCTTTGGCTTGACAGTGGGTTTGAGCTCTCTGTTCTGGAAGCAGCTTTTCTGAAAAGACCGCTTTTCGACACGACGAAACTTGAAAAGATGTTTGAACTGTTTAGGGTCTCCTTGGGGCTGCTCATTGAGACTGAAGGCTTGAAACTACGTCAGCCTGACCTGGTAGAAAGGATTCTTACCTACATAGATGACAATATAGATAAGACAATTGCTATTGCGGATGTGGCAAAAGCAGTCTATCGTAGCCCGTCTTCCATTACACACACCTTACAGGCTCAGATAGGACTTTCTTTTCAACAGCTTTTGATAACCAAGCGACTGGCTAACTTCGAGAGAGTTATTCTGCACGATCCATCCTTGCAAATACAGGAGGCAGCTAGGATCTCTGGATATGATGACCCGCTCTATTTTTCGCGCCTCTATAAAAAACATAGGGGCCAAAGCCCTAGTGATTTTTTAGCTCATGCACAGGTATCAACACAGGAGAAGCAAAAAAGATATCTTTCACAACCTCTGCATTAGCATAGTGACAAGTATGCATGTTAGAGCGTCGTCGTTGACTGCCTGATAGTACTGGTAACGAAAAATATAGTTCTCTGTCTGGTTTTGCGAGCGTCCTATATCCATTCTTTGTGTTTTATCCTCTTTGCTTTGCAGGATAATCCATACGGTTTGCCTAACTATCACTTTGACTTGGGGTACATTGGAACTATACTATTAAGGAACATGACTAGTAAAAGAGAGGTGCCCATGCAGTCAGATGAAAACAAACTCCGTAACGTGATTTCTCAATTCACCATAGAAGGTTGTCTTACCCATGTGAAGGCGAACAGTGAAGGCCACATCAACAGTACGTACATCTCCACATTTGTTCAGGATGGGAATATCAAGAAGTACACCCACCAGAGGATTAACAACTATGTCTTCAAGAAACCCCTTGAGGTTATGGAAAACATAAGCTCTGTTACCAAACATATCCGATCAAAGCTTGTCGGCAACTTCGACGATGTTGATCTGCGTTGCTTGCGTGTGGTTTCGACCCGTGACGGGAAACTGGCCCATATTGATGAGGAAGGCGGATACTGGAGAACCTACCACTTCATCGATCATGTGCGGACCTTCAGTACTATCAAGGATGCAAGCCAAGCATACTTGCTTGGTGAGGCCATAGGCAACTTCCAATTGCAACTCGCTGACTTTGACGGAAAATCCCTGCATGAGACGATTCCCCATTTCCATGATATGGGCCTACGCTATGAACAGCTCGAAGAGGCCATACAGGTCAACCACCAGAACCGTCTCGAACAAGTTGGTCCTGAATTGGCTTTTTTAAAGGAAAACAGGGAACGGGGCCTAGTGCTTTGGGAAGGGATGAAAGGTGGAAAGCTTCCTGTCCGTGTTACCCATAACGATACCAAGATAAACAATGTGCTGTTCAAGAGCGATGGATCAGAGGCCCTCTGTATCATCGACTTGGATACGGTAATGCCTGGGACCATCCTCTTTGATACAGGGGATATGATCCGTACCGCCACCACAACAGGTGAAGAGGATGCAACTGACCTCTCTACGGTAAGCTGTGATGAGAAGCTTCATAAAGCCCTCATACAGGGCTATCTGGCAAAGGCGGAGTTCCTCACTGATGAGGAGAGGGCGCTGGTCGTTGAATCAGGTAGGAACATTACCCAGATCATGGCGGTACGCTTCTTGACTGACTTCCTCAATGGGGACAAGTACTACACCATCGAGCGTGAAAAGCATAATCTCGATAGGGCAAGAACTCAGATAAAGCTGATGCAGGATATGGATGCCAAATGGGATGTCCTGTCCAAAGGCTTGTAAATCTTCTGAAGAATAGAACTTTTACGAGTTATAAATAGCGAAATAAAAAGGCAACCACCGGAAGCAGTTCAGGTGGTTGCCCTCTTAAGAAAGCTAAGTGAATATGGTTTCTTACATTCTCGTCACTACTAGCCAGCTTATGATGTATTTTTTACTACTGCTTGCTGAATGAGGCAATATCAATTCTTTCTCCATTTGCAAGCCTGGAAGTCTCAGCAGCGAAGGCCATGAAATGACTTTGCAGTGAGGCGTTGATGGAGGTTTTTCCCTCCTGGTCATTTTCTCTGATCTGTCGTACGAAATCTGCTACAAACAGTTCATCACTGCCTGAGTGTCCCTCATTTTTAGTTTCAATGCGAATAGTCTTGTGGTCTCGACTGGAAAACTCATCAATTTCAATGAGGCCTTGTTCCATATCGCCCTTCAGTTCTGCTTTGGTTCCCATAAGACGCAAGGTTCGATGTGTTTCCATGGTAAAGCCAGACATCGTAAAATTGGCAACTACTCCATTGAGGAAGCGCGCCTGCACAACCTGGTGATCGACCACATTGTTGTCACAATGGTAGACACATCTTCCCCAAGGACCTGTTTGTAGTGCCTTGATCCTCCCTTCCATAGAAAGGTCAGTGGTGATGACATTAACCGGCCAATCAGTACTCTTCCCCAGATAGATCTTCTGTGCCGCATACGGACACTCTCTTTCTACTGGACATCCATCGAGGCAGCGCTTAGGGGCACCCTTAGGTGCGTTCTCTGCCTTGAAGTGGTAGAGTTCTCCATAAGAACTGAGCGACTCGCATCTCGCTCCTGCAAGGTAGCAAAGCATATCCATATCATGGCAACTTTTTGCCAGGATCATGGGGGAGGACTCTTCCTTGTTTCTCCAATGACCCCTTACAAATGAGTGTGACTGATGGATATGACCGACACTTTCATCCAGCTCGATGCCTATGAGCTTTCCCAATTCTCCTGAATCAAGAATGTTTTTCACTCGGGTAAAGAAGGGTGAGTAGCGCAATACATGTCCGATGACAAAAATCTTGTCAAAGCCTTCTGCCTTCTTTGCTATCTCACGGCTTTGCTCTTCTGTAGTGACGATAGGTTTCTCACAGAGGATATGATAGTTCTTTTCCATAGCAGCTATGATAGGCTCCCGGTGCATCGTATCCTGTGTTGCTATAATCACACCATCAATATCCAGAGGTTTCTCAAACAGTTGCTTCCAATCCTTGCAGGCCAACTCTTGCTCTATTCCATGTTCATCGACAATAGCAGCTCGTTTTGCATCATCAGGCTCTGCAACAGCAACTACCTTCATCTCATTTGGCCTCTGTTTTGCATACTTTGCATATACATGCCGGCCCCTGTTTCCTGCCCCCAAAAGGGCTACTCGAATTGGTTTCATTGCATTCCTCCAGAAAAATACCGTTGTACTATCATAACAGACAATCTTTGGTTCTTTACCAGTATTTTTCAGGAGGACCTTTCCTGTTTGAGTAGGGAAGGAATTCCCAAATAGGATATAGCCAAATTATTCGTATTTTCCTCACAAACACAAACAGCCGGCATTGCCGGCTGCTGCTGGAAGTAGATACATCTACTTTTCTGTGAGTTGCTCATCAATGGCCTTTAATTCAGCCTGAAGCATCTCTTTTTCGCTCTGGAGCATTTCCTTGGTAGGAGCAGCATAGACTGGAGGGGCAAAGCCCATTCCCATTCCATATCCCATTCCATAACCCATTCCATAACCCATTCCACGTCGGCCTCCAAAGCCTCTTCCCATTCCACGTCCGCCCATGGCTCGTGCACCACCTGCACAGGGACCCATTCCACGTCCGGTCATAGGACCTTGTCCATTAGGACCAGTTCCATCTCTATATGACATAATGTACCTCCTTGGTATATTAATTACCGACATATGTCGAATTCATCTATACTATAAGACTATTACCGACATATGTCAATAACTATTGATCGAAATATGGTAATTGGCACAATTCTTTATGAAATACCAATATAGTAAGGTTGCGATTTGAAATTATTTCCATATATTGAAAAGAAATGGATGGGTTTATATCAAAAACAGGAAGCTCAAAGTTTTTATCCTTAGACTTCCTTGTATTCGTGATTCTTTTGTCTGATGGCTAGCCTTACAGTTCCAGCAGCTGCTTAGCCATAGAGTCAGCCATAAACTCCAAGCTGAGGTTCTGCCTTCGATAGGTGGTCTGCTTCTTGATGTACCTTGCCAAGGTCTCAGGTACCTGTAGTTCTTCCTTCCATCGTATTGGTATCTCTTCATCACCATAGAAAGAACCTGCAAGGGCCCCATAGATGGAAGCATTGGCATTGGCTGATCCACCCTTCATCATCACAAGGGCCATGCCCTCTTCAAAACTGTTGGTTTGCAGGAAGGCATACAAGGCGAGCTCCAAGGAGTACAAAGCAGTTTCCTGCTTTCCTGTTGGGGGGCTCTTACCATCCATTGCCCTTTGAATGGCCTGTTGCACATCGTCTTCAATACCAAACTTCTTGCCTGTTGCCAAGAGATAGCTGCCCAGTCTGTACTGGTAGTCCATTCCCCTGATCGCCTCTGCTATACCCCAAGAGAGGACCTTGTTGGCATCGATACATGTTTGGTCGAGATTGGTCATGATGCACTCTGCTTCTGCCATGGCTGCAATTTCTTTATCGGTCTTGTTAGCCCCTGCCACCCCAATGGGGGCCACTCTCATCAATGCGTAAGTGTTCTCACTCTTGATAAGGGGGACTCCTTCGAAGATCTCTTGAAGGGAAGGGCGAACCAGGATAGGTTCAAGCTTCAACCACTTGCGGTACGTTGCACTGACATGGTCTGCATCATAGCTTTCGAGGGAGATGATGCTCTGGGCAAGCAGGATGCCCAGCACACTGCAATCGGTGATCTCACCGCTCTCTCCCCACCTTCTCTCGATGCTGTACAGCTCCCCAATGCCCTGGGGAAACTCCTCAAGGAGGGTCTTCTCTTCTTTTCCTTCTGCCTGAATGCCTAGGGCATCACCTATAAACATCCCTAAAAGGGCTCCCGTTGCTCTTTGTATAGCTTCCATTGTGTTCTCTCTTTCTTTGTGTTCTAGCATAAAGCAAAGAGAAAACAATGGCGAGTCCTTGAGAAAAGGTCTCGCCATTGTTATCAGGTTATTTTTAGTTTACAGGTAGAGACTGGGTTTCTCAAAGCAGATAGTAACACTGAGTAGTACCATTGAATGCATTCAGCCTCTACTTGTCTTATGCAGTCCTGCCTTGTTCCCTGTCTTTTAGGCCTTGCTTTCCTGCTGTGCCTTGGTAAGCTCGGCTTGCATCTTCTTCAAATCCTCAGGGATATTGATGTTCTGGGGGCAGAGGGGGATACACTGGCCACACTCTGTGCAGGCAGGTGGCCTGCTGTCCTGCTTGGCTACATTCTCCCACTCCTTCTTGACCATGTCATAGTCGCCGAACATGCGAAAGCGATTCCACAAGGCGAAGTTTCCAGGTATATCGACACCAAAGGGACAAGGCATGCAATATTTACATCCTGTGCATCCATTACCGACTCTGCCTCGCATGGTGTCCCCGATCTCGTCGAGGGCAACATACTCCTTCTCTGTGAGCTTTTCGAACTCTGTAAACGTCCTGAGGTTATCAGAGACATGCTCAAGGGTGGACATGCCACTGAGGATGACCTTCACATAGGGATGGCTTCCCACCCAGCGCATGGCAAAGGAGGCCGGTGTCGCATTAGCATCGAGATCATTTAGAATGTGCTGAAGATCTGGGGGAAGGGATGCAAGAGACCCTCCCTTGATCGGTTCCATGACAATGATAGGAACATCCAATTCCTCAGCAAGCAGATACCCCTTGGTTCCTGCCTGCTCTTCTGTATCGAGATAGTTGTACTGAATCTGACAGAAATCCCATGCCTGGCTTTGGATAATCTTCTCAAAGTCCTCATAGATCCCATGAAAGGAGAATCCAATAGTATGGATTTTTTCTTCCTTCTTGAGTTCTTCAAGATAGGAGATTATGCCAAGGCTAACCATTTTTTCATACATCTCAGCATCTATGGAGTGTAAGAGATAGAAGTCCACATACTCCACCTCCAAGCGCTCTAGCTGTTCTGCGAATATTCTTTTGGCATCATCGAGGGTTTTTACCTGCCAGCAAGGAAGCTTTGTAGCAAGAAAGAAAGTTTTTCTCGGATACTTCTTCAGTACTCGTCCGACAAAAGCTTCGCTAGTACCCTCATGGTAGGGGTAGGCTGTATCAATATAGTTCACTCCAGCCTTGATAGCGAAATTTATCATCTCCTCTGCTCTGGTTTCATCTATGGCCCCGCCTTTTGTAAGGGGAAGGCGCATAGCACCGAATCCTAACAGGGAAGTGGTGATGCCTAATTTTTCAAACGTTCTAGTTTCCATACCATAAGCTCCTTCTTGCAAGTATCTTTTCTAACCATACCACAGAAAAACTCAAGACGTAAACGTATTAATTGCATCATTTACTCTGGTCCGCCTCACTTCTCTCTGCTATAGTTTGCGTATGAAAGTATCGGAAAAGATTGTCAATGCAGTATTGAGAGGGTTCTTGAGGGCAACGTGTCGCATAAATCTTGAAGAACTGAAGAAAGTTCCTCAAGATGGACCGCTTATTTTGCTGGCTAACCATACCTACGTCCTTGATGGTCCCATGCTCTATGTGTTTCTCCAGCCTAGGAACCTGCTAGCCATGGCCAAGAAGGAGTTGTGGAACAACAAGATTCTTGGTTGGGTTATGGATTTGTGGAGAAGCATCCCTGTCGACCGTGAGAACATGGGGCGTGAAACCATGGAAGCGTGCTTCGCTGCCATTGACCGCAACGAGATCTTGGCCATGGCCCCCGAGGGGACCAGAAGCAAGGACGAGAGGCTTCAGCAGGGCAAGGCAGGCATGGCCTTCATAGCACACAAGAAAGATGCTCCCATGCTTCCTGTGGTTATTATGGGACTCACCAGCTTTGGCAAGAACCTCAAGCGCTTCAGACGCACCCCCATTACCATAGCAGTAGGAAAACCTTTTGAGATTATCCAGAAGGGTGGGCGCGTTGACGCGGCAACCCGAGATGCTCTTATCGATGAGATCATGCTCAGGATGGCCGCCCTCATGCCAGAAGAAAAGCGTGGCTATTATGAAAACAGGCCTCTCGAGTTCTCCCTGACTAGGGAGATATCGAAGGCCTGATCTCTAGCTTTACCAGCTTAGCTTTATTTGTCCTTTTTGGTCCTCTACCCTTACTCGGCTAGAGGATTTTCCATTGTGCCCATGAACAGGGGAATTTTAGCTTCCCTATCGATGATCGCATAGAAGAAAGGCCGGTCAAAGCTCAGTTCCAGTTCCTCTCTGATAGGCATGCTGGTCATCTTTATCATGACCGAGGTAACCGCAGCTGCCTCTGAGCCCTTCTCATCGACACGGATGAAGGTCTTGTGCAACACCTCTCCGATGACCAGGGGTTTGCTCTTGCTCTCTGTCATCAGGGAGAAGTCGGCCTTGGCCCCGTCGAAAGGATCACTCATACCCAACGCTTTCAACTCACCGACAAGGGAGTCCTTATAAGAGGCTTCAAACTTAGGGATGGCGAGTTCCATACGGGTATTCTTGAGGTTTCCAACGGAAGAGAAAAGCCTTTCTGTGAAACCACCCTGGCTCTTTTGGTTTGCAAGCCATGCCCTGAGATCTGTCCCCTCAGGGGGCAGTATTGCTACCAGGGCAAATCGGTCGTTGGTGTAAGGCATCATCAGCATCTGGGCATCGAGAGCCTTGGCATAGGGTAATTGAGTACTCTGGTGCATGAAGGGGACCCTCACACTAGCATCCTTAAGAAAGAAATCCTCAGCATACGTGCTTTCTTTGGTGAAAGGCTTCTCCCAGTCACCCTTGAAATACACCGCATTGATCAGGTACATCAGGGCCGCAGGGTCCATGGAATCAAGGATGGAAGTAATGGTACCCCTGGTTGCATCACTGACCCAATTATTTATGGCAGTGAGGGAGCTTCTTGCTGAAAAATCCAGGTTCTTGGCAGAAGCATGATAGGTCTCCTTAGTCTTGGTGAGAAAAGCCTGGTTGAAGCGGATTTGATTGTTGAGCCAAAGGCTGTTGGCTATGCTCAATTGGACATCGCTGAGACCTTTGATGCTGGACAGGTAGTGAGTATTTGCTTTGTTAAACTGCTCTAATGTCCCTTCTTTTGCTACCAGGACATCCAGCATGGAGTCGAGGGTAGTGCCATCGGCTCCGTTGGTGGTCATCCCTAAGGCAAGCAGTACCGCCAGAGGGGAGAGCATGGCGTTTTTATCCTGAAAGCTCCCTACAAAGAAAAGCTGGTCGGAGAACTGTTGCACTGAACGGGTAAAGAAAGTCTGGCTGTTCTCTGCTGTAGCAGTTCGCGTTAAAACAGGGCGCATCGGTTCCTGTATGCCGGCTGCTCCAAGCAGAGCTATGATGAGTAGCAAAGAGAGAGTGACACTATATCGTTTCATAAGGCCTCCAAGAAAATAGGTAGTGGTGATATATATACAACGTACATTGTTAGATGGCTTCAAATGGCAAGCAGAAAACTCAGCGGGATTGTTATGATGCCCAAGATGGTGGAAACAATGACCATGGTGCTTCCGAAATCTGATCGTACCCCATAGCGGATGGGAAGTACCGAGGTAAACACAGCAGAAGGGAGTGTCGATGCTACAAGAACGACACTTCGGCTCAAGCCGGTAATACCAAAGAGGCGGGTTGCCAAGAGGGCAAACAGGAACCCACCCACAAACCTGATGACCAGGCCCCCTGCGATATGCTTATCAAGATGCCACTTGGTGCTCTTCAGCGATACCCCCAGGGTGAAGGCTGCCAAGGGAGGGGCAGCGCCGCCGGCAAACTCAAAGGTAGTGACCAGGGTCGAGGGGATGACAAGGCCCGATATGCGAAAGAAAAACCCTGCAAAGACTGCCCACAATATGGGGGACTTCACAATGGTGCTCAGGGACTTCCTGGTCAGACCCCCTGTGATGATGAGTATGCCCAAGGTAAAGATGTAGATGGTCTGTATCTGGTCGTAGATGACAATGAGGTTCATCGCAGGCGTCCCGCCCCAGAGTTGCATCAGTGGGATACCCAAGAAGCCAGAGTTCATAAAGATGAGTGAGGGCATGAACGAGCGCTTGTCCAGCTTGAAAGCCTTTGCATAGAGAAACGAGGTAAGGGTGAGCAGAGCCACTACCAAGGTTGTTGCCCCTGCAAGATCGAGGACAAGGGACCCATGGATATCGCTTTTGTAGAGGGCTATGAAGATAAGGGCGGGCATAAAGAGATCAGAGATGATCACAACCAGCGTATTAAGGTCGATGGCATAGAGCCGTGCAAAAACATATCCGCCCAAAGTAAGCAGGAGAATGGGCAACATCTGCATGAATGAGTACAGTACCATGAGTGTGACTATAGGCAATGCATAAGAAGAAAGCAACTGGATATGTTTGTTATGAGACAGGTAGGTAAAAGCTCCGTCAATGGGAAATCAAGGGTTTGTTGGAGTTTGAGATGCCCGAGAGCATTTCCCTTGGCAATTT
>CAYXYD010000014.1:12405-14927 GCA_964469205.1 uncultured Sphaerochaeta sp. | reverse complement strand
TATCTCCATTGATGACTTCGCCTTGGGCTATTACTATGAAAGGCCTATTACCATGGATGCGTATGAAAAGCTGCTAGCAGAACAAACAATACAAAAGAGCCACTAATCCTATTCCTTTACGAATGAGAAGGAATGGGAAGCCTTTTGTGAGGAGAGTGACTTGATGCCATTACGTTTGCCCCCCCAGAATTGGTTTCTCTTTCTTTCCCTACGCACAGTCACTGTCCCACCATCCTTATAGGTGATAAGTCCACTATGGACAGCTGCCATGCCTATAGTGGATTTCTCCGCATAGAGGCCAGTGCCCCAAACTTTTCCTTCAGCTTTTCCCCCTTTAGGGAAGGTTAGGGTGACCTGCTGCACTTCATCTGATAACAAGGCTCTGCCCTGCAATGCCCATATATCCGTCTTTTCTCTAGGAAGGGCGGTACTGACTCCCAAGGAGACAGAGCTTCCCCCAGTCCCAAATCCAAATCCCAAGCCTAATTGGGTGTTGCATCCAGTTCCCAGAACAAGCAATATTATGACAATTAGAACTACTGAAGCAGATGATTTATATTTCTTTTCCATTGGTTTTTCCTTTACTCATTGATAAGTATACAGTGGATGGACTCTTGTTCCAATGTCACAGTACATTGAATGATTGATTGAACGATTAGTACTGGTTGGGTATACTATATGAAGGATGAGCGAATTGATTCAGAATACAAAGCCAAAGGGGAGAAGAACAGTGAAACAAGGTCATGAACATTCTCATGGGGATCAAGGGAATATAAAGATTGCATTTTTCATCAATCTGGGTTTTACAATTCTGGAGATCTTCGGTGGGTTGTGGACCAATAGTATGGCCATTCTCTCTGATGCAATACATGATCTTGGGGATTCATTATCCTTGGGATTTGCCTGGTATTTTGATAGATATTCAAAGAAAGGCCCAGATGAGAATTATTCTTTCGGGTATGCCAGATTCTCTCTCCTTGCAGCCTTGATCAACAGTTTGGTTTTGGTCGGAGGTTCTGTCTTGGTTTTGGTCAAATCGATTCCCCGCGTCTTTAATCCAGAAGAGATCAATCCGAAAGGAATGTTGATATTTGCGATACTGGGGATACTGGTAAATGGACTAGCGGTGTTACGGTTGAAAAAAGGGTCATCCCTTAACGAAAAGGTTGTTTTATGGCATCTGATGGAAGATGTACTAGGGTGGGTTGCCGTTCTCATCGCCAGCATAGTGCTCTTGTTTATAGATATTCCTATTATTGACCCGATTTTATCAATAGTAATTACGATATACATATTATTCAATGTAGTGAAAAACTTAAAAGAGGTCTTAAACGTCTTCTTGCAAGGGGTTCCTAAAAACTTGTCAATTAGTGAAATAGAACAGGAAATGCTAAAAGCCACCGACCTGTTGTCTGTCCATCACACGCATATTTGGTCTTTGGAAGGTGAAAAGAATTTATTAAGCACACATTTACTGGTCAGTGATGATACTGATCAGAAGAAGATGATTGCTTTAAAGGAGAATGTCAGGGAACGTATGAAGAAAAAGGGAATCGATCATGTAACTATTGAAATAGAGTTTGAGAGTGAGGATTGTAAAACCCGCAATTGCGATTAGCCGTGGCTTACCATACCCAAACTGTGATGCGTCAGGCTATTGCCTGGCATAGTATTCTAGGTTGCCCAGCACTCAGTCAGTATCTCAAACCTTTCTTTCAGCAGTTCCCTCCTTGGGAAAGGTAAAGGTGATCTGTTGTCCCCCTTCTGATAGAAAGGTTCTATCCTGCATTGTCCATATATCCGCCTTTTCTCTAGGAAGGGCGGAGCTGACTTTCAATTTGATTGAGCTCTTCTTATGGCCAAATCCAAATCCCAGGCCTACATTTGTTCTGCATCCTGATAGCAGGGCGAGCAATAACAAGACACTGAGTAGTAGTAATCCAAAAGTTTTATACTTTTTTTCCATGGGTCAAGTATACAGGGGATGGAGAATTAATAATATGTCACAGCTCGACTGGCAACGTACCCATCATCTTTTCTGTTATCTTCTTATCGTTCTCCACCTGATATCGGGTAATGGTGATCTCCTTATCCACAGAGTTGAAATACAGAAGATACCATCTTGGTTTGATCTGTTCAAACAGTGAATCCCTCCCATGAAAAGCCCCTAGGATGAATTCTGAAGTGGCCCGTCTGAAGCTATGCAGCACATCCCCCTGATGGTGGTGTCCAGCTAAGAAGAGCATTCCCTTGTTTTCCACCATCAGGTGGATGAGATTCTCCCTTTCCTGGCTATCGCTCAATACCGTATAGAGCAAGGAAGGCTTGCCATAGAGGGGAACGTGCGAGAAGAAGAGCTTGGGACGACTGTCCGTCTTGACAGCCTCTTGGAGCTCTTTCATCTGGATTCTGCCCAACGTTCTTGCTGCTGTATTCAGCAGGTAGAACGAAACACCCTTATGTGCAAAAGCCTGGTAGCTATCCTGGCCTGTATAGGTTTCCCAATCAGCAATGCAGTTGGT
>CAYXYD010000014.1:0-12305 GCA_964469205.1 uncultured Sphaerochaeta sp. | reverse complement strand
GATGCATCAGTCCAGCAAATAGAGCAGGAAACTTCTTTGAAGGTAACAAACATTGACTCGTTGGTATAGTCGCTGAGCCTGACCAATGGCCTGACTTGCAGTATTAGGTTCTCTGTGATGGCAAGAGCTAAGGAAAACCCATAGTAGTAGGAGAGATTGCTCTCGGGCAGGCAGAGGGTGTCTGTCGTGACGAACAGGTTCATAACCAACCGGTCAAAGAGCGTCTGGGATAGGGAGAGAGAGACATGAGGGGCAAAGCTCCAGAGGTTTTCGTCATGGCTCTCCGACCAGGCATTGGTCCCCCCATGTGCTCCTAGACTTGCCCTGAATAGGGTGGGGAAGCCTGACCGTGGCGTACTGGCCTCAAGCGTGTATGCTGCAGTAAGTGAGGTTGCTCCGTTATCTTGGGCATGGGAGAAATAGGCTAGGTTGCCCAAGAGATATCCTGAAAGTAGGGAATCCTCCCCATGGACCCTTTTGGTCATATGCAGTGTTATATTTGTATCTGGATGCTGGAGACGAAAACTTGCCGTACCATAGAGGTCATCACTGCCAAAACCCAGGGTCATCCTTCCTCCATAGCTTGCACTGCTGGTAATGCTTTCACTTTGAAAGAGACTCAGCATATATAGATTGGATGTAGCCCCAAGCAAATTGGTGCCGGTTAAGAGCAGTGAAACAATTAAAGTGGACATTAAGCGACATTTCATGAAGTCCATCTTACTTCCCTAAAATTTAGAAAGCAACCTCTTTCTTGCAAAAGTGACTTTTCTTTGCACAACCTTAGTATATACTAACGAAAGTACAATTTGTTCTACGCATGTATGTAGTGTGCATTCCGGATCATCAGGGAGTCAACCATGGAACTGTTACAGAGAGAAAATCCTCGCACTGTCCGCCTTATTGAATATTTGATGCTGCTCATCGACAAGCAGGCTGGAAAAGCTGAATTCCATGCCTACGAGTCTGACCTGCACGGTACAAACCCCTTTGAGGTCAACGACGCCTTGGACCATGTCCTGAGCCGTAGTGAGGATGTGGAGAGTCTTGCGGCACCTGTGGCCCAGTTTATCAGAGCTGTCAGCAAATCTTTGGAAGCCTATCAGAGCCCAACCTATCCTGATGATCATCTGCTCCACTCCCTGCATGCTGAAAATAGTATACTGCAGGAATTCTCCACCCAGATGCAAAAGCTCTCCTTAGTGATTCAGCAAGGGGAGAAAAGAAGAATACTAGAGCAAGCAAAGGGAGCTGAGGAGGGTTCTAGCAAGGATGAACAAGAACAATCCTCTGGCATTGCCACCCTCATGCACCTAGTTGCCTCTACCGATCTTCTCTCTTCTCACTATGTGCGTCTGCAGAACGAGCTCTTCCCGCTCTTTGAAGAGGCGGAGGTCCACCATAGCTGTGTAAAGCTGATGTGGGCTCTGCAGGACAGGGCCCTCTCCTTGAGAAAAGAGGTATTGGCAGAGCATCCCACTCTATCTGAGTTCTGGAAGACCTTTGGGCAGTTCTATTTCCATGTGCAGATACTGCTCTATCGTGAAGAGCACATCCTGTTCCCTGTAGCCTTCAGGAGCATCTCAGAAGAGCGCGCAACAGAGAATGGTATAGCTAGGGGCCAGTCTGACAAACAAGACAGGTTGCACTCTGAGTTGTTTGTCTCTCCTACCGGCTCCCTTGATTTTACTGTATTGGAGCAGGTCTTCAAACTGCTTCCCCTGGACATAGCCTTTATAGGAGAGGACGATCGCCTGCAGTTCTACTCTGACCCTCCCCATAGGATCTTTCCCCGCTCCCCACAGCTCATTGGTCGCTTGGTACAAAACTGCCACCCTCCGAAGAGCGTGGCTACTGTAGAGAAAATCCTCACCTCCTTCAAGGAAGGCAGTGAGGATTCTGCTGAGTTCTATCTGACGATAGGGAAGAAGTTTGTCCACATTGAGTACTATGCAGTACGCGATGCGAAAGGCTCCTACCTGGGCACCTTAGAGGTCACCCAGGATGCTACCGGCCTCAGAGAGTTGATTGGGGAGAAGCGACTACTTTAGGAGGTAGGGAGGTGGAGATGTAGTCCTTAAGCAGGGTTGCCAGAGGATTGAACTCCAATTCCAGGACTCCCATCTCCCTGACAGCATTATCCGGGCTGTCTGAAGCATGAGCCGCATTGACGCGGATGTTTGTGCCAAACTCACGTCTGATGGTTCCCGCCGGTGCCTTTTCAGGATTGGTGGGACCCAAGACCTTGCGGATCTCTTCCACTGCATTGAGCCCTTCATAGATGAGGACCATGCACTTCACCAAGCCTGGGTTCTCCAGGTTATTCTCTTCACAGGTACTGGGCTTGATGCCTGACATGAACTCTACGATGGTCTCAAACTGCTCTTCAGAGTACATGTCTCCAAAGCTTTCAGTCAGGATGTCCTGAAGCTGATCGGGAAGCAGGATGTTGAAGTCCCTTTCAAGCAGTTCCCTTGCCTGCATGCCATACACAGGTGCAAGTCTCTTCTTGAGGCCGTCCTTGATGGGACCATAGAACTGCAGAGCCTGGGCAACTGACATCTTCAGCACTTTCATGCCTATGATGCGCAACCCTGTCCTGGAGAACATGTCTATGATCATACCGGGCCTTGATGAGGCATACTGCCAGTTGTCCGGCTTGATGATGACCAAGGTCCTTTCAGTACTGTCATTCTTGTGTCTGGTTTCAATGATGTTCTTCTGCTCAGGCAACCAGGAGGAGAAGAGCGAAAGGGTAGTGTCGGCTTCACTTTGTGTCAGGGCGGTAAGGACTGCGGGTTCAAAGTAGGAGACTGCGGTTTTCCGCTCATCGGTGAAGATAAGGTCGGCATAGGTGTCACGGATGGACTGGCCGGTAACCATTTCAACAGCACTGTAATCAGGCTGGAAAGCTCCACACACCTGGGCAAGTTGGGTACAGGGGTCTTCGCCTCGGAATACCAATAGGAGGGAGCGGTGGCGGTAACCACCGGAAGGAGCGAGATTTTGTTCGACATAATCACCGAGAATGACAGAAGCGATGAAGCTCTCTGCCTTTTCACGGGTTCGGATGATCGAAGCATAATCTTGAGCTATCTTCAGATCCATAGCGATCATCTGAGCGCCAACTAGTTCCAATGATATGCGTGATAAGAGTCTGGACAAGACCCCTCCTGTGCGACTTTTAGCGACAGTATATGGGGTCACCAGAACATACGACAAGGACTGTTCCATGAGCAGCCTCCTTCTAAGATGTCTGTATCCACAATCCTACAAGGGGTTGCATCCATTTGTCCATCACAGATGAGAGGAAAAGTGTTTAAATAACCGCAATTTGACAAGATTTCATAGCAATAAGCGATGCGTCATGATTATTAGGGGTAGTGCCAGCACAACAGGTGCTATCAACGGTGATGGAGAGTTCAGGGCGGAAGGCCTTCAACAGCAGGGCATTGGAGATGACACAGATGTCGGTACAGACACCCACCATTTCTACAGAGGTTATATCAGGGCGTTCAGAAAGAGCCTTGGCCATTTCTACCGACCCAAAGGTAGGCTTTTCAAAGAATCTCCCTTTTGATGCAAAAGGCTGTAGTTCCTCTATCAGAGAGTGGCCTTCGGTTCCCTTGATACAGTGTTCGACAGGTAGGCTTTTCCCCTCTGCACTCTCAAGGTAATCTTCCTGGTGCGTATCGAGGGTGAACCAGAGTTCACCCTTATGGGAGGCAATCTTTTTCAGGGTTTTCTGGACAATTGCCTGGGCTTCTTCAGTCCCCAAGGAACCGTAGACAAAATCCTTTTGCATATCGACTACAATAAGCAGTGAATCAGAATGAGGTTTTCCACAATCCGTGTGTTGAACAGTAGGCATAGACATCTCCATGATCCTTATCGGTAAAGACAGCGGTGGCCATGCTATTGCTCTTGATGTCACTGCGCCGTACCGTTTGTTTTGTGACGAAAACTATAAACTTTATATGATGGTTATCTGACTGGGGATGGGGCTTGCTGCCCACATTCACATAGAGAAGGCCGTCACGATGCTTCAGTTCGGGGGCATGGTACTCAGAGCCTTCACCCTTTTCCTTGACCTTCAACCTCTCCATCGGTTGCCCACAGCAGACCAGTGAGTGCCCTCCATTCTCAACCAGCTCCACAATGGAGTGGCAGACCGGACACCAGTAAAAAGCAATATTTCTGGCCATAGTGCCTCCTCGCATAGTAAACGTACTTCTCTTCGGTGAAATATCCAAGCGTTTCTCGGATATTTTTCTCTCTTTCCCTAGATTCTCGGCCTTTCATGCAACATTCGAATGCATGGTAATCTGCAGCATGATACCAAGGGGACCTTGGAACCTTCAGAGTGCGAGAGCACCCCTTCACACCTCTTTCTTTGTATGCTATGGTCTTACATTGCATAACGCTTATGGGGGAATGCGATGAATCTCATGTTGCAGGAGAAAGAGACCTCTTACCTGTATGACACGCCACTGTTACACCAGAGTTCTTTCTGGTCGCAAGTAAAACAAAATCAAGGCTACCAGACCAAAGCCTTCGACATAAAAGTCCGCTCTTCAGACATCTCGACGCTAGGGGGATCATCCTATCTGTTAGACGATGTATTGGTGCTTCTCAGCCCGATAAACCGTACACAGACCATAGGATATGTGCCCTACGGCCCTGTGCTAAAGCCATTGGAAGACAAGATGGGTCCTTTCCTGGAAGACCTCTCGCTGCAACTGCAGGAGAAGTTGCCAGAGAACTGTATCCTGCTCAGGTATGACCTTCCCTGGAAACGCATCTGGGAAGATGAGGACGTCTCTCTCCAATCACAGGAGTTGCGCCTGAACTGGGGAACTTCCTCACACCAGATCCGCAAGTCATGCTCTGACCAGTTGCCCAGCGACACGAAGTTTGTCGACCTCAGGGGAAGTGAGGATGAGCTTCTGGCGCGAATGCACCGCAAGACCCGCTACAATATCGGCCTTGCGAAGCGTAAAGGGGTGGAGGTCAGGGAGGTCACCCACGAACATCTGCCTATCTTCTACGCCCTCTATACAGAGACATGCCAACGTAAAAACATCCAGTTGCACGACCTCCATTTTTTTGAATCGTTGTTCGTTTCAGAACTGGAGAAACCTTACTTTTCTCTCCTGATTGCCTATCTTGATGGCGTCCCACTCACTTCCATGTTCCTCTCGCGATCAGGGGAGCGGGCAACCTATCTCTACGGAGCCTCCTCTTCCTTCAGGCGCAACAGCATGAGCACCTATGCTCTGCAGTGGAGTGCGATACAACTGGCACGTAGCTGGGGATGTACCAGCTATGATCTTTTCGGGGTCTCTCCCACAGAGGACAAGGACCATCCCATGAGCAGCCTTACCACCTTCAAGAAAGGTTTCGGCGGTGAGTTCTTCCACCGCATGGGGTGTTGGGACTTCCTGTATGACGAGGATCATGGGGAAAGTCTCTATGCCTTTGAGATGACCACCAAAGGCTATCACTGTCGCTGAAAAAGCAGGGCGACCTCTCCGCCACAGATCATGCCAAGGGAGCCTGCCTTTGTGTTGTCCAGGTCGTATTCGATGACTTGGTTAGGGAGGGAACTATCATTGAGCATTGCTTTTGCATGCTCTATGGTATTGGCCTCCACAAGATCCCCTCCTACCGTCCCTTGGCTTGACCCATCGTCAAAGACCGCTATCTGAAATCCTACCTCACAAGGGGCAGACCCACTCTTTCTGACCACTCGGGCAAGTACATAACCTTTTTTCTCTGTTAGGGTCCGTAAGAGTTTTGGCTCGAGGCGTACACTTGCAGTATCCTTTCTATACACACTGATAATCTGGGCCATTATGCTGATCGCAATCTCTATAGCAGTCACTGCCCCTATTGAAAGCCCTATGGGTGAGTGCACCTCACTAAGGGTTTTCTCACTGATGCCTTTCTTCATCAGGTTGTCCAGTGTGATTGCAACCTTGTGTCGGCTACCTATCATGCCGATATAGGAGTGGGGGAGGACAAGGCATCTCTCCAGGCAGAACTGATCAAAGCTATGCCCACGTGTGATGATGACAAAGTAGGGTTTTATCCAGTTCTGCTCCTTGTGCAAGGTCTCGGCAAAGGGCGCACAAAAAAGGGATGCTTTTGGATAGAGCGTACTGTTACAGAACTCCTGCCGTTCGTCGAGGATAGCGACCTCCATCTCAAGTTGGGTTGCCAGGGCATAGAGCTCCTTGGCTACATGCCCCCCTCCACAGAGTACCAGCTCTATCTTGGAATCCAGCTTTTCAATGAGAAGACCCTCCTCATTCCACGTATGGTCATGATGGGAGAGCGAGGCGATCATCTTTCCCTCTGAGAAGAGCGCCTCGTCTCCTATGCCCTCTCCCTTGATGACAGTCTTACGGGTAAGGGTCTCTTTCTTAAGTCTTTCAAGCAGGGTTGTATAATAGTGGTTCATAGTGGCTCCTTGTATGCTCATGTTCTTTTTACCCAGATTGGGGGTAGGACTTGAATAGGTACACCTAGGAGAAGAGTGAGCGCTTGCTGTAATGAGGATACCATGACAGGGATGAATAATCCATTGATTTTTTGTTCAAACAATGGTTAAATAGAGATGATTAGTCGCTCTGAATAGTAAGGGATCAAAATAGTTATTCCTGGCCTACCTCTTCGGAACAAAGGATAGATGATGGTTAAACTGACTTCTCTGGTAAAGACCGCCGGCTGTGCGGCAAAGCTTTCTCCTACGCAACTACATGAAGTGTTGGATTCACTTCCCCATATTCCCTGCTCTGAGCTGGTAGGAGGGTACGAGAAGAGTGATGATGCCCTGGTCTATCGCCTTGAGGATGGGACGCTGGTTATCCAGACTGTGGATTTCTTCCCCCCTATGGTCGATGACCCCTTCATTTTTGGACAGGTGGCAGCGGCCAATGCGCTCAGTGACATCTATGCCATGGGAAGCGAACCGAAGATAGCTATGAACCTAATCTGCTTTCCCACCTGTCTGGAGCTGGATGTGATGAGGCAGATCATGCTTGGAGGACAGAGCAAGGTATCCGAGGCAGGGGCTGTGATAGCAGGAGGGCATACCATAAGCGACCCGACTCCCAAATACGGGCTCTGTGTTACAGGTTTTGGTAAAGAGGGTTCTATCTGGAAGAACGAAGGGGCCCTCGAAGGGGACCTGCTGGTACTTACCAAGAGCCTGGGGGTAGGGATCATCAATACTGCGGTAAAGGCTGGAATTGCCAGTGAGGAGGCCGCCCAGGCTGCCATAGAGAGCATGATAACGCTCAACAAGTATGCCCGCGATGAAGCTCTTCAGTTCACCGTTCATGCAGCCACCGATGTCACTGGCTTCTCATTGTTGGGCCACCTCTACGAGATGGCTTCTGGCAGTGCTGTGACTATGGTTGTAGAGAGTGCTCAGGTGCCCATGTTCGAATCGGCAAAGGAGTACTCCCGGGCGGGCATGAACCCCGGAGGGCTCTTCAACAACAAGGAGTACCTCCAGGACAAGGTCAAGTTTGAAGCAGAACTTCCCGAGGAAATAGTGAATATCCTGTATGACCCCCAGACTTCCGGAGGCCTGTTGTTAGCAATGCCTGAACCCGATGCCCGTCAGTATTGCAAACAGACAGGGTTTTCCATCATCGGAGAGGTGAAGAAGCAGGGAGAACTAGCTCTGATTGTCAGGTAAGGATCTTACCGTTTGGCAAGAAATCCGTCCAATACCTCCAACACCGAGCCACCGATAGCCTTGGCCTTTTCACTGACTGTGGTATAGTCCGCTTCCAGACCTCGTGGGTCGATGTCTGCGATCTTAAAGCCGGTGGGGACACTGAGGCCATTGTTGAGCAGGCCCCTGATCATGCCATCGAGGGATGCATAGACAGGTGTCTCTCCCACATGGGCAATGACCTCGCCTAGGGTTACCAGATCTCCGATTTTGTGATCACTGGTGAAAATTCCCTGTGCAGGGCTGTGGATGACGCGCTCGCGTCCAAAGCCTGCGATGATGCCGGGAATACCGGTATTAGCTATGGCCTCTCCTTCCCTGATGACTTTTCCCAAGCTATGTCCACGCTTAGTCTCTATGACCACATGACAATCCTTGCCTGCGGTAAAGCCAGGTCCTAGGGCTATGACCAGCGGGGCGTCATCTATATTGGTACCCAGATTCTTTTTTGCCAGGATTGCATCGACGATGCAGATCGGCTTGAGTTTTTCCAACGAACTGCCTTGGGGATCGACAAGCAGGGGGACGATACCACTTTGCATCACGGCCAAAGCCTCATCTACATCACTGCATCGCTTGGCTATCATGAGCTCTATCTTGGTAGCTCCGCCGAACATTGCCTGGGCAAAACTGACTGTTGTTCGTATCACCGTGGGTTTTTCTGTCTCAAGCACCACCACAGGTAGGCCTGCATCGACCAGGCGCATGATGACCCCTGTCGCCAAGTCTCCGCCCCCACGTACTACAACCAGGTTCTTCGCAAAGTCGCGAAGGGCTTTTCCTGTGCGTCCGTTCTTCTCCTTCATTATCTGCGCAAGCACACTCAAGGCTATCTCGCTGGGAGTCTCAGTTCCTATATCGAGACCTATGGGGCAAAATACCCTATCTTTCTGATTAGGAGGTACGATGATTCGCTCAAACAGCATCCTTGCCTTCAGCCTCGATCCCAGTATGCCTATATACGGGGTGGAAGTGGCTAGGAGATGCTCTAAGGCATCCTGGTCAAAGGTATGAGACGCCACCACGGTGTAGGTAAACCTATTGATGCTGACCCTTTCTAGGCCTTCTGCAATAGTGGGGGCCACCACAATATCCTTTGCATAGGCAAAGAGCTCACCTGTGGCATACTCGGCTCTTGTCTCCACCACCTGAAATCCATATCCCAGGCTATGGGCAAGGTTGGCGATGGCTTGGTTGACGTGTCCGCCACCGATGAGTAATAAATTGGTCAGGGGGACCGGTAGGGTGAGGAAGTGTTCGGCACCTGCTAGTGCAATGCGCTTGTCAAAGCCCTCTTCAAGGCTCTTTTTTGCATGGTCCAAAAGAGCCTCATCACTGCTACCCACACTCTGTTGCGTAGAGGAGAGCAAAAAGCGTGAGCTTTTGCTCTGGAGGCTAAAGCCAAATACAAAGGGGATACTCTTTTGCTCCCACTCCTTGGCCAAAGTAAAGAAGGGGCTCTTTTCCCCATTTTCCACTACTTGGATGAATACAGAAACTTCTCCGGCACCTTTTTTAGCTTCTTGGTCAACGGTGAAGTTGACAGAATAATCCTCTTTCCCCTCCTTGATAGCCCTGCATGCCGCTTCAATGGCGAAAGCCTCCAGAGCCCCTCCTCCAATGGTGGAGGTGATGGCGCCCGTTTTCTCTACCAGCATGCTGCCTTGGTTTCTGGAAGCGGAACCTGTGGTGTTGAGGATGGTCACCAAGGCAAAGGGAGATGATGTGGCTTCAAGCTCGCCTGCACGATAAAACAGTGGTTTGTTCATGATGGGTTCCTATAGATGAGTTGGTCCGTCTGAAGATCGCCAAACCAAATTGGGTATGGTTGTGAAGCAGAAGAAGAGAGGCTTCTATACAGATCGATATCCTCTTCCCTGCTCTGGTTACAGAGGACAAGGCTTGTGCCTTGCACTCGTTTTAGGATGCCTTCTTTATGTTTCAACAGTTTGCTGTAGGTTGGAAGGGTGATCAATTCTTCCGGGAAGTCCTGCAGGTAGAGCTCTGATCCAAAACAATTCTCTCTAAAGGGTTTACCCAAAAGGTTGATGGAAACTAGTGCCAAGGTACCTGTGACAAACGAGGGTACCACAGGGTCGCGCTGCTGGTGGAGTTTGAGTCCCTTTTCCATCGAACCATCGGCTTCCAGCAAGATCACATCATAACGATCAAGCAAGGCTTCCAGGTTTTTCAAGGGAGGGGCTACACACTTGTACGTCACATGGGTGTAAAAGACCCGTTCGCCTTTGGCGGGGTGGTAGGATAGGGCCCTGTCATCAAGGAAATAGGTATCGCATCCATACTCCCGGTCTTTGGGAAGCAACAGTTTGGTGGTGGTAGATACCAACACCCGCAGATCTTTTTCTGCATACTGTTTGGCAAGCTTTACCATGGCTGTGGTCTTTCCCCCGCTGCCGGTCAAGGCCAGACAGCGCTCGGAGTCAGAGAAGTAGAGCTCGAGTTCTTCCAATAGATGTTCCATAAGATAATGGTACCACCTTCGCATTTGGCATGCAAGATGGAACTCTTATATAAGTATGCAAACAGGGTGAGGTGTGTAGAATAGTAGGTATGAACAGTAAAAAAACACAAGAGTTTGTAGGAGTCGACCTAGTCGGCAACCGGTATGTGATGTGCATCCTTAACCCAGATAAGAGTAATCCTCGTTACTCTAGTGGTCGCAATGACACCGAAGGGGGACAGTTGAAGTTTCTGAGTAAGATTACCGGGGAGAGTGAAATTTTGATACCTGATTCTCCCTTGGCCATCCGTGCCCTTCTTCTTTTTGGGGAGGAACGGGTACACATTGCTTCGATGGGCAGTCTCTGGTCGACCTGGGAGCGGGCAGGAATGAAGCGAGGATCGGCCATGGCAAAGTTTGCCGCTATCTATCTGATTGAGGAAGGTCTGCCTCCCTTTAAGCTGACTAAGGAACAGAAGGCTCAGATTTATGCAGACCATGCTTTGGAGTTGGAGCAGATACAACGCATAGGAACTGACGCAAGCCGTATTGGAAAGGCTGTGCTCAATGGCAGTGCAACCTCCAAGGATTTTGATGTGGCAGTGCGAAACGAGTATCAAAGCGGAATTAAGCCCTCCAGCAGGAGCAAGGAAGAGGTCCTCATCCCTTTCTTTGATGAGGATGATGAATCGTTTCTAGCACAGCTCTACAGGTCTTTGGCGAAGATCAGGTAGGGAAATAGGGGGAAGACAAGAGAAAGGACGCCATAAGCGTCCCTTCTCCATCAAACATATTTAGCATTAGTTATAATGTTTTGTTTTCTCTCCCTTAGCGAGGCAAAGCAAGAATATCCTTCAGTTCAGGATTCTTCTGCATGTTCAGGACAAGGTCACGTTCTCTTCCCTTGTTCTTATAATCCTTTTCCTCGAAAGTATAGTGGAAGTTGGTATGGATGTCGTAGGTGCCTTCCATCAGGGCGAAAGCATCCTCGGTCATTACCAGCTCCTCATCGGTAGGGATGACAAAGATCTTTACTTTTGAGTCATCAGAACTGATCTCAAACTCGCCATTACGGCAGAAACTGACCTCGTTCTTGTGCTGGTCAAGCTTTGCTCCGATGACTTCGATGCCCTTGCAAGCACCCTTACGGATGTGGGGAGCCATTTCACCTACACCTGCAGTAAAGACGATCGCATCAACACGACCATCAAGCAGAGTAGCATAGCTTCCGATGTATTTTGCAAGGCGGCGACACTCCATATCGATGCTCAGCTGAGCTTTCTGGTCGCCGTCCTGGGCTGCCTTACGCACATCACGGCGGTCACTTCTGCCACAAAGACCGATAAGGCCGCTCTTCTTGTTGAGGGTACTATCCATCTCGTGGGCTGTCATGCCGGTATTGTCCATCATGTAGGGGATGATGGCAGGGTCGATGTCACCAGAGCGGGAACCCATGATGAGACCTTCCAGAGGGGTAAGACCCATGGAGGTATCGACGCAGACGCCATTCTTTACAGCACAGGCCGAAGCACCGTTACCGATGTGGCAGATGATGACGTTGGTATCCTTGTTCTCCTTGCCCAAGAGCACTGCTGCCCTCTTTGCACAGTAGAGGTGACTGGTTCCATGGAAGCCGTAGCGACGCACGTTGTAGTCGGTATACCATTTGTAGGGGACAGCATACATGAATGCCGCTGGCGGCATGGTCTGATGCCAAGCGGTATCCAGGACAATTGCCTGGGGAACATCGGGCATAGCCTTGCGGGCAGCCTCAATTCCCATGATGTTTGCAGGCATGTGCAATGGGCCCAGTACGATGACAGATTTCAACTTCTCGACAACCTCATCGGTTATCAGAGCAGACTGTTTGAACACCTCTCCACCATGTAGGACACGGTGGCCTACAGCCCCGATCTCAGAGAGGCTCTTGATGACTCCATAGTCAGAATCAAGCAGCATCTTGATAATAAGCTCAATAGCTTCCTTATGGGTGGGAGATGAGAACTTGGTCTTGTACTCACCATTGCCTGTTGCTTTGTGTTCGATAGTTGAATACTCCAAGCCAATGCGTTCTACCACACCGACAGCCAGAATATC
>CAYXYD010000013.1:0-25111 GCA_964469205.1 uncultured Sphaerochaeta sp. | reverse complement strand
GTCACCATCCGTCGAAACCTTTCTGCTACGAGCATCAGAGCCCAGGTGGAAGAGAGCCTCAAAAGACTCAATACTGATTATATCGACCTGCTAATCACTCACTGGCAATCGATTGAACCCTTTTATACCCCCATCGAAGAGACTGTCTCTGTTTTGGAAGCGTTGAAACAGGAAGGTAAGATATGCTCCTACGGTGCTTCCAATGTGACCCTCGATCAGGTCAAGGAGTATCAGAAGTTTGGTAATCTGTCCCTGGTGCAGGAGAGGTTCAGCCTGCTCAGCAGGCAGAACCTAGAGAAGGCTCGCTACTGTGATAGCGCAAACATCACCTTCCAGGCATACAGTCCCCTTGAACGGGGCATCCTTACTGGAAAAGTTGCTCTTGATAGTGATGTGGTAGGAACTGCAAAGGCATCGATTCCTTGGTTCCAGCCAGAGAAGAGGGCCCAAGTCCTTTCCATGCTGGACAAGCTTACAGAGATGAGCACAAAATATACCTGTTCAGTAGGAACGCTGGTTATCGCTTGGACTATGGAACAGACAATTACCATGAATGTACTCTGCGGGGCGAGGAAAAGTGAGCACCTTGAAGAGAACGCCCAAGCTGCCTTTGTGCATCTTGAGCGAGAGGACCTTCTCTATATTGATAGGTTGGCTAAAGGGTTGCTCTAGAGTTCCTTGAGGAAGGCTATCATGTCGATCGCCTTGGGAGGACAGCCCGGCAGGCTCTTGCCCAGGCCTCTGGTGCAGATGCCTACGCCAACTTTATCTGGATCGTTAACCCCTTTATACCCCTGACCAATGCAGATGGGAACAGAGACGTCGTTGAGACGGTCCACCTCATCCAAGCGCTTCAGCGCATGGATCAGGTTCCCATAGCAGGCCGAACATGCAGAATCCGGTTCTGTATGCTTAGCAAGGTAGGATGCCCTGCCACTTGGTTTGGCAGGCACTTCATCACTGGGCTCGTTCAGCTGGATGATATTTGCCTTTGTAAGGTCAGTGCTACCAACTCCCAGATTCTCGGCAAGGCCGATGTAGGGGATGTCCTTCAGCTCAAAGCCCAGCAAGGAAGCTCCGTAGCTGTCACACAGCACGCTGTCAGTTGTGGCAAACATCCTGTTTGTCTCAACAGGGTTTCCCCCTTCTTCAAAATCAAGGTCCCCATTGAGACTGTCTACAATGACCAGGTCTGCACAGCGTACTGCATTGAGGGCAGCGATGGGGTTGTGGAGACCCAAGGTATGGAAGAGCCGCTTGGAACGGTCTGATATGCATCCTTTCATGTTCTTCAGGGCACAGGTCATTGCCGTCTGGCAGTGACCCTTGAGGACCGGAAGGCTGATGAGGAAATAAGTTTCCAATATTGTCTTGCTCACTTCCATCGTGATCTTCCCGATAGTCTTCTCTACGTATTCATCGTCCTTCACATCGATAAGGGGGACAGAGTAGCGATCTCTTATCTGGTTGTAGCCATTGACTCGGAAGCCTTCCTTGGTGGAGTCTCCGACCCAGGCACTCTCAACTATGCTGATGTTCCCATACCCCAGAGTCTGCAAATGCTCAATGATGGTGATCACAATCTCAGGGTGGGTGGTGGCCCCGCTGTCGGCAGTGACAGCCACAACCAAGTTGGGCTTGAGGGCGATCGAGGCTTTTTTGTTCGGGATGAGGGTTGCAAAATCAATGGACGCAAGAATAGCTTTGGTCATCTTTGTAGGATTCGAGCCGTAGACGGTGAGTATATCATTCTTATTCATCAGTTTTCCTCTTAGGTGGTAAGCTCTTCCCCCTATTGTAGCATATCTACCTATGTGCCGAGCAAACCAAAAAAGGAGAGCCTCTGAGGCTTTGCCTCTTAAACAAACGAGGGTGTATGAAATAGGGCAAGTATAGTATGGTTAGGCATAGGGGAGGCAGAACAGATGGATGTGATGAAGAAAGCATATGAGCTGCTCAAAGAATGGAAAGGCGATGCCTATGTGCATGGCCTTGGTGTGCTTGATCAGGTTGGCCCTATCGCCAAAGGCTTTGGGAAGAGGGCTTTGGTAGTGTGTAACGATACCTATAGAAGTACGGTTGCAGATCCTATAGTCTCCTTTCTCCAGGAATCTGGAGTTGATCTTGCCGGTGGGGCTCTCGCTCTAGGAGCCCGCCCCAATGCCCCTCGTGAGGATGTCTACCGCCTTGAATCCTATATCCTGCATACTAAGCCTGACTGCATCGTGGCAATTGGTGGAGGATCATCGATCGACGCCTGTAAGGCAGCCAACGCCCTTGCGTGTCTCGGTGCAAAGGTTACCCCTGAGATCGACCACTACTTTGGAACCGATGTGGTGACCAACGCACTTAAGAAGACCGGGGTCTCCCTTATCCCTCTCATTGCAGTGCAGACCTCAGCTTCCAGTGGAGCTCACCTTACCAAGTACTCCAACATCACCGACCCTATGGTTGGGCAGAAGAAGCTCATTGTTGACAATGCCCTCAACCCGACCGTTGCACTTTTCGACTATGAGACCACCGTCACCATGCCTCTTTCTGTAACTATCGATGGAGCCCTCGATGCCATTGCACATACCTTTGAGGTATTCTGTGGTGCCAAGGAAGCTAACTACGACAAGGCACGCGAGATCGCAGAGTGCGCTATCAACCTGGTTGCCCAATATTCCAAGGTCCTGATCGACGATCCCAAGAATCTGAAGGCACGTGAGGCTATCGGCCTTGCAACCGACCTCGGTGGCTATGCCATCATGATCGGTGGTACCAGTGGTGCTCACCTTACCAGCTTCTCCCTTGTCGATATCGTTTCCCATGGGACTGCCTGTGGAATTATGAACCCGTACTATGCGGTGCTCTACTCCAAGGCTATCCAGAAGCAGCTGAAGGTGGTCGGTTCCATCTTCGCGAACCACGGTTTTGCTGACAAGACTATTGTCGACCTTAAGGACAGTGCTCTGGCTGTTGCTGTTGCAGAGGCTATGATCGCCTTCAGTAAGAGCATCAAGGCTCCAACCAAGCTCAATGATATCCCGGGCTTTGGTGAGAAGCATGTCCAGCGTGCCCTCTCTGCTGCCAAGGATCCCCAGCTTGCAATGAAGTTGCAGAACATGCCGGTTCCCATGAAAGAGGGCGATGTGGATCTTTTCATGGAACCCCTGCTTCGTGCAGCTTCCAATGGGGACCTCTCCCTTATCAAGGCGATGTAATCTAGTAGAATCGTTGTAAAGGCACTGGGTTCTCCCAGTGCCTTATTACAAGGAGATAATCATGAACGTTCCTAACCCTTTAGGCAGACACTATGATGAGCTCATCCTGCCCGAACATACATTCAGCATACACATGCAAGCACCCAAGACTCTCAATAACGTTAGCAAAGCTATCTTGGATTCGTTTGAAAAACCCATAGATAGCAAGAGTCTCAAGGTTATTGCCCAAGAAAAGCTTGCAAAGAATCCTCAGGCAAAAGCTGCCATTATCATAAGCGACAACACCAGGCCTGTCCCCTATAAAGGCGAGGAGGGTATCCTCCTCCCTGTTTTGGAGACCCTGTTCGCTGTAGGCTATGAGGCAAAGAACATCACCATACTCATTGCTACGGGAACCCACCGGGCAATGAGCAAGGGTGAGATAGCGAAGATGGTCGATGAGCGAGTACTCCAAAGCGGAGTCCGCATAGTCAACCATGACTGCAAGGATGATAGCAACCTTGTCTATCTTGGCGATAGTAGTCGTGGGACACGTATCATGGTGAACAAGCTGTACGTTGAAGCAGACCTTAAGATCGCCACAGGCTTGGTGGAGAGTCATTTTATGGCAGGTGCCAGTGGTGGGCGGAAGGCTGTATGTCCAGGCCTCATCGGAGAGAACTCTACCTTTGTCTTCCATGGCGTCTCCCTTATGGCTGACCCTGCATCCAGAGATCTTAACATTGAGGGAAATCCTGTCCATGAGGAGAGTCTGGAGGTTGCCAAATTTGTAGGTGTGGACTTCCTGGTCAACGTGACACTCGACCATGCCTTCCATATCACCGGTGTGTTCAGTGGAGACCTTGATAAGGCCCATCTCGCTGCAGTAAAAAAGATTTCCGAGACGGTGAAGGTACCTTCTCCCAAGGCTGCTGACGTTGTCATCACCCATGGGGGCTTTGTTGGCATGAACCACTACCAGTGTGCAAAGTGTGCTGTAGCTTCCCTTGGTGTCCTGAAGAAAGACGGCTATCTGGTTATCATTGCAGATACCACCGACGAGGGGAATGTTGTTGGTGGCATCAACTACATTACTACGTTGGCCTTGTTGAAATTGCAGGGTGCGAAGGGGTTCCTGAAAACCATAGGATCGCCCGACTGGGCGTTCCTTCCTGAGCAGTGGCAGGTGCAGATGTGGGCAAAGGTCTTTGATAGGATCGAGCAGGACCATATGCTTCTGTACAGTCCCTCCCTTGATGAGCTTTGGTGGCCAGGGCTACCCGGCATCAACGGCAAGCGTTTTCTGCCTGAGGCAGATCAGAAGAATCCGGGCCCTGACTGTTTTACCAAGATGGTACAAGGTGCCATTACGTACATAGAAGGGCAAACAAAAAAGAGTGCAGAGGATCTGTCAATCGTGTATATCACCGATGGACCCTATGTGATTCCCTATACCGAAGACTCATTGGAGAAATAAAATATGAAATTATCAGTAGCTATAGCAGGTTCCGAAGCAATGCCCAATGCATTTGTCGTATTTCGCGGTGTTGAGTCATCCTTAATACAAGCCCACGAACTTGGTTTCGATGGCGTAGAGCTTGCCCTCAAGCGACCGGATGAGGTCGACAAGGCAGAGCTGAAGAGATTGCTGAAGGATAACAGCTTGGAAGTGAGTGCTGTCTCTTCCGGTCAGGTCTTTGCAGCAAGGAACCTCTATTTCACCGATGAGAATAAGGAGAATCGCAAAGAACTGTATGATACCTTTTGTGGGTTCATAGACCTTGCCTCTGACTTTGGTGGATTAGTCAATATCGGGCGTACCCGTGGGGCCATCAGTGGACGGGACCCCAAGCTCTGTGAAGATCTTTTCCTGGATATGGCTCACTCTGTTGCCGACCATGCCGAAAAGCAGGGAGTCGAACTGATTCTCGAACCGGTGAACCGCTACGAGATCGACTTCATCAACAATTTGGATGAATGTTCGGCTCTCCTGAAGAAGGTTGATAGGAAAAACTTTACCATGATGCCAGATGTGTTCCATATGAACATTGAGGATGATTACATTGGTGAGAGTTTGATCCGCAATAAGGAGTTTGTGCGCTACATCCACTTTGCAGATACCAACCGTCATGCCCCGGGTGATGGTCACATGCCCTGGGATGAGATCTTCAGTGCCCTGACCACCATTGGCTACAATGGGTGGACAACCGCTGAGATCCTTCCTTTCCCTGATCCTGAGACTGCAGCAAAGAGAACTGTTGCATTCCTGAAAGGAGAGTACGGTAAGTATTACAGTTGAAGAAAAGTGCAATGCTGTTATCTGTTGATGCCAAGTACCTTTTCTAAAACGAGAAATGGAGAATGGAAAAAATCAGGCTACCAAGGAGAAGAATCTCCCTAGGTAGCCTGATTTTATTCCACCTATCTTTTATGACCGAGGCAGGATCGCCTTCAAATAATCCTCAGTGAGGATATATTGAGGTTCTCTATTGTTCATCTGTTTCATCAAGGGAACAACCTTGGTTCTTACTCCCATGCCTCTTGCATCAACATAGCCATAGTCGCGCATTATCTCGACAATCAGAGGATTTCTGGGGGTTCTTTGGCCTGCAAGCATTTTTTCTATGGTCATGGAGTTGGGCAGTTTTCCGGGGCTGGTTATCTCCATTCGATCCGAATACAGCGCTACCTCAATATCAACACTTTGTGTCCAGTCACGATGGACCAAGGCATTTATGACTGTCTCCCTAATTGCTTCCCAAGGATACTTCATATGGGTTGCTTTTCTCATATGGAGGTCAATATTGTTACTCTCTTCGGTAATGAAAGGCCTTATCGTATTTGAGAATTTTTCCAATAATCCATCATCCACCAAATTTTTCTGTCCTGAAATATCTTCCCATCGACCTACCAGAGGCCCATCAAGTTTTGTATCCAAGAGAGCTTTATACTCTTTCTTATCTCCCGAAAAGGCCATAACTCTAAGGCCTGCTTGTGGGAGGTATTTGGAGGGGTTTTTACCAAAACAGACCAAACCGGCTATAGTGCATACTATTGATCCCCAACCATCTTCAGCCATGAGTCCCAATCCTGTAAGGCGGTCTGTCCATTCTTGGTCTTTGCTGGGTATCGTAACATCATGTATTACATGGCTCAAATAATATTCAAACCGCACAAGATCCAAGCTCTTCAACGTGGTTCCAGGAACAGGCAACACTTCAACATGAAGTATTCCACCTAAGGAGAAAAGCCGAGCCTGTTGCTCTCGAGAAGCAATTTCTGAACGATTCCCCATTCTGATATATATTTCTTCACGTCCATTGTTTCGTACGACATAAGGTTTGGATATTCCTCTAGGGATGGTGACAACACCTACACGAAGGCCTTCTTTTATCAAAATCTCTTCATAATAGGGAATAATCATGGGGAATACTTTGTCTCTAAATACATTAAGTATCCATTCTTGGGTGTCGGATCGCTGAATTCCGGTTAGAGCTCCACCATCTTCAACTCCTACAAGAATGCGTCCACCTTCTAAATTCGCGAAGGCAACAATCTCTTTGGCGAATTGTTCAGGTCTGATATCATCTCGTTTGAATTCGATTCCAGAATTCTCTCCATTAGCCACTAGTTCCAACAGTTCTGCCTTAACCATATATACCCCGATATTTTCCAGGAATTATTACCATGTCTCTAATCTTTAAAGTAACCCGATTTTAATAAAGACGAACTTGATAACTCATTAACAACGATACCATTGAAACAACTAAAAGTCGATAATGATGAAACGTAAGTAGGAACTAGATTCCTATCAACTTTTTTCAGGAAAAGTTTCAAAGTAATATATGTGTGGTGTTTTCACAAAAACAGTGATTGCTAAAAAATAACAAATCAGGCTACCAAGGAGAGGGATCTCTCTAGGTAGCCTGATCTGTTATTTTATCCCTCATGGAGTTTTAGATATGCTCCATTGCTTTTGTATTTTTGTTACTTCAACAGAGCATCAATATTCTCCTGCACCATCTTCTGCAGGCTCCCTCTCTCCACAGTTGCAGGGAAGTTCCTCCAGACGACCAGCCGGGTTTTCGGTGATACTTCCATCAAGGGAGAAGCGATGGGGTTGTGTATGTTGTCTATGATGATGTCGTACCTACCCTTTGCAACCTCTGCTATCTGTGATGCTGTAAGGGGTCCAGGGCCAAAGGTACCACCTACCTCTAGGCCGAGGTCCTTTGCCAGGTAAATCTGCATTGCATGGCAGTAGACCTTTTGCTTATCCAACCCTTTCCTTGCCACAGCTTGTTTGCCGTTCTCTACAGTCTCTACATATTCATAGACCCTGTCTTCGCTGTAGTACTGGCTCTTCAGGGCAGAGGCGATGAGGGCAGCCTGTGCCTTTACGTTCTCTATGCTGTTGTCGGTGGTGATCTGGACCAGATCTGTATTGGTCTTGCCAATGGCATCGCCCATACTCTTCATCATCCGCTCATACCCTGCATAGATGAAATAGTCAGCCTTGTCGATCGTTACCACATCACTGACGGTGATCTCATACTCCGGTGGGTGTATGAGGGAAGCTGGGGCAATGATCTCTACCTTGTCAGCTCCGCCAAGGTCGGCAAAGGCGGCAGTCCAGGAGGTCGAGGCAATGACGGCGATGGTTCTGGAAGCAGAAGACATGGAAAGCTTCTCAGGAGCACCTTCTGCAAAGAGGGCTACACTGAGAATGAGAAACAAGAGGACGATAAGCATTTTTTTCATGTTGTTTTCCTTTTTTTTATGGTTGTTACTATGAGGTAGAGGAAGGCAGAAAGCAGTGCGATGGTCCCACTGGGGGGAAGATCGGTTGCGACTGCCGCGATGAATCCAAAGATTGAGACAAAGACTCCCGCAAGGCATGACCTGACAAAGAGCTGCTTGAGGCTCTGTGCATGGCGTGCCGCTATAAGAACCGGAAGGATAAGCAAGGCATCGATCAGGAGGGCACCAAGCAGTTTCATTGCCAAGGCAATGACGAGGGCTATGACGATGACCATGGCTGTATGGTGGGCCTGCACCCGCATGCCCAGCGACTGTGCAATCTCTTGGTCGAAGAAGATGGCACTGATGCTTTTGAAGTTCAGCACCACATAGAGGGTGAGAGCTATTGCTATGGCCAGCAGTCCCAGAACATCAGTTATCCGCAAGGCAAAGGGACTTCCCCAAAGCAGTTGGAGAGTATCCTTAGCAGGGACGTCAAAGACATGCATGACAATGGAAGCCATGGCCATGGTAAAGACCATAGCAGCTGCACTGCTGACCCCAAAGCCTGCTGAAGAGTCCTTTGTAAGCTTGAGCATGCCAAGGACCAACAGGAGGTTCAGGGCAATGCTGACAGGCAACAGAGGCAGGGAGAAGGCAAGGGAGATGGCTCCCCCTAGAATTACCCCATGCATAAGCATATAGCGCATTGGAACAAGGTCGAGGCGTAAGACCATTACTCCAGCTGCAGGAAAACAGAGACCTGCAATGGTCATGGCCAACAAGCCTTTGGCCACAGGGGCTAGGCTGAGCATGAAGAGGAGGTCACCCATTGATTTCTCCTCTTACTTCTATTCTATTTCCCTGTCCCATTCCCTCACTCCCTTTTGATCCTAAGGTGAGGGTAGGCCAGGCAAGGTCCTGTTCCAACTGCTTGTCGTGGGTAACCACTATGATGGTAGGCATCTCGTTGAGTGTCAGTGCCTTGATGGTCTCCACCAGGGCGTTCCTGCTAGTTGCATCAAGGAAGGAAGTCGGTTCGTCTAAGAGCAGGAGCCTCGCCTTTTGGCAGAGGCAACGGGCAAGGGAGACCTTCTGTCTCTCTCCACCGCTGAGTGTGTAGAAGTTACGTCCCTGCAGGTCTTGAATCCCCACCCGTCTCAAGGCTGTGTCGATCTCCCACTTTTGCCGTTCCTTGGAAAGAGAGCTGTCGGTAGCCATACTCACCACCTCCCTCACGGATACTGGGAACTGCTGTTGGGTCTGCTGTTGCTTGATATATCCTATGGTCCTGTTTTTTATCTGTGAAGGGGGAACACCATCGATAAGGACTTTTCCACTGGTAGGTTCGAGCTTGCCCATCAGCATTTTAAGCAGGGTGGTCTTTCCTTTTCCGTTGTCCCCTTGGATGACGAGCCTTTCTCCTTCAGGTAGCGTTACATTGAGGTTGGAAAACAGAAGATCACCACCATAGCCAAAACAAGCATCCTGTAACTCTACAGAGACCCCCCTCACCAGTTTGGCTCGCATCCTTAGGAGGCGGTACATCTCATCAGGGTCGGTAAGTGTTTCCAGCAAGGCTTCAGTCTTGCAGGCAAGCTTCTCAATCTTTTTTTCGAAGGAAGCCTCAACTCCATTGGTTTCGTAGTAGGTGAGGGCAAGCTCACTCATCAAGTTGATATGTACGCGCTTGATGCCCATGCGCACCATGAGGATGGCAGCAGCCTTTCCTGCTGCCGTATCATGGGCTGCAAGGTTACTCCTGTCTCCTTCATAAGTATGCAGGAACTCCTCTAGGGCAAAGAGCGGTGTCAGCCACCTTCCCTCATCAGAGAATATGAGCGTATCGTTGTTATACACACAGAGTGTGAGGCTATCTTTAAGCGGTTGTTTGTAAGGTTCCACGACATCTCCAAAGACAAAAAATATGCCACAAAAGCGAAAAGGAGATATTTCCTTTTATGCCTTCATGGCTGTTCTTTTATATAATCAAATCAATTGTTCAATCAGTAAATCAATCAGTAATTCTTAGTAACCCCTTCATGGGGTTCTGTTGCAACTATCTTACAGAGTGGGAGGGGAGTGTGTCAACAAAGGAAAATGTAATTCATCCTCGTAGTTGTTTTGTATGGTACATCCACGTATATGAGTAGTGGTTGCACAAGAATTACCAGCCATAACGGCAAAAAATAGAAAATTTGCCGAAACGGCTAGTGACTTTTACAATGTTTGGTACTATACTGAATTACCAGCCATAACGGCAAAAAAAACAAAAATTGCCGAAATGGCTTTGGAGGTAATACTGATGAACACACTCGAACTACTCCACAAAATGCCTGATGGCATATACACAAGGCAACACTTCTTGCATGCAGCACAAGTTGTTGATTCTAAGTTTAGAGAGACGCAACTTCGGAACCTGATGGGTGTGTTGCTCAGTTCTGATTTGATTGTCAGCCTTGGGCGCAATCAATACAGGAAGGTTGATAGGATACAAAAGAAGCCCATCTACACAGGTACATATTCCAAGACGGCACAGATGGTGATTGACTTCATGGAAAACCAATTTCCGTTGCTTGACTGCAGAGTCTGGGAGCTTTCCTGGTTGAATGAATTTTTCAACCATCTGGTGGCGCATAACACGATATTTCTTGAGGTCGAGCATGAGGGGTGTGATTTCGTGTTTTCAGAGCTTTTCGAGAAATATCCTGGCAAGGCTCTGCTACGGCCAACAGCTCAAGAGATATTGCAATATGGTGTGGATGATGGGATCATCATCGATCGTCTGGTTACAGAAGCCCCCAAAGTAAAGAATGAGCGGTATCAGGTCTCCTTGGAGAAGCTGATTGTAGATCTGTTTGCAAACAAAAAACTGATGGTTTCAAAAGGCGACTATCCGTCGGCGATTGAGGAGATGTTTGCCAAATATCAGGTAAATCAGGCTGCAATGTTCAGGTATGCAAGAAGAAGGAACAAGGCGAAGGCCTTGTCTGATTTCCTAAGGGACAAGACGACCATAGAACTCTTGATGGAGGACTGAATATATGTTGATGAATGATAGTTTCACGCTTGAGCATATCAAGAAAATACGAGGGAGAACAAATGTGGATATATCCATCCTTGAAAGATGTATGTATGCATTGGCACTGCTAGAAGCGCTTGTACAAGTCGGAATGCCGTTTATCTTCAAGGGCGGTACAAGCCTGCTGCTCCTACTTGAAAAACCAAGCAGATTGTCAACTGATATTGATATCATTGTCGAGCCAGGAACAGATGTGCAGCACTATCTTGAAGCAGCAGCAATAATTTTTCCCTTCCAGAACATGGAACAGCAGCATAGAAAGGGTAAGAATAATATTGAAAAGAGCCACTTCAAATTTACCTATGATTCACCCGTACAAGAAAAACAATTCTTCATCCTATTGGATATTCTCTATGAGCAGAACCATTACTGTACTCTTGTTAAAAGAAAAATTGCTCATGAATTTTTGCTGACGAACGAGCCGTATGCTGAGGTGACGATGCCAAGTATCAATTGTATTCTTGGTGATAAACTTACGGCATTCGCCCCACATACAACAGGTATAAGTTTTGGTGTAGACAAGGAATTGGAGATCATTAAGCAACTGTATGATGTCGCTACGCTCATCGACGTACACGATAACTTTGATGATGCATATACTTCCTTCATGGCTACTGTTTTGGCCGAACTTGCATATAGGGGGTTGTCGATATCAGCAGAGGAGGTATTGCAGGATACCATTGCCGCTGCAACTTGTATCGCTAGTCGGGGTAAATTATTCAATGAGGAATATCCGTATTATCTAGCTGGAATCAGGGGTATCGCCAGTCATATATATGGTGAGCGGTTTAATGCAGAAAAGGCGGTCTCTTCTGCTTGCAAGGTTATGTATATGGCTGCGTGTATGTTGAAAGGTGAAAAATTTAAGAAGGTTACTAATCCCTTCAGCTTTGCTGCAGCCAACATCGGAATGTCGAGCTTTGCGAAGCTTTCATCGATAAGAAAGGTTGATGCTGAGGCTTTTGCATATGTAGTGCAGGCAGTTCAGCTGTTACAAGAATAAGCTTCGCTCCTTCCCTGTGGTTTAGTTTGCCGAGTGTTTTCTGTTTCCCCGCTGAGAAACAGCTGAAGGCTGTTGAATTCTTCAAAACCTGGGTGTAAAGCTACTTCAGTAGCGAAGTCAGTTCCTCCACCACAAGATCAATCATTTCCCCAAGGGGAAGCTCCTGCTTTCCCACAATGGATATGTTGCATTTGCTGATGGGTATGAGAATCTTGTGGGCTTTGCTCTGGGAAACAGCAGAAGCCATGATCGGGGTGATCTCCCCATGCAGGGAGTCTGCTGCGATGAGGCCTAGGGGTCCTATGATGACATCAGCGTCACGAGAGGCTACCACCACAGGGTTCTCACCTGTTGCAATGGCACTTGAGCCGCTACGGAGCATTGCGCTCGCTGCCATGCTGTTGGTGCCTATGGCTAGGATCTCAAGATTAGGGTGACCTTTTCTAATCGCTTCTACCAGAGCCTTTCCCAAGCTGCCGCCCTGACCATCTATGATTACCAGTTTCATCGTGTATATCTCCATTAGATTCAGATGCATAGCATCTATACCCTCTTCTTATCCAACCCTATCAGATAGATCTCAAAGGAATCATCCCTACAAGCCTTGGGCTTGAAGGGCTTCACCTTGGTAAAGAAGGTGCGCATCTCCCTGATGATCTCAACCTCGCCACCACCTTGGAAAATCTTCACCACCAGATTCCCATGCTCCTTCAGATGCTCCTTTGCTAGGAATATCACCTGCTCTGTCAGATATTCGCTACGGGCGGTATCGACTGCACGATTTCCCATCGTCATAGGGGCAACGTCACTGATAATGGCATCATAGGGGCCGTTCTCTACCAATAGAGAGCGTATATCCTTGCTGAATGCATCACCTACAAAAGCTGTTACGGTAGGGGGGACCGGATCGAGGTTAAGGGGGTTGAGGTCAACAGCTATGATCCTTCCCTTTCCTTTCAGCAGTTCCCTATGGGTATAGAGAGTCCACGACCCTGGGGCGGCTCCGACATCGAGCACATTATCCCCGGGCTTTACTATCTTGGAGTTCTTCTGGATCTCTTCCAGCTTATAGACTGAACGGGCAGGGTAGCCCTCTTTGTGTGCACGTTTGGTATAGGAGTCTGCACGATCCCTTCTGCTAGTAGCCATATATAAGACTATATCAAAAAGATGGTCGACCCGGAAGGGCAAAGAGAAGGTGCCAGCGAATTATTATGGGGTGGGGAGAGAGATTCGCTGGCACCTAAGAAATCACACTTTAAGGAGGTTTGAAAAAAACTGTTGCTCTATTCACCAACTAGAATGCAATAGCCGTGCCAACTTGCCAATACAGCCCTATAAGTGTACATATATTGCTAGAAGTAAGAGTTGATCATCAAATACAAAGAAACCCTCTGTGAAAATAAGTAACACTCGTCTCTTTCTTCACACCTTGCCCAGTAAAACTGTAGACAATTGTTATCCTTGTAGTTCTGCTGCTTCTGACAACTCTATTCCTGCCATGTTGCCTGTTTCCTGGAACAGGAGGGTTCCATCCTTTTTCCTGAGGGTCACCTCAACGGTTCCGATGACACTCTCTAGGATTGTCCGTTCCATATTGCCTTGACGGGGAGCGCTCAGGTGGGAAGCAGGACCAAGGGTGGCTACAAAAGTAATAAGATACTTCTTTTGGCGGATGATGATCGTGGCATGTTTGCTATCCTGTTCCAACTTGACGATCTTAGCTCTTGTATAGGTGCCGAATCTGATAAGTTTGTCCTCGATCTTCAGGAATCCCAGGAACCCTTGGAAGGTTCTACCCAAAAAGGGAATCTTTGCCACAGAGAGCATGCAGGCGACCTTGTCGGAGGGGAAGCAGTTAGCCTGCATCCAGATCCAGGCAGAAGGAAAGGAGGAGCCCCAATCCTTTTCTATGTAGCCTGTCCCTCCGGTAAAATCAGTCTTCTTGCCATTGAGCGATATAGACCCCTCTAGGCTATGGTGGATGGATACCACCCCATGAAAGCACTCCATAAAGGGGACATAGGCATACCAACCCATGATTCCAGGTGCCTGAAGGGTAACGGGGAATGGGGTAGGATAGAGGTTTTTTACCTCAGCTTTGAGACTGAGGTCCTCAAACTGAAGGTCGATGGAGATGCCATCGAGTGAAAAGTGATTGTTCCCAATAGAGACAGAGAACACCTTTCTCTCAGCCTTGAAAGCCTCATAGGGAAAACGGACATACCAACTTCTCCCTTCCCGGCTGCTGATGACCTGAATGAATGAGTGACGCTCAGAGCCCATTGCAATACCGGGTATCAGGGCGATGACCTCGTCCTGTTTGGCCATCTTGAAGTACCAGCCTTCAAAATAGTTTTTCTTTTTGCCTCTGCCCTGAAATATAGGAGGATGGAATAGTGCGTGTATGCTCATATACAATCCTTAGTAGCTGTCTTTTTCTTTGTATCTGAAAAGGAGGACTTCTTTTTAGTATGTATTGTAGCAACTCTTGAACTTGAGTGAAACAATAAAGAGTTACATGTTTTACGTGTGGTTTGTGTGAGTATGGTGTTTTATCTGGTTTCAGTTGTTTTTTTAGTGGAGGTGAATAGACAAAAGGAGGGTGCCAGAAGTGGATTGGGATATCTTCTTGGCACCCTGTCGTTGTAAAAGGAGGAGTATGAAAAAACTGTTGCTCTGTACTAATACACATGCAAGGAGCGTGCCAACTTTTATATGGCTCTGGGGCGTCCCATTGTAGGTTGTATCTTGGCTAACTGTGTAAAAATTTCACACGTAAGGTATTCGTGCAGTTCTTACACAATTGACGAAGGGCCATTTGCTCTATATTTTATGTGCATGAACAAGAAAAATATCCTCAACCGGAGATTTAAGAATAACTCCTATACGAATGTCACCCTCAAGCTGGTGATCATCAATGCTTTGGTATACCTGCTTACCAGTTTGATCTACCCCCGTAGTGCCTACTACCTGGCCATGATCCCTTCCTTTGTGTTGGGTGGGTACATCTGGCAGCCTTTCACCTACATGTTTGTCCATGGGGGATTTTCCCATCTCTTGTTCAATATGATAAGTCTTTATCTCTTTGGAACCATGGTTGAGCAACGTGTAGGGACCAAGGAGTTTCTTCTCTTCTACCTCCTGGCAGGGCTGTTCAGTGGTATCATAAGTCTTATCAGCTATCTCCTAGCCGGGACCAACGTCATCCTCGTCGGAGCTTCTGGGGCAATATACGGGGTGCTGCTAATGTTTGCCGTATTCTATCCCTTTGCTAGGATCTTCGTCTTTGGCCTCATACCCTTGCGAGCTCCCACCTTGGTCATCCTCTATACAGGTATCGAGCTCTATAGCCAGGTCTTTAGCAGAGGCGGAAATGTAGCGCACCTGACCCACCTCAGTGGGTTGTTGTTTGCCTTCCTCTACTGTCGCATAAGGATGAAGATCAATCCGATAGATGTCTTCAAGCGTTCGCGCTAGTCCAGAAACCCATACTGTGTGCGGATTTCCTGATACCCTTTCTTGATCACTGTATAGATTATATTCAGTTTTTCGTCGTGGTGTATGAAGGCTGACTTCATCGCATTGATAGTTATCTTCTCCAAATCACGTAAGGTCAGGTTGTAGTACTCAACAGCAATCTCCATCTCGTGCGTGAGGGTGGTGTCACTCATCAGGCGGTTGTCAGTACAGAGAAATACCCTGAATTGGTTGCGGAAGAAGATGGGGAAGGGGTGATGCGCATAGTCTGGTGCCACTCCTGTTCCGATATTGCTGGTAAGACACATCTCCATAGGAATGCGTCGGTCGCGGATAAAGTTCGCCAAGGAACCTGTCTCCTCGATATGGTTTCCTTCGAGACTCATGTCCTCAATGAGGCGAGTCCCATGCCCTATCCTAAGGGCACCGCAGAGTTGCACAGCCTGCCAGATGGACTCGACTCCAAAGGCTTCCCCTGCATGGATGGTAATGTTGAAGTTCTTATTGCGGATATACTGGAAGGCTTGGAGGTGTTTCTTCGGTGGATAGCCGCTTTCATCACCTGCCAAGTCGAAGCCTACAACTCCTCGGTCACAGAACGCTACTGCAAGTTCTGCTGTGGCAAGGGAGAGGGCCGGGCTATGGTTGCGCATCGCACAGAGGATGAGACCTGAGGGCATGCCGGTCTTCTTTTTCCCTCGATCCAGGCCATCAAGGACAGCTTGGACGGCGTCTTTAGGGGTAAGGCCCTTTTCCAGATGCAGGTTGGGGGCAAAGCGGATCTCAGCATAGCAGACATTCTCTTTGGCCAGATCTTCTATAGCCTCAAAGGCGACTCGTTCAAGTGCCTCTGTTGTCTGCATGACACTGGTGGTAACAGAAAATGTTTCCAAGTAGAGTGAAAGGCTTTTCTGTTTGCATCCACGTACAAACCAGGCTTGCAGTTCTTGTTCGTCTTCAGAGGGAAGGGAAACCCCGTCTTTTTTTGCCAATTCCAGGATGGTCCTGATCCTCAGACCTCCATCAAGGTGGTCATGCAGTTCGACTTTAGGTACTTGCTGGATAATTTCTTTTGTCAACATGGCTTCATCATACAACAAACCTGTATTGCTACGCAAATTGAAAAGGATACATTTTAAATACAAATTCTTGGTTTATGTCAATTATATTGCACTGCCCTGTACAATAAGCTGGATAATTGAGATAATACAACTAGATAAAAGTAATTGAACTAATGAGTAAGGAGATTTTTTACTATGGCCAAAAATATTGAAAGTCTGAACAAGAAGCTGCTTGCCGCCGCTATAACTGCTACAAAAATCAAAGACGTAAAGTCACTTCTAGCAGAAGGGGCTGACATTTACGCACAGAATGAGTGGGGTCTCACCCCTATCATGCTTGCTGCACAATACAACTCTTCAGTGAATGTCCTAAAGGCATTGCTTGAAGCAGGGGCAGACATACAGGAAGCTGAGCCAAAGTACCGCTCCAACGCCCTGCATCTTGCTGCCAATACAAGCTCAAGCCCTAAGGTGATAGCCACTCTTCTGGAAGCAGGAGCCGACCTCAATGCAAGAAACTATCTTGGCGAGACGGCCCTCATCTTGGCAGTGAATTCCAATGAAGAGACCCGCGTAATTTCAGAGTTGCTGAAGGCAGGAGCCGATATCAATGCACGTGACTACCAAGGCCACTCGGTCATCGAGTATGCCAAGGCTGCCAAACGCACCTACATTGTAACCCAGCTTAAGAAGATGGGCGCACACTGATAGTATAGCCACTGCTTCCTAGAAATAGGGAAGACGGTAAAGAGAGAACAGGGTAAAGGTATAAGGAAGGGGATTCCATCGTGAATCCCCCCTACCTTTTTAGTCTTGTTCTCTCTATTTTTCTGAGGTTATTTCTTACTTCGCTTCCTTATCCCACTCTGGCTCAACAATCTTCTCGTTGATGGCATCGGTGAGACTCTGTACCAGAGCCTTCATCTCAGAAGCAATGCCCTTCAGGTCGTAAGAGAGGGTCTCGTCAAGATTGCTTCTCAGCTTTACCTCAACCTTTCCTTCCTTCAGTGAGCGGTTGCCTACGGTGATGCGGATAGGAAGCCCGATGAGGTCAGCATCAGCGAACTTCACCCCGGCTGACTCCTTGCGGTCATCATAGAGCACCTCGATACCACTGGAGGTCAGATCCTTGTAGATCCCTTCAACCACTTCGGCATCCTTTACCAGGCTTACCAGATGAATCTGGTAGGGAGCGACGGTTATGGGCAGGGCAAGACCCTGTTCATCGGCATACTCCTCTGCAAGGCAGGCCAGAAGTCTTCCGACTCCAATACCATAAGATCCCATGATAACAGGCTTCCTGACTCCAGCCTCATCCTGGTAGGAGCAGTTCATCGCTTCGCTGTAGCGGGTTCCCAGTTGGAAAATGTTACCGACTTCCACACCTTTGGATGCGGAGAGGGCAGTTGAGCAGTTCGGACAGGGAGATCCCGCGGTGGCACTTGCAAGGTCAGCTACAATGCCCTTGTAATCACGTTCGAAGTTGGTGTTCAAGAAGTGGTACCCGTCTTCGTTTGCACCGGCAACGAGGTTGTTGCTCTTTGCAACCGAATCATCAACGATGACCATGACATCAGCAGATGCCCCGATGGGCGATCCATAGCCTGGGGCCATTTTCTTTGCAACGATCTCTTCTGGGTGTGCTGGGCGCAGTGCGTTGGCCTTTGTTGCGTTCTGCAGCTTGTTCTCTTCAACGTCCAAGTCTCCACGAATGACGCCGACTATGAGTTTTTCTTCCTCTTCCCCGTTTTCGTCATCGATGAACGTCCCTACCATAAAGACAGCCTTTGCAGTCTGGGATTTTTCAATCTTGAGGAATAGGGCAAGATCTTCAATGGTCTTGCAATCGGGGGTAAGCACCTTTTCAAGTGGCTTTGGCTCTTCCTGATGATAGGTCTTCTTAAAGGTCGCTATCTGGCGGTTGGCAGTGTAGCCACAGTTGCTACAGGTAATGATGGTATCTTCTCCGATGGTGGAGAGGTACATGTACTCATGGCTGATCTTGCCACCCATCATGCCACTGTCAGCACTTACTACAATCGTAGGGAGAGCACAACGGCTGAAGATCCTAAAATAGGACTTGTAGTGTTTGGCATACTGGATATCCAGGCCTTCCTGGTCACGGTCAAAGGAGTAGCTGTCCTTCATGGTGAACTCACGTACCCTGATGAGCCCTGCACGGGGACGGGGATCGTCACGCCATTTGGTCTGAATCTGATAGACCAGCTGGGGAAGGCGCTTGTAGCTGTCGATTTCACCACGGGCGATATCGGTGACGGCTTCCTCGTGGGTCATGGCAAGTACCATGTCTCTTCCGCCCCGGTCGACGAACCTGCTCATTTCCCTGTCGATGCTGTAGAAACGACCGGTCTCTTTCCAAATGTCTGCGGTGTTTACAAGAGGCATCAGAAGTTCCTGGGCCCCGATCTCATCCATCTCTTCGCGGATGATCTGGCTGATCTTCCTGGTCGCATTGAACCCGAAAGGTAGCAACGAGAAGACCCCGGCACCCATCTGGCGGATAAATCCTGCACGAAGCAGATATTCATACCCTTTGCTGTCAGCACTGTTTGGTGCCTCACGAAGGGTTTTGGAAAATAATTTGGACATGCGCATGTTCTTATGTCTCCTCTTTTGCTAGAACAGGGCCCATTGTAGCAAAACGGCCTTCCCTCCTCAAGGTATATAGCTAATGAAGCTTTAACAGTTGGCGCAATGCGTGCTATACTCGGCGCATGAATATCAGCCAATATGAGAAAGAACGCAGGCAAGTCGCCGCGTTCATGACCCGCCTGTATGATCGTCAGCTCACCACTGCCAGCGGAGGAAACATCAGCCTGCGCATTAGCGATGAACTATTCTGCATTACCCCCTCCGCCTTGGACAAAGGGTTGCTTACCTTTGAGGACATCGCTGTGGTGACCATGGAAGGGAAGAACCTTACCCCGGACCTGCCCTTGAGCATCGAGACAGAGATGCACCGCCTCACCTTGATAGCCCGACCAGACTGTCGTGCCATCGTCCATGCCCACCCTACCTATACCTCAGCCTTCACCGCCATCACCAAAGGCGGCAAGTGTGCCATTGACACCACCATGATAGCTGAGTCATACTTTATCCTTGAAAAGCCTGTAATGGTTGCGTACCGCCTGATGGGTACGGTAAACCTAGCCGAACAGGTAGCCATGCAGGCTTTTGACCACTCGGTCCTCCTTTTGGAGAACCATGGGGCTGTCGCCCTAGGCAAAACGCTACTCGAAGCCTTTGACAAGATGGAGCTACTCGAGCGTGCCGCCCAGATGACCACCATAGCGATACAAATGGCTAGTCATGGCTATGATGTCTCTACATTGGATGATGCGCGATGTGAACAGCTGATGCGTATGAAATATATGAACAAATAAAAGGAGAAAGCAATGCTTGATGTAAAAGAACTGAAGCAGGTAGCTTTGGAGATTCGGAAACTCACCATCGAAGAGATTGGTAATTTCGGATCAGGCCATATTGGGGGAAGCATGTCTATTGTGGAACTGCTTACCTACCTCTACTACCATGAGATGAGGGTTGACCCCTCCAATCCCAAGAAAGAAGATCGTGACCGCTTTGTCTGTTCGAAAGGCCATGCTGGTCCTGCCGTATATGCAACGCTTGCAAGCAAAGGCTACTTCCCTCTAGAAGAGTTGAAGACACTCAACCAGGGTGGAACCAACCTTCCCAGCCACTGCGATATGAAAAAGACAGTTGGCATCGACTTCACCGGCGGTTCCTTGGGTCAGGGTTTCAGTGCCGCTGTCGGCATAGCCTTGGGTCAGAAGATCCGCAATATCGAAGCGAACACCTTTGTCGTAATCGGCGATGGTGAGAGCCAGGAAGGCCAGATCTGGGAAGGGGCAGCAACTGCAGCACAGTGGAAGCTAGGCAACCTGATAGCCTTCACTGACTTCAACCGCCTCCAGCTTGACGGCTACACCTCCGACATTATCAGCATGGAGAACATCGATACCCGTTGGCTCGGGTTCAACTGGCATGTGCAGCGTATCAACGGACACGATTTTGCTCAGATCGACCGAGCTGTCCAGATTGCAAAGACTGTCCTTGACCGCCCCAGCATGATCATCATGGATACGGTGAAGTCCTATGGCTTTGCCCCTGGTGAAGCTACTACGGCCAATCACAGCATGGCATTCGACTCGAAGGCTGCCACCAAGGCTATAGAAGACCTCTATGTCCGTGAAGGAGGAAAGATATGAGAGATACCAGCACTATTGCTAATATGAGAGATTCCGTCATGGCGGCCATCAATGACCTTGCGCTAGAGCACTCCGAGGTGGTCATGCTCGATGCAGACCTTGCCAGCTGCCTAGGATCAGAGTCTTTTTGTAAAGTATTTCCCAACAGGTTCTTCAACTGTGGAATCGCAGAGGCAAATATGATCGGCGTGGCCGCGGGCCTCGCTTCCATGGGCCTAGTTCCCTATGCCCATACCTTTGGCTGCTTTGCATCCAGAAGGGCCTATGACCAGTTTTTCCTCTCAGTAGGGTATACCGGTCAGGTGGTCCACGTAATCGGTAGCGACCCTGGCATTACTGCCCAGCTCAACGGTGGGACCCACATGCCCTTTGAGGATATCGCCCTCATCAGGCAGATCCCCGGTATCACCATCATAGACCCAAGTGATGCCCAGAGCTGTTATGAGCTTATGAGGCAGGCCTATGACCTGAACAAGAGTTCCTACACCCGTGCTGCCAGAAAGGGAGCGAGCCATCGCTATCCTGTCGGTACCAAGATTGAACTGGGCAAGGGCATCGAACTCGCCCAGGGCGAGGATGTGGCTATCATTGCAACAGGAGAGGTCATGGTCAATGCAGCAACTAAGGCTGTACAGGCTCTTGCCAAGAAGGGCATCAAAGCCACCTTGGTTGACCTGCATACCATCAGACCCCTCGACTATGAGCTCATCACAGAGGTTGCCAAACGCTGCAAGCGTGTGCTTGTTTGTGAGAACGGGCGCTATGCTGGTGGGGTAGGTGAGGCTATTGCAGGATTTTTGGTAACGACTGATCCTGTGCCCATGGACTTCATCTCTGTCGGAGAGCAGTTTGGAGAGGTAGGAAAGCTCGATTACCTGGCTAAGGTCTTTGGCTTTACTGCAGAGAATATCGAAAAGAAGGCTGAAGAGCTGACAAAGCGATAGGTCTGTAGAACAAAGCAAAAGAGCGCGTAGCAATCCTTAAGCTAGCAAAAGCAATTAGGCTGGAGTTTGCGATAGGGATACTGATACTACTATACTCACTAGGCCAGAGGATCATGCATGTTCCTCTGGCCTTGTTTTTTCACCCCGGATAGCAAGGTTCTCTCCTAGTCACCTACCTTTCAAAGTCATTCCCGGACTTTTCCTTTAGTTTCGGTTTGGTCTCCCCTTTTTCGTTTTTTCTTGACTTGTGGCCCCAATCGCTTCACCATGTAATTGATTTGGTATCTACACTTGGTCCGGAATTCATTATTCAATTGATGAAATGAATGTTCACTTTGCCTAGAAGGAGAAACTTGTGAAAACACTCAAACTCATTGTTCTGATTTTGCTTACGATAGTATTCATCGTGTATGGGATGGGATTCATGATGTACAGCGGTATCAACAAGACGTTGTTGGACCAACAGTACTATCGCTCAGTAGTAGGCGATTATGGAATATCTGCCACGGTTCATGGGGAACTTGAAAACATGATCCCTCCAATCGTGCGTGAAGGCCTGACCGGTGGTTCTCCTGTGACCGACCCCAAAGAGAAGGCCGCAGTGGACACACAAGTGGCACTCATCTCCACAGCAATAACCGACGCGTTGGATGAAGCGTGGATCGAAGAACAGACTGTGATGGTCACCGATGATGTGGTGGACCTGCTCAATGGGGAAAAAGCTTCTCTCAGTGCGGTTATAGAGCTCAAGGGCAAACTCAATGAGATAGAACAAAACATCGCTACAGGATTGGAGAAGCTCACAGATGCCGAATTGTTTGCGATGTTTGGTGCGCCACGCGCCTATGTTCCAATGATAGCGGAACAGATTGTAGATACATTAGGATTGCCCGAATCATTGGTAATTGCAGATGTTGTAGATGAAATGGCTCCCGGAACCCTAGATATGGTCGTTGGTTATCTTGGGACCATGGATACTTTGTTCGGGATTCTTTTTTGGGGCGTCATTATCGTATTCCTAGTGCTTTGCATAGTGTTCTGGAAAGTTGGTAGGGGCTTACAATGGTTTGGCGTGAGTATTGTTCTGACTGGGGGGATTTTCCTTGGCCTAATCAGTTATATCTCAAATTTCAGCAACATGGAGCGTCTGTCAGGAGCCGACCTTGAATCGCTACCGCTTGACTCTTCAACACTCCAGAATATCATAAGCTTCACCTTCTCCGAGATGAAACTGATGCCGATCCTTTTCCTTGTAGGAGGTATCGTGCTGTTTTTCCTTGGTTTGGTGGTGCACAAGGCGTTCAACAAGGCTGCTTGATAGGGCTCAATTCCATAGCAATATGATCTCAAAGTAAGAAAAAGGAATTAAGCTAAAGTTTTTAATACTCCTATGATCACCAATCCAGAGGTTTATGCTGAACCTCTGGATTGGGTTTTTGCTTTGAACAGCATGGGAATACTTACCGAAATTTTCGTATTTTATCTTGAACCCTGAAGCTTTTTCTTGCAAGAGTGTAAAGAAAAGTGTAAACTGACCTCGGAGGATGCTGGCATATGGATAAAGTAATACTTAGGAAATCTCCTTTAAAAGTCTGTTTGTTTCTTATTCGGTTCTCTCCGATTGAGCTTATGGGGAGAGAGTATATTCCCTTGATTCAAGATCACTTCCGTAAGTCAAAGCTTCCGCATTTTCAAGAGCGGGAAGTAACAAATTTCCAGTTTCAGGGAGGGCCAAATCCTGAGTTGAAGAAAGAGTCGCAGTGGCTTTTTTATGGGATTACAAAGCAAGAATTGGTCATTATTACCAAGTCTTCGATTGCGTTCCAAGTTACTACTTACGATCACTTTAAAGCATTCCAGAAGCGTTTTTTTGGACTATTCAACATGTTTGCACATATAACTGGGTTATATGAGTCAGGAGTTTTTGAGTCCCTAGGCTTGCGTTATCTCAATGCTATCGAGGACCAAGATTGGCGAACATATCTGACCAGCTCTTATGCAGGCATAGTATTACCAGAAGATATAGTTGACCCGCGTTTTCCAGAAAATTATTCGTCTTTTGCCCAAGTCGTAACACACCTGTCAGATGGGATGGTGGGTAATATTGTAGTTAAGTTGCTACAGAATAATCAGGGGCTCTTTGTTCCACCTGATATTGCCATGATTGAAGCTCCAGTAATTCAGAAAGACAAGCTCGTAACTCAACTGGATATTGATCACTTCATATTACTCAATTCGGTCAAAATGACAGAATCACTTCTTGTTGCGTTGAGCATACAATTAAACCAAGGTTGTGAGAGAGTGTTTTTTGATGCGTTGTCCGAAAAAGCAAAAAAGGAATGGAATTAAGTATGACAAATATGCACATAATATCACTTGGATCTCAATACTCCATTATACCTCAAGGGGTAGGAGTAACCAGCTTAGTTTCACAAGATGCTAGTTCTCTAAACAATGATTCACTAGATGATATGATCTGGCGTTTTTATTTTGAGTATTTGTTATCCTCATGTAAAAAAGCGATAAGTAATGTTGTGGAAACACAGAAAGAGGAAGTGTTGGCAACTGGGGATGTACTCACACGTGCCAAAAAGGTGCTGGGAGCTAGTATTTCTGATTTGTCAGAGATGCTGGGAGTTTCACGCCCTACTGTATATTCATATCTTTCGGGTAATGAACCTTCTGGAAATTCTGAGTTGCTGATGAAACGTGTATTCCTCCTGCAAAGGACTATTGAGACGATACGCAATCTTGGCTTGTCTATTCCCTGTTCCACACTTCTTAAACGAAGAGATAGTAGAGGAAAGACTTTCAAAGAATTACTGGCAAATGATGAACTCAATGATGAAAGAATTCAAACCTTCTGCCAAGTAGAACTGCAACAGCGAGAACGTACCAAACAACGGATTTCAGCCGTTCCAGATTCTTCTGGTCACCGAAAAAACTTTAATAATGAAGCGTTCAGTGTTCCGGCACATCTGAAATAGAAGAGGGGTATCTGGATGAGACAGGGTGATTTGATTAGCGTAGAGATTGCAGGTTTAGAAAGCATGTTTTCTGGAGTCCCCTATCTTCTGGTTATCACCCATTCCTGTGATATCTCTAATTCATCTGAGCCCTTTCTTGAGGTATTACCATGTCATCCGATAGCAGAAAATGATGGGAATAAGACAAACGGTAAAAATCCCCGTGAGCTTCACTTTACTGTCAAAGGTGATACATGCTTTTCAGCCCATGCATTTGAGAAGGCCCGACTGCCCAAAGGTAGTATATTGGATTGTTCAATATGTTTTTCTTTGCATTCCCAAGAGCAAATGTTGCAAAACTGGCTAGCTTCAAGGTATAGACGACAGGCTTTGGATGATT
>CAYXYD010000012.1:0-25255 GCA_964469205.1 uncultured Sphaerochaeta sp. | reverse complement strand
AAGCTGATCACCCCTTGCAAACAGATAGGTTTCAGCCACATCATACTTTTTACAATCAAGTAGGAATGATAGGTTGCTTTGTTGCAGCGAAGTATCATTGAACATGTACTCTATCTCTTCCGTAATGACAGCCTCCCTGTTCTCCTCTCCAATGGCATCAAGAAGTTCTTGGAGGTAACCCATGCAAGGCAGAGTTCTCAGTCTCTTTCTGAGTAGTGCGGACAAGCTTTCAATGTCACCCTGTCTCGTATAAATCTCAGTAAGCGTTTTAGTATATTCTGGTCTTAGACGAGATCTCCCTTCTGGTACTTTCTGAATCCACGCATAAGAAGTCTCTACCTCATCACACTCAAGGTAGACTTGAGCGATTTCTATGATGGTAGGCGGACTCTCTCCATGAATGGCAAGCCTAGTATTTTCAAACAGTTTGGCATCTTTGATCTGCTTTGCAAAAGACTCAATTATATAGAGGTAGGAGTTTTTAGTATAATCCTTTTGCGCTTCAGCAGCCAAGATTTGTAGCTCGTCAATCATTTTTCGAATCATCGGTTCGTCAAGGAAGAGCCCTACACTGTCCATTAAGGATGAACGAACTCCATAGTCATCATTCTGACAAAGCTTCATCAGAATTGAAGTTATCTTCTCCTTGTCGGCACAAGAAGAAGCATATTTGACAAAGAGTTCTTTGGCTTCGATCACATACACATCACCTATGCTGCCATTCGAGTCATCACAACGACCGTAAACAGAATCATCTGCTTCAAAAAAGGCTGCTACCAACTCAACACCGGTACAGGAATCAGGAGAACCAGCTTCCAGATCCTCAAGGAGCAAGGAGAGTTCTTCTGCAAATGCTGAAGATTGATCCCATCCTATGAATTTATTCGATCTTTTCAGGCTGGAGAGTTTCTTCTTGTACTGTGAAATATTCTCTTTTGGTGTAGCGATCATCCGGTTGATGATGTCATCAATCAGATCATTGTGCTTGGCAATATCCAATAAAGCATCAGCCAAAGAGTCTGAACCGAGTTGTATAAGTCTTTGTTTGCGATCATCAGGCATGGTAGTATTCTCCTATAGGCTATGATTAGCTAGACTCTTAATATCTTTGTAAAAGTGGCAGGATTATGCAAAGTATCAGGAATTACCCAACAGGTCCTTCCACCCCTCATACAGCATGACCATCGCCATGGTATCAAGTTCACAATACTTGAGCAGGGCTTTCCTAATTTCTTCTCGCTCATAGTCGCTCATCTCCTCAAACTGCATGCGCCCATACGCTGTAAGGGCGGCTCCGCCATCACGAAGCTCGTCATCTGAGCTGAGTAGGCGCATATCCTTGTCCGAGACATCACTGAACATCTTGGGTAGGGTCTTATAGGGATCGATAACTTTCCCATCCTTGAAGGTCAGCCACTGCCAATCCTTGAAGTTAAGGCTGGGGATACCCCCAACAGAACCATAGATAGGTTTGGAGTATTTGTCTTTGAGAAAATCTGAGCTGTTCAGAATAGCAGGCAGCACCTGCTTGATGGAGTTGGAACCATTGGTTGCAGGATCGTAGTAGTAACGCTTGACCATCTCCCACATGTCAACCATGGTACGGTTTCCGTCCCATTGCTCAGATGAATGCTTTACAGATGTAGTAATGCTCTTGATGAAAGAGCACAGCTCTCTATAGTCAGCAACTTCACTCTTGTCACTCTGTAACTGCCGGTAGATCATATTGAGATAGGTATTCTCATGGTTGGAGTACTTAAATATAGAACCATTATCATGCTCTAGCTGAGCTTTCAGTTCCCGTACGAACTCATAGTTGGGGAATACCCCAGGGGTTGCATTCAGAAATTCGCCAACGTGTGCGACCGTTCCATCACGCTGGACTGTGTGGTGGGAGAACTGAAAGGCTATGCCTTCGTAGGGTCGCCTCCCCTTGTTGAAGGGTATGGCAGCCATGGATGTTTCAAAGTCAATGAAGTGCAGGGGGAATTTCCAGCTGTTGATCTCCCTTTGGAGGTTCAACGTATCAATCCAGACACTAGAATCATTGGTTTTGCATTTATGGACTTGCATCCACTGCCGTTGGCTTGCCGATATGCCGGCCCTGTCATCCTCGGTGGCCTTGATCTCAAACTCTGACACATCAGAGAGTTTAATCTTGTTGGCCTGGATAAGCTTGTCCTTGTTCCTGAAGTTCCAGATGTCCAGCACTGTAGGGGAGGCAAAATCCTCTTCACCCCACCCTAGCCTCTCTTTCCAGCACTCTTTCTTACCACTAATAAATCCCTGCTTATCATCTTCATCTGTTGTAGTGAATTCGCACGTTGCGCACACCGAAGAGATGGGTGAGACTATCTTGGTATCAGAAGCATAGTGGTCAGCAAAAAAGGTGACCCTTTCTATGAATGGCATGCCAAGACCTTGCTCGCCATCGCCTCCTTCATAGATCTTTGAACAAAGGTCATCGACATTGACCTTGATGAGAATCGGTGAAGAGAGATCCTCTTCGGTAAGGGTATCGGAAACCTGGACAGATTTCCTTCCATTATCACCTGTAACCAGCCGGAACTTCTGATTCAAACCCTCAGTGGGACACTCCGCCGAGGTATCGGTCATCATAAGATGGGCAGATACCGTAAATTGGGGAAAAGCCTGGTTGATGACATATTTCTGGAAGGCCACATCGTAGAGATAGCTCTTCCAAGAAGCTGAGATGGTTCCGTTCTTGTTGGTGAAGGAGGTTCCCCCTGCCCCATCATAGGATTTGGATTTGACCTCATACAACGCAAGATGATCCCCATCCTTAACCAAGATGTCAGCACGTATGAAAAGGGTCTCTGTTGCGATGGCAGCTTCGTAGATGGTTACCTGATCCAGGGTGAGCAGGGCATTGGTCTCAGCTAACGATTTTTCATAATCGAGGCTCTTGATATCGTACCCACCAGGGAAGTACAGCTTTGCCAACTCACCTACCTGAAAGCCTCCATCAGCAAGGGCAAGCAGAAAGGAGTCATCGAGGTTCTGGTCCGCATACACTTTCTTCTTGGTATAGAAGAGTTTTGTAGGACACTCAGTAGCAAGCTTGAACCGTGATTTTGTCAGATACCGCTTTCGTGCCATCGAAGGACCTCCCTACTATTCAACCTTACTGCATCCAGGGCCTGAGAGAATGCTCCTTCCACCAGAAGCAGGGGTAATGGTTATCTGTGTGCTGATCATCTCCTGCATCGCAGATACATGGGAGATGACCCCAATGAGCTTGCCGTCCTGCTGAAGGCTTGAGAGGGTCTTCAGAGCAGTCTCCAGTGAAGCCTCGTCCAATGTGCCAAACCCTTCATCAAGAAAGAGTGAATCAACCCGCACTTTCCGGCTTGCCATCTTGGAAAGGCCCAAGGCTAGGGTAAGGCTTACGATGAAGCTCTCCCCTCCGGAGAGATTCTTAGTTGATCTGATCTCCCCTGCCTGGTAGTTGTCTATGACGTTCAGTTCCAAAGGCTGTTCATCAGAGCGGATAAGCAGGTAGCGTTCGCTCATCTTTGAAAGCTGTCTGTTGGCGTGGGAGACCATCAGTTCAAAGGTTAGGCCTTGGGCGAAGTTACGGAATTTCTTTCCATCGGCAGAGCCTATCAGGGAGTGAAGTTTCTCCCATTTGGCACACTCCTTTCTCTGGCTCTCTATAACCTCTTGTTTATCTTCAATGCGTTTTTTGGCCTCAACATTGCCCTTTATCTTTGCTTTGTGTTCGGCAACAGAGTCCCTAACCACTTTCAGTTCACCCTCTTTCTCTTCAAGAACTACCCGTAACTCAAGAAGAGGCTTGTCAGTCATGTTTTTAGCCTGTTCAATACCCAGCCTTGTAGTTCGATCCTTCACATTGGTCTTCAGTTCTGTTTGTCTGTCATCAAGGGCTTTTGCTTCCAGGGAAAGACGATTACGCTCAACTACGGTAAGTCTTGCAGAGAGGAATTGTTGTTCATCAGGGAATCCGATGGAAGAAAGTTCATCTAGGAACAAAGATTCCTTAGTTTCCAGTACCGGGTTTCGTTTTGTTAGGGATGTTTGTAATGACTCTATCTTGGTCTTAGCAGTAGTGACTTTTTGAGAAAGGTCACCTCTATTCTTACTTGCCTGCTTTTCAGCAGTTTCTGCAGAAAGAACGGCAGAAAAGAGTTTCTCTTCCTCTTCATCAGCATCCTTATCACCAAAAAGGTTCTGACGATCCTGCTTGCTTGTTTCAAAGGTATCTGTAAGGCCCTTCAACGAAACTTGCTTTGCTAGTAAGGCAAGCTCGTGAGTATCTATCACCCCAGTGAGGCGTTGTAGTTCTCCCTTGATGGTACTGATGGTGTTTTCAATGGTTCTTTTATCATCTTCTTTTGTCTGCCATGCATCCTTTCGCAAGCGAAGGGATGCTAGTAGAGAAGAAAGGTCTTCAGGAATCTCTTGAATGCCATAGGCTTCGAGCTTTTCTGCAACCCCCGCTTCCATGGTGGCAAATGATTGCTGAGCTTCCTCTAACCCCTCTAGAGTTGTAACGTGGGCAGATTGGGCACTCTCTTTTGCATGCTGGGCATCAGATTCTAGCTTTTTCTGATCAGTTAGCGCTGTACTGGCATCTCTTTCAGCCTGAAGGAGGTCCTGAATCTTAGTTTCCAAGTTTTCAGCATCAGTTATGATCTGAGTCAGAGTTGCTATTTTCTCTTCTGTCTCATCAGAGGTAGGTACATTCCCTACGGCAAAGGGGTGTTCCAAGGAACCACACAGGGGACAGGCCTTTCCATCGGCAAGACGATTGCGGTGTTCTTCCAATGCTGCAATCCTAGCCAAAAACTCCCGTTCACGAAGCAGTGAATCTTTATCAGAGCGATACTCACGAAGAAGCTTATCCCCTAGCAACAAAGAGAGGTCAGCCTTCTTGTTCTGAAGGATACTGTGAGCTGTCTCATGCTTTGCAAGCAGAGCTATGCTTTGTTTCTTAGAGGTTGCTAGGGCTTCTTCTTCCCTCTTGAGGGTTTTTGCGACTTTTTTCCCTTCACTTTCTTTTTTACCAACTTCCTTCTGTTTGGAAGACAAGGTTTGTACTTGTTCACTGATACCTGTCAGGTCCGTTACCAATGCCTTATCATGGACATGCTCTGTGAGATAGGTTTCAACTGATACAAGCTTCTGCTGCTCAGATGAAACTTTTTCAGTTTCACTGTCCCGTCTTGATTTGTAGGATGCGATCGAAGCTTTATCACCATCGATGCTGGTCATACTTTCTGTGATGCTTTTCTGCAGCTGCTTAAGGCCTTGGTCTAGGGAACGAACTTGCTTGAGAACTGGAATTGCTTCTTTTTGAGCAATTTTGGCTTGTTTGGTCCTTTCTTCTGTTTTTCCTAGAACCTCTGATCCTATCTTAGCATTAGCTTCTAAGATAGGAAGATCTGTCTCCTCACTCTCCAATGAAGAAAACTCTACTTTCTGTTGGTTGCGCATCTCAGAAAGCGTTGCATAAGCACCTTCCAAGGTTGCTGCCTTCGTTGCTACTTCAAGGGCTATACGATCAGAGGCGAAGGCAAGGATATCCTGATCAAGGGCGTGCTCTTTTTCAGAGAGGCCCTTGATCTCCTTTTCCAAGTTAGCAATGCCTTGCAGCCAGGTGATGGCCTTATTCTGGTCAGAGACTAGGGAACCTAGGACACTCTCTTGTTGTTTTGACAGCGTAAGGGCTTCTTCGGTAGCCAATTCCTCTTCTGGGGTTAGGATTAGGATACCACGTGTTTCAGCTTCCAAGTTTGAAAGCTTGTTTTTCTCGTCCTTGTGTCTTTCGTGGACGCCTATGGATATCTCAGAATAGATCTTTGTCCCTGTTATTTGTTCAAGTATTTTTGATTTCTGCTCAACGGTGGCCTTGAGGAAGGTGTCGAACCCTCCTTGGGCTAGAAGGATCGAGCGGGTAAACCGGTCGAAGTCCATGCCGGTCTTCTCTTCTACAGCTTCAAGCACTGACTTAAGTTGGTTTTCGATCACCTTGCCTTCGGCATTAGCTTCTGAAATTTCGTGTCTTGGACTCTGGAGCTCTCCATCGGCCTTCTTTCTGGAGCGGTGGTGAGCCCAATAACAGCGATAGCGGCCTGCCTGGGATGCAAATACCACCTCTGCATAGCACTCCCCAGTTTGACGGCTCATGATGTCATTGCTACTTTGGGTAATTCTACCAAGGCGTGGTGTCGAGCCATATAGGGCGAGGCAGATGGCATCGAGGATGGTGGACTTGCCGGCCCCTGTGGGACCGGTAAGGGCAAAGATGCCATTGTATGCATACTCCGGATCGGTAAAGTCTATATGCCACTCACCATAGAGGGAGTTGAGGTTTTTGAATCTGAGTTCTAGGATTTTCATCGGCTTCCCTTTTATTCTGCTTGTCGATCTGCTTCGACAAGGGTTCGCACTATCTCGTTGTATGAGGACGTCAGGCTGATACGTTCCTCATCAGAAAGGTCTTCCCCATCCAGGCATCGTTTGAATACTTCTGAGGTATCGAGATCTTCCAGTGTCTCATGTTCGTGTAAGGCGTTCAAAACACGATCAGTGGTGCGTTTGTTCTTTATGATGGTAACCACCAATGAGGACCCTTCTACCAGTTCTTCTATGTGTTCACGAAGGTTCCCATTAGCGTCATGTCCGTTGTATTCGATCTCAAGCCAGGCTGAACTATTTTCATTTTTTAGCTGTACGATCACAGAGGATATCTGTTCTAAGGAGCCTGTGATACGTACCAGCTGTTGGAAGCAGGGAACAAGAAGAGATGTAATGGTTTTCTCGTTCTCAACAAATTCAATAAGGACAACTTGCTTGTCCTGCTTGGCTTCTCCGAACCCCATGGGGATCGGGGAGCCACAGTAGCGCATGTGGTCCAAGCCTCCGACCAACTGGGGGACATGCAGGTGTCCCAATGCAAGGTAGTCGATGGATGGGGGGAACATGTCACTCCCTACATGGCTGAGACTTCCTACATAGAGTTCACGCACTCCATCACCATCGATGGTCTTTCCCCCTGCTGCAAAGAGGTGTCCCATGGCTATGATGGGGATACAGGGATAGCCATCAGAGGAAAGCTTTTCTTGTTTTTTGACTGCCAGGGCACAGACCTCTTCGTAGTGGGTTTTCATTCCCTCTGCGAGCTTGCTGTTCTTGTCTTCAAGGGTCTCCCCTGGTTCAACGGATCGGATATCCCTGTCACGAAGATAGGGGACAGCACAGATGATGGCTTGTGGTTTGCCCTCATGGTAGAGGGTAAGTACCTCTTCCTCAATAGATTCAGCAAAAGAGCCTACCACATGCACATTGAAGGCCTCTAGCAACGTCCTGGGGGCATTGAGAAAGGTAGGAGAATCATGGTTTCCCCCAATGATGACGGTGTTATGGCAATCAGTTGACGATAGACGTGATAGGAAGTTGTAGTAGAGCTTCTGAGAGAGGTTGCTTGGTGTTGTGGTGTCAAAGATATCGCCACTGATCAAGAGTATATCTATCTGTTGTTCAATAATTGTATCAAGCAACCAATCAAGGAAGAGGGAGAACTCTTCATAGCGCTTTTGTCTGTAGAGCATCCTTCCCAGATGCCAGTCAGATGTATGCAGTAGTTTCATTGCGTCTCCTTGATGGCAAGTATAGCAGATTTATGGCAGGGGGGGGATTGTTGGTTTGCTGATTTTCCCAAGAACTTCAAGTGAAGTAGGAAACCTACAATAAACCAATTACAGGAATCCGCCCTCAACATAGTAAGAAATGATTTGTTTGGTTGTATATCTATCAGTGGACTAAAAATCAATGTCGTTTATGGAGCAATGATTTGCATCTATGAACAAAGCCCTTGCAGTATATAAGGTATAAAAGATGGGCATATGCTATAATGAATGAAAGAAAAACAAGAGAATACCCGTGCCACGATCAGAGAAAAATCTGACATTATATGCTGGATAAAAGTGGAGTTTCGATAGAAGCACTTCCATACGAACAAGGGGTTAGAAAGATGACTGAAATGAACAAACGTATTCCCGTGAATGAGATTACAGTTTCTCTTGATTTTGGGAAGAGTACTATTCCTGTCGGTCGCCTTACGATGAGAGACCGTAGGATAAACTTTGCATATGAGCCTCAATTCATCGAACAAGACTTAGAAATATCTCCCCTACTCCTCCCTCTCAAGACAGGTGCAACCAGCTTTGGCGACAGTCTTTTTGAAGGTTTGCCGGGAGTGTTCAATGACAGTATTCCTGATGGCTGGGGACGACTACTGTTTGACTGTTTTCTCATTATTCAAGATGTCTTACCTACAGAAGTTTCACCTCTAGACAGGTTGGCCTTTGTAGGGAAGAGTGGAATGGGAGCTTTGGTGTATGAACCAGAGTCCAATATCGAGCAGGTACATGAGGCTATCAACCTCGAGAGAGTATCCAAACAAGCCCAAAATGTATTTGATGGGCATACAGAAGACGGTGTTGAAGAACTCTTATCATTGAATGGCTCAGCTTCTGGAGCACGTTCCAAGGCTTTGATCGGAGTTTCTGAAGATAGAAAACAGGTAATTCATAGTTCCCTACCCTTGAAAGATGGTTTTGAACCTTGGCTGGTGAAATTTTCCACCAGAATGGATGGTCAAGACAGTGGTGTTATAGAGTATGTCTATGCCTTGATGGCCAAAGATGCAGGCATTGAGATAGTTGATGTGCATCTGTTCACAGCACAACAAGGAGCTGGGTATTTTGCTGCCAAACGTTTTGATCGTGAAGGCGGCAAACGTCTGCACATGCATACTGCTTGCGGCCTGTTGCATGCTGATTATCGTCTCCCTTCACTTGATTACAAGGATCTGATCGGGCTTACTTCCATCATGACTGGCGATACTCAAGAAATCGAAAAAATGTATCGCCTTGCTGTGTTCAATGTCTTGGCCCACAATCGTGATGACCATGCAAAGAACTTCAGCTTTCTGATGTACGAAAAGGGCCAATGGAAGCTCTCCCCTGCTTATGACCTTACGTTTTCCTCAGGACCTGGGGGTGAACAAAGCACCATGGTGATGGGTGAAGGGAAGAATCCAGGAATAGAGCATCTTTTCAAGCTTGGTATTGAAGCTAAGATAGCCAAAGCCCGTATCAATGAGATCATAGAGCGAACCCGGTCAGCATTAGTTGCTTGGCCAAAACTGGCAAAGCAAAATGGGGTGACTGATGCTAAAATCCTCTTGATAGCAAAGAGACTGAGGGCAATGAGATAGAACCCAAGTAGCTGGTTTGTCTTAGACTTGCTTCTACAGCAATGTGAAAGACCTCCTTCTTTTCGAACTACCGATCAATCCTCGGTAGTTGCCTCATTACTCAGTACATCTTAATCGTGCATATATTTCAGGTGTTACAAGATATTATCTGATAAGGACTGGTTATTTTGAGACTGGAATCAAAGCCTTGAGCCCTTCAAAACAGATGGAGTGTACATACACATCACTTGCCTTGTAGATGATCTCTTCCGAAATATCATTATCAACGAAAGAATATACGGTGACCATATTGTTTTTTGGGTCAATGTGCCAACATTCTTGAATCCCGCTTTCCATATAGAGTCCTAACTTTCGAACACGATCATTGGTCCTAGTAGATGGGCTAAGGATTTCCACGACCAAGGTGGGGATTCCTTTGTACCTATCCCTCGCATTAATGTCCTTCTCGTAGTCGCACAACACGATAAGGTCCGGTTGCACCACGTTGATATCATCCTCTGTCGTTTTTCTTTGGGATACTTGCAACCGGCGGATGAGCTCTATATCGAAAGGTGCTAGAAATGGTGCACAACTAGGTTTGTCTTGAAAATACTGCCAGAATTCAACATATAAGTCTCCAAGAATTTTCTGGTGTGAGAAACCAGGTGAGGCCAGCTGATACACCACTCCATCGATCAGCTCATACCGATTATCACTATTCTCGGTAAGATCGATAAAGTCCTTATATCCCAGAGCATCATCCTTCCTTGGGTTTGTCCCATACCCAATTGCATGTTCTAGGATCGAGGCAGAATCTGGATTGCTGCTCCCTGTGCTCAACACTGCTTGAGGTACGCCGTTGCGTGTGATCACAACCGGTTCAATTGAACAAAGCCTCAAATACTTGCCAAAATTATTCTGCACCTCTGTCGCTGTTACCAACATGCATTGCTCCTGCCAGTCGTATAAGAATCAACAACCGTATAAGAAGTATACCATACTATTAGCTAATGGCAATCCCATTAGCTAATAGTATGGAGAATATGATTGAGCTTGCCGCTTGTTCAGAAACCCTTTATTTCTTTCTTTTTCCTTCCACAGAAAGTGCTTCCTGTGTAAGGTCATGTGCTATATCCATCTCAGCAAAGGTTTCGCTTTTAGGTAGTATGATATGGAAGTTTCTCATAACCCCAACTTCTAGGTTTGCCTCTGCTACATTCACTACTAGCACATGCCCTCCCTTGGTATGATCGGAAGAAAGAAAATGCAGATGCCATTGGGGCAGGTTGATGCCATCAACATAGTCTGGGCAACGGAAGGCTACGATGGTACCTTCCACCTGCTCATACGTATATTCCTTTTGTGTGGATGCGATCACAGACAGCCTTTGATAGGGTTTCTCTTGCGAGGGAACACTTCTCACTGTTATGGAGGGAAACATCCCTTGTACCTTGGCAACATAAAAACAGTTCAGGTCGTGGGTTTTTTCCATGATAGTCTGGTCAAGGAAAGCTTTCAGCTCTTCAATACTCCCAATGGAGTTACAGGGGAGATCGGCAACATCTGCCTCAAAATGGGTTGCCATTGCAAAGGGTACCATTACTTCATCTGAAACCTTGGTAACGGAGCCATCAGCCTTTGCTTGGTATACCACACCGTCGAGCAGGATCATCTCCCCATTCAAAGCATGGAACGTTCCTATTCCCGTATCTCCAAACGTCTTCAGTGTCCCGACCGATACAAATCCATCATACTCTCCTAACAGGAGGGCATTGAGTAGGGAAATCTGATACAGATCGTCAGATCCTTGTGTACTCTTTTCGACAGTGGCACAGCCACTCAGCAAAGCTAGCAGCACTACAATACATATAAACCAAGCTAACAAACAGTTCTTTCTTCCCTTCATGCATTCTCCTTTTGGATTACCCTATCATAAGGCCTTGAGAGAGCAGATACAACAAGAAGACGAGAAGGGAGTCCGAAGTGAGACCAAAAGGAGAATGATAGGATTTATACGTTCTGCCTACTTATAAATAGCTTATCAGCAAGGCGTAGGCATCTTCTCCTAAGGTTGTTAGTTTGTCAGATGAAAAAACAACAACCTTTGGTCCGATTTTCTTGTTTCTGAACTGTTTCATCAGGGTGAAATTTGCCAATTCTTGCGTTGTAGGAGTAGTTTTCTTTATGATCTCTACAGGATACATGAACTCACCTTCATCAATAAGGAGGTCTATCTCCTTGCCATCCTTATCACGATAGAAAGACACCATAGGATAATGCCCTGAGTTGAAAAAGCTCTTCAATACCTCAGAAATTATAAAGGTTTCAAACATGGGACCAGCCATCGCTCCACTTTGCAAAACTTCGGCAGTCTTCCATTTTGTCAACCAACAGGCAAGGCCAGTATCAAGAAAATATATCTTGGGAGTCTTCAATCCATGTTTCTTGACATTGGCTGTATGTGGGTAGAGTACATATGCTATTCCAGTTGTCACCAAGATAAAGATCCATCTTTTCACAGTGGTCCCTGATATGCCTGCTTCTTTTCCGATATCTGAATAATTCAATACCTGGCCTGTCCTGTTTGCGACAGCAGTAAGAAATTGCAGGAACTGCAACTCATCACCTACTTCAGTCAGCAACCGGACATCACGTTCGAAATATGTCCTGACGTAAGAGCTGTAAAAGTCAGAAGCACATACCGTGCCTGTCACTACAGCAGGAAAAGAGCCTTGGTGGATGATAGTCCACAACTCTTTTCCAACACAGGTAAAGGTTGGTTTTCTCGTTTGTATATATTCCAAGGATGGAATGAATGGACCCGTTGATGGTTCAGCATAGCGTTCACTCAACGATATTCCGAGCAGCTGTAAAAGTACATCCAGAATCAACTATAACTAATAAAATCTTCAAGTCAATCCCCATGTACATCCATTATTCTTGAAAAAAGAACAGCGTGAAAGTTGATTTACAAATGGAAAACAATCACTGATTACTGACAGAGAATATTCGAATTACAATGATGAGAAAACCCGATTCACCGTATCGGACGCACCAACTAGCGAATGTACCCGCAACTATTGATATGTATTCACACAACTGTTGCAACCTTAAAATTCTTGTGGCACTATATGATAGCTATGAGGCGTTTTGGATGACCCAGCAAGAAAGAATTTTGGCGTCATCGATATGAGTTTCCTGTGTAGTGAAGATATGTATCATTACAAAAGTAGGTCACTATGTTACTCCGTTATGTTCAAGGCAAACAAGGCTTCACTATTGGTTCCGACATATTGCTTGTCGACAATGTACCCCTTTGAGTCTATATCAAGATGGTTGGAACAGTTCTAAAGTGGCAAAGCAAATATCAATCAAACCAGTGAGGTAAACATGAAGAGAAGTGAAGTCAATGCAATTCAAGTGGAAGCCAAAGAATTTTTAGCAAAACATTCCTGGAATCTACCTCCGTGGGCTTATTGGAAACCTGCAGACTGGGAAGGTCGAGGATCAGAGATAGATGAGATTAAAGAGTGCATGCTGGGTTGGGATGTCACTGATTTTGGATCAGGGGATTTCTTACGTCGTGGCTTATTTCTCTTTACCCTCCGTAATGGGGGTCAAAAGGGCAAATCAAAGAAACAATATGCCGAAAAGATTATGATAGTTAAAGTAAATCAAGAGACCCCTATGCACTTCCATCGATATAAAATGGAAGACATTATCAACCGCGGTGGTGGGGAACTCTGCATTCAGCTCTACAGCTCAACTAAAGATGAAAAACTGTCCAAAGAAGAACTGACAGTTTCAATTGATGGTATTTCAAGGACCATTAAAGCCGGTACCACAATCAGGCTACAAGTTGGTGAAAGTATCTGCTTGGAACCATATATGTACCATCGTTTCTGGTCCGAAAATGGGACGTCTTTGGTTGGTGAGGTAAGCTTGGTCAATGATGACACTTCTGATAACCGTTTCCTTGAAGAAGTTGGACGCTTCTCAGCAATTGAAGAGGATGAATCTCCTTTGCACCTTTTAGCTTCCGATTATACCTAAGATTACTTGAGGATGCTTTCTTGATCTCTCCTATCATGATCATAGTGGCAACATATGCGGTTTTGAACCGCTACGAGAATCGATTGCAGACTTCAATTGCTGTACCTTGTATTTCTGACTGCAGGAATCGTTTGTTCCGAACGTACCTGCAGTCATCATAATTTTACGGGAAAGGTGATATGATGGTTCACCTTCTACCTGACAGTTGAATTTCTTGATCACAAGGAACATGTATTCATTTATCCATCAAACCATCGACTTGGGAGTGTACTAGCAATGAAAAAACATGAAGTGTTAAGCTATGTTGGCAATATGCAACAGGTGGCATCCATACAACCTGTTCTCTACACTGAAGGGATCGCGAAAGGACTTGGAGCCTACATGGTAAGAAACGGATATCTCTCATTTACGGTAATGCAAGACAAATGCCTTGATATCTCACAGTTGTCATACAAAGGGATCAACCTGAGTTTCCTATCCAAACCAGGATTACAGAATAAAGGCCATGTAGGTACACAAGCAGGCGTCTCAACTATCATGGGAGGATTCCTATTTACGGCAGGGTTGGAAAACATAGGTGCTCCTGCAACAATTGACAAGAAAGAATATGCTTTGCATGGGGATGTGAGGTCGATACCGGCAGAACATGTTTGTGCAAATACCACATGGATTAATGATGAATATGTACTTTCAGTATCGGGGGAAATACGTGAATCTGAACTTTTTGGGAAGAATTTGGTCTTGAGAAGAGAGATACGTACAACATTCCCAGGAAAATCCTTCATCATCAAAGATGAAATAGAGAATCAGTCATTTCACGATGAAGCCTTTTTGATCCTCTATCATATGAACTTTGGATACCCGTTTCTCACAGAACATTGTGATATCCTTATACCATCTGAACACGTTATGCCAAGGGATGCTATCTCTAAAAAGCATCTTGATAGATGGAATCATATGGATAAACCTATTCCAAATGAAGAAGAGTATGTATTTATTCATACACCATCAGCAAGACAAGATGGTACTTCACTTGTCGGTGTATATAATACAGAACTGAAAATTGGAATATCCATTGAATATGAGCCAGAGAAATTACCATATTTCATGGAATGGAAAAGCCTAGGATCAGGAGATTATGCTCTTGGTTTTGAACCCTCCAATGGAAGTGTGTTCGGACGGCAGTATCACCATGATTATAACAGCCTTCCCATGCTTCATTCATTTGAAACAACGACCTTTGAGCTAAAGATCACGATATTGGATGGGGATGCAGACTATGAAAATCTTCAAGCACAGCTCAAAGAAATTACTCCTAGGGGTAGAGCTTAAAGAAGCAATGTGTAGCCAATAGTAGCAAGAAAACACTGTATATCACTGGCGCAGGCATTTGCCCTCAGTTCCGTATTAAAACTTTCTGAGATTGGATGTTGATAATTTTAATTTACTAAACCCTGATGATAATACCATGGGAAAAATATCGTCCCCCTATGGTTTGTTTGATTTGTTATGAGGGGTCCCTTCTTACAACTATTCAGAAAGAATTCAGCAGTACCAACGATGTTGCTGTCGCTTATCGCTTTTGGCGGGAATACCTGCTCATATATCAAACACATCATCAACACCGTTGGGACTCGTTGTAGTAGTCAACACAATACTTGGTGTAGCGTGAGTCAGAAAATCCCCAAACCTTGTGCAATATAGGATTGTCTATGCTTTATTTTGTTAAGAGAGAAACTTCTTTGTGGCTTCCGTAGCACGAGGAAGGAGGGATGGCAAACACTGTTTTGATGTGTTCTTCCTCCTATAAAACCCTCGTATGCTTGCCGAATCACTATTGCGTTGAGGGTCTGAGCTAGGTTGGTTTCTGCTGGAAACAGATCAGCTTTTTGCTTTGAAAACACCCTATTACCATCATACTTTTTGAATCCTTAGAACATGCTATCATTTGAAGTAATATATGAAAACTTGGACAAAATCTCTCTTCAAGAAACAATATGACGTATAATACGTTACAAAGGAGAAAAATGTTATTTGCATTGCTTGATCAGGCTGTTGTTTGATTGACTCAATTTATATGAACTCTTCATATGAAGATTAATGTTTAAAAAAAGTTATGAGTATTGCAAAAGGAAATAAAGGCCTTATTGAAGGAAGGTTCGTCTTTAATGAAAAAACCTAAGCAAGGTTTCTGATATGTGATTGTATCTCTTCTCTGGCCATTTTATATTTCTTGCACGAATACTGACCTTGATCTTTTAGAGATTGCAGTAATAAGGGTCTTGTAAAGTAGTTTACACAACCAGACCCTTATAGATGAGATATTTTGAAGAATCACAAATATCTTTTAGTTAATATTGTCCGGAATCCTTAGTCGCTTGTATCATGGCAAAGATATTCTCATCGGGAGTCTCTCTTGGGCATTGGTCTCCAGTACTCAAAATAAAGCCTCCTCCCTGAGCCCCATCTTGTATTGCCTCTACAGAAGCTTGATACACTTGTTCGGGAGTTCCAAAGAGCATAAGTTCAGTGGTATGGAGATTTCCCATCAACGCAATCTGGCTCCCTCTTGTTTTTTTGACTTCAGCTAGATTAACATCACCCATGGGCGGAATTTCCAGCGGATTCACACAATTAATATCTGTCTGCTCCACGAGCATATCCACCAGCACCCTAGATTTTCCACAGCTATGGAGTAGCGATGGCACACCAGCCTTTTTTGCCATTGCAGACCATTTTTTCAAAGCCGGAATGGCGTACTTTCTCACAAGGTCTGGTGATGCTAGGGTAATGGTTCCTGACCCCCCAAATAATACATAATCCGGATCCTGTTCCAGATACAACTCCATGCTTCGTGTACCGGCTTCCATCTGAGCTTTACACCACTCATCAAGGATTTCAGGATAATCTATACTGGCATAACTCAGTGTCTGAATCCCTCCAGTTATCATACCCTCCCAGCTCTGAAATCCAGGATAGCCGACCACACAACCAAATGCCTGATTGCGGATATGACACTCTTCTTTGACTGTATTCAAGAGTTTCTGATCAATCCCGGAGGGCGGGGTCAGAAGCCATTTATAGGCTTTCCAGTCCTGCTCTAGATCTTTTATGATCCTGGTCAAAGGTGTAGGGGGATCTTGTCTAAAGCAGAGACGCTCTTCCCTAAGTTCGCCATCTGGAGTGGTATAGATAATTTCCTCCAAGGTAGCATCCTTTTCAGGAATATAGCGTAAGGATCGAGCAATATCTACTTTGCGATCCTCATATACAAGAGGAATTCCCATACAAGAAGCAATCCACATTTCCATCTCATAATGATCAGCAGCATCTATATAAGCTTTCCAAAGGGGAGGATCATCATGAAAATAGATATCCCAATAAGGTTTCTCAGTCTTTTTACAGGGTATATAATTTGAAATATCCGGAGTGCAGGGAACCCTGTCTGGAACTTGATTCTGCATGGCCGTCAGGAATCTTTCTTTATGCGTCATGAATTTATACTCCTCAGTATATACTCGATAGATGTATATTCTTTTTCTGAATCAGTTCACTTCCAGGACCACTAATCACGATAATCCGCTGTTCTTTGGGAAGTAAATCAAAATAATTGTCCGAATACAGAAAGTCATCTTCTGTTGCTGGATCTATCATTGTGAAGTGTACAGCATGTGCAAAAACATCAGATGTCACTGTAACCAAAAGCTGTCCATCGCTACCCCGACTGAAGTTGGAAACAGATAATTGAGGTGAGATCAATTCCAAATTCCTAAAAACATCTGTCCTCAAAGTGGTCTTATCCAGATTGGAGAACTCGTCTTTACCCTGATTACTTGGGTTATATATACAATACCTTTTTTAAATCCCATTTTTTCAGAGGAAAGCTAAAAGCTTGTGTCCTCGAAAAAGAAGGTAAAGTTATGCTATATGTTGAGTTTCTTTTTGTTTTCCGTCAAAAATAACATAACCATACTTCATTACTTGTTCCAGGATTTAATTGCTGTCATTGATTCCAGTTACAATCCTCCATTGGATATTTCGGATTCTTTACTCTCCTGTTTTTCAGTATTAGGAACCAATGATATCGTCACTATTTCATAGGGATCACTTTCGAATACTAACGTATTATGATTAAGAGTAGGTATTTTCTCCTCTTTTCCCATGATCCTTGCTTCTTTGATAGAAATTTGAGGTGACAATTTTATAGAAACTTTCCCACCAATTCCCTCTGTTTCATATCCGCGAACTACAATACTCTGATTATGATAGTTCTGATGAATAGCTGTTACGATAAAAGGGCCATCTACAGTAAGATAAGAGGCATACATAGGGAGGATGCCAGAGTGTTGCCCATGAGTCACTTGCTGTAAATCACTAGATACCGCGGTTGATGTTTCAATAAGTTGTTTGTGAGTACAAGGTGCTTGATGTACACATATAGCTATTTGTTGTTGATGTTCTCCCACTTCAGGAAACTTATCGGGGTCAGATGAAGATCTCAACAAAATTACCCTCATAGTATTTTCAGAACAACAAAAACCATACTTTCCACGAGATATTAGTTGCACTATAGAATTATGAACCTTTCCGGCTGCAAAGCTTAAGGCCGGAACATGCATAGGAGAGGCTTCTCTCTTAATGATCCCAAAAGGAATATCATACAGATACCTTTCACGAGTATCTTTTACATGAAGAGAAAAAGAAAGCTGCGGTGTAAGTGATTCATTACCAATTTCTTTCCAGGTTGTCTTAATTTTGCATGTTATACAGTTACTCCCTCTATGAAGGATGTAATTCATGTGAATTAGAGAACTTCGTACCATTATTGTATAACTCAATTCTTGTCGTAAGTCATCAACAATGATAGTAGCCTCACTAACTTTAAAGAGCTCATCTAGAGATCTATTCTCTCTTCCCACTAGCCATGCAGTCATTCCCTTTACAGCATCTTCTTCCAAGAAAGTAATACCACTAGGGCCGCTCAAAAGCTCCTCATTTGTTGATACATTCAAAAGAGAGAGTAATGTTAAATTTTCGCTGGAAAAAGTTGCTCTGATAATGCCATTATCAAGGATATAGATAGGCATCTCTTCTTTGCGTGGATTCTCAAAAAATACATCAACTGGATTGAGTTCCTTCTTGCCGGGGTAAAACACATATGAAGCGTGTCCATAAGGAGGGATCAATACAGGAATATATACGAACGATGCACTGTGCTGCCAATATGTCATTTGTTTGGGTTTAGTCACAGTTATGACATTATTTCCATTTTCATCACAACAGGCAATATCCTTTGTTATATTCTCCCAATCCCACAAGACAACCTCTGCAACTTTATTTTGGTATGAACCGGTAGCATTAAATAATGTAACAATTCGTTTAGTACCCTCAATATTTCCAATTGGTGATACTTTGAACTCATTATTTTGATATCCAACCCCAGCTCCAACTGCTCGTTGTCCATTTTCTCTATTTATTACAATAGCACTCGTGTCGATCGCCTGAGCAATAGCTCGTATTCCATGGGTACGAATAGTATTTGCTTCAGCAGTAATTGATTGGTAAAGCCCAAGTGAATAAGCTTTTGAATCTTGAGTACATGAACCTGGGAGGATGTCATGGAATTGGTTGAAAAAAAGATCTTGCCATGCCTTTTCAAGAGGATCCTTTTGCAGAGATTTAGGAGGACTCAACCGATAGAGGTTTTCCACAGAGGAGAATAGTTCAGCTTCATAGAGCATTTTTTCACATTCATGGTTCCCTCTTTTTATTTCCGACTGAGAAGTATAACATCCGGGAAATATTGAATTTATTTCACCTGTTACGATGGGCAGATTTGATGAATATTCGCTTATATTTTCAAAAAAATTCTTGATTGTTGAAAACATTACTTTTGGATAACATGGCCAAGATGCAAGATCTATTAACCCTTCAATATCAATTCTTGTAGGTCCACCGCCATGGTCCCCTACTCCATACACTTGAAGTATTCGTCGAATGCCGTTTGTATGATACATTTGGGCAATTTCATGAACCATATCCATCTCAAGCGTTTTGATAGTACCTTTAGAAGCATCATTTAATGGAGTAACTGAAGGTCCTAAATACCAGGTAGGTTCACGGAAAGCAATAACCTTTCCTCCTTGTGGACCTTCCCATGTATATAAGTTATGATTTACATCTCCTCTACAATGATAATAATATTTTATTCCAGAAAGAGTTAGAATGTCCGGAAGTCGTTCATTATGTCCAAAAGTATCTGGTTCAAAGCCAACTGTAAGTAGTCCTGGATTAATATCTAACAGTTGGCATATATATTCTGAAGCAACTTTATATTGGCGAAGTTCACTTTCCCCTGATGTCATATTTTTATCAAACTCAGTCCATGCAGAAGCTGTTACTTCCCATCGACCCTCTTTAACTCTTTTACGTATTTCCTCAATCATTTCAGGTTCATACTTCTCAACAATATAATAAGTTGAAGCTTGTGATTGAGCAAATGTAAAATCAGAATATTCTTCCATGAGGCGCAGCATAGTTCTAAATGTATCTAACACAATAGAAACTGTTTCATCAAAGCCCCACATCCAGTTCATATCTATATGGGCATGACCAATGCAATCTACTGTAAAACTCTTCGCCTCAGGTGAATAATAAGACAATCTACTTTCTGCCTGCATCACACAATCACGAGTAATACTTCCTTCTTTTTTATGTGCAGAAGCTACAAAATGGGAAACCTCATGAAGAGTGTCAATTGAAAGGGACGGATTAATAGTACAAAGAAATTCTGCAAATTCAATTTGTTTGGCAATCCTTTTTTCCCAATATCCTAAAGTTTTTAATCGTTTCACATAGTGAAGTTCATTCATTTTAATCCCCTTGTCCTTTTCCTCTAAAAATTTCTTTTAAAGCATAAAATGCTGGTTTAGGATTTCCATCAACATCAATTATCGAAGTATTAGCAGCACAAGGAAAAGAATCATGTCCCATCCAAATTACAATTCCACCAATCGAAGGAAAACGATTTTTTGTAGTCTTAGCAGATATTTCTAAGGCTTTACTTTGTCTTTCTTGACTCCATGCAACATATTCTTCGGTTGTAGTTGGAAGATGCCCTTTCTCCTGCTCAAAAATATGAGCTTCAATCCACCATGAAGTTCTCCCCCAAACTGGATTAGATTGTTCGACAGGATATGTGGACATAGAGGGAACATATTTTTTCAATACTTGTAAATCCATTGCCCCAGGACATCCAGTTTCTGCTCTAAATAGAGAATCATCATGTTGCCAATAGTCGGTCCATCTTTGATCAAGCACTGTGTCAACATTCCAAGGACCATGTACTGACCAATGAAGATCTTTATTGTAATCAGCTTGATCAGCAGAAAAACGGGGGCCAAAAGGAGATGTAGGAATAAAACGCCTATTTGGATCAAGACTTTCAAACACAACTTTCAATTCTTTCATCATTGGGTGAGTGAAATCTATAGGTTTCCCAATTCCACCCTTTTTACCATCAAGTCCACCCTGAAGTTCATTACCACCTGAATACATTAAAAGAGAAACATGGTGAGATCTCAACTCAATATAGCTTTTTGCTATGGTAACTATTCCATCAATGACATCTTGCTCTTCCGGTGGCCAGTTATCGATTCCAGAAGAAGAAAGAGGAAGTTCCTGCCATACCATAAGGCCCAAACGAGTACATTCATTGTAAAAATCTTCACTTTCAAGTACTGCTCCACCCCAGACTCTAAGGAGGTTTACTCCCATCTCTTTATAAAGAAGCAATCGTTTTTTCACTTCACTAAAGGGGACATCACTAAAAGTTGGAGAAATAGGAGTCCAGTTAATACCCTGCAGGAAAACCTTTTTATCATTAACCTGACAAATCCAGTTAGTTGCATTTGAGGGAGCGCCTTTACAAGGAAGCCAAGTTATCTCTTTAAACCCTACCATTCGCTCAATTTGGTTATACAGATTGTCTTCACTTGAGCTAAGAGTAATAATTGTTTTGTATCTAGGTTGTTCTCCATACAAATTTGGATACCACCCTTTAATTTCTAAATCATTTAATGACAGAAAAACCTCTGAACAATTACAAAATTCCTCTTTGTGTTTTGCTACTATAGTATTTTCGCTATCAATCAAAGATAATTCCACTTGATATATACAATCCAGGACCTGTTCAGGATGTTGAATTTTACAATGTAAATCAATAGTTCCTTTTTGTGACAAGTGGCAGAATGTAGTATGGAGTTTCGTAACTTCAAGCGATGGAATATCTTTATGTATGAGAAATATTGAACCACTAATTGCTGTTTGAACGACACGAGCCGTCCAATCCCATGTGTAGTAAAAACGAGGTTTCCAGTCTCTAATTTCTGAAGTGTAGCCTAATTGACCTAGCCATCGAGGAGGTTCCTTAAAAATTATACGAAGAGAATTATTTTCTTCAATCATACTTTTGTTAATTTCAAATGAATGCGGAATAAAACTATTTGAAAAAGAACCTATTAAAGTTGAATTGAAATATATCCAACCAGCATAATCAAGTCCCGAACAATAGATTGTACTATCATTTGCAGTAAAAAATTCGCTAGAAATCACACATTCATATATCCAGTGCCTGTGTTCAACCCACTCAAGAGCACGTGAATTTAGATCATAATGCCAATCGGAAACAATTTCGGCATCAATGAGAGCTTGTTGCACTGACCCTGGAACTTTCACTGGGATGGGGCCTATTTCGGGTTCAAATTTCAATCCTAATTCAATAGAAACAGCATTTCTCCATGCGTAAGGCATCGTACCAGACAATTTCCATGGAAGCGTAGAGAGATCAAAGCGGGGAGTATTCATATATAATTATCCTTTTATAGAGCCTGCTGTCATTCCACCAATAATTTTCTCTTGTAATATGCTATAGAGTATTAAGCTTGGTATCATTGCAAGTACAATCGCAGCAAGCGTTGGTTGCCATTGCGTTGTGTATAATCCAGTAAATCTTAAAATCCCCAAAGGAAGAGTCATCACACTTTTGCGTTGAAGGAAAACAAGGGCAAACATCAGTTCATTCCATATTCCCATAAAGCTAAAAATTGCTACTGTTGCTATAGCTGGTGTCGTCATTGGTACAATAATGAGAGCAAATGATTTTGCCAATGAACACCCCTCCATTACAGCTGCCTCTTCAAGAGATAGTGAGATAGATTTCATGTAATTTGTCATAATGAAAATTGCAGTAGGTAATCCAAATACAATATAGGGCAACATTAAGGCTAGTCTTTCGTCTATTTTTGACAACGGCCTGAGGATTACATACAATGGTATCAAAGTTGAATGAACTGGAATAGTGATCCCTGAGATAAAAAATGCCATAACTAGGGGAGCCAGTTTCCATTTCATCCTTGCTAAGGCATATGAAGAAGTTAGAGAAAGAAAAATAATTACCACAACTCCAACACTAGACATGATCAAACTATTCAACATATTCCGTGCAAGTCCATATTCAGTTAGAACTTCCCAATAAACCCGCAAGTCTATTTGCTCTGGCAGGCCCCAAGGATTAAGTGCAAACAGTTTTTCATCCCTTATTGATCCAAAGACAGTCCAAAGCAGTGGATATATAACTGTTACTCCAACGACAAGCAAGAAGGTATACAATAAAATTTTCTTAATCTGTAAAACCATGTATTGAGTTGTAAAATTTACATTAGTATTCAATATTTCACCTCCTCAGAATGCATTACTTTTTGTAATATCAGAACGAACACAATTGTAGTAACCATAAGCAACACTGAGATTGAACTTCCATAACCATACTTCATCTGTCTAAAAGCACGATTATACATTTGAAGAGATAAAACTGTTGAGGCATTATTTGGCCCTCCTCCAGTTAACACATAAATGCTATCAAATGCTTTAATGGAAGAAGCAGTAATTAAAATTGTACTCACTTTGATAAAGGGTTTTACCAAAGGATAGGTGATATAACGAATAGTTTGCCAAGAAGACGCTCCTTCAAGTGTTACACTTTCAAACAGCTCCTTGGGAATTGAAGAAATCCCTGTCATAAAAATTACCATATGATACCCAAACCATTGCCATGAAACTGCAACTATTACCGCTCCAAGAGCTGTATGAGGGTTAGATAACCAAGAGATAGCAAGTCCGTCTAGAGAAAGTGCATGCAACGCTGCATTCAATAGTCCAATATTAGGATGATAGATAAATCTCCATAATAGACTTACTGCAGTAGCTGACAGCAGGCAGGGAAAGAAAAAAATACTTCGGAAAACTCCAGACATTCTCTTTAGGCTGTTTAAGATATTTGCAATTAAAAAGGCAAATGGAATTTGCAACAAAAAACATCCTATTGCAAATATAAAAGTATTAGAAACTGCTGTAAGAAAATTGGGGTCTCGAGTAATAAGTTGAATATAATTCTTCAAACCAACAAAAGTCGGATCTGAAATTACATTCCATTCTGTGAAGCTATAATATACAGTTTGTACCACAGGCAAGGGGATAATAAATAAGAAAAGTATGAAAGCTGGAGCAACAAAAAGTGTTATAGTGTACGGATTTCTCAGCATTTTTTCCATTATTATCCCCTTTATAATTCAATAAATAACTATTTACGTTCAGTTTCGCTAATTCTTTGGAAGTCTTCCATGACTTTTTGTGGATTGGCCCCATCATAGAAGTTCGCTGTAGCATTGTTTAGTTCAGCACCTAGTGCATTCCCCATTGGAACATCCCATGGATACATAGCACCAGTTGATTTACCTAATGATTCAATAATATCTGCTTGTACAGGATTTACTTCATCTTTCGATAATTGTACTTTAGTTGTAACAATGATTCCACTTTTTGCTAATGCTTTTTGCCTCTCCTTAGAAAGCATGAACTTGAGGAAGTCTACAGCAATTTCAGGATGTTTAGAGTTAGCCCCAATAGACATAGCTTGATTAGGGATAATGATCCAGTGAGAACTACTTCCCTTTCCGTCTTTCATTGTTGGAAGATTAAAAACTCCAAGATCATCTCCTAATTCTTCATAGAATGTGGGTAAGGACCAAGAACCCATAAAGAACATAGCAGCTTCACCATTATTAAAGCGAGCAATACCTTCTACAGCTGGAATTCCATTTACATTCGGCTCAAAGGCTCCAAGAGAAATCCATTTCTGAAGCTCTTCTGCTGCTTTAACAAAAGGAGTATCAGTCCATTTCCCGCGAGCATTCATAACAGTATTCTCATACATTTCAAGACCGCCAATTCGTTCAGCAATCATCATATAAGGGATAGTTCCAATCCAAGATTCTGAGTTTCCAAGTCCAATTGGAATAAAGCCTGCTTTTCGAATTGCTGGGATTATAGCAAGAAACTCTTCATATGTAGTGGGTATTGAAACACCAACTTCTCGAAAAATTGCTTTATTATAGAATATAGCTTCAGCCGCTAATTCGAGAGGAATTCCATACACTTCTCCATTAAAGGTTGTGGATTCGAGAGGGCTATCTTGTAAGAAGTTTCTAAATGCCGGATCTTCTTTGAAGAATGGATTCAGTGATTTTAATCGTCCAGCCTCTGCAAATGGTTGCATTCGAGCAAGAGTCCATCCTTGTAATATGTCAATATCATCACCTGAAGCCATTTTTGTAGTAACTTGAGTAAGATACTCATCTCCTGTTGATGAACTGATAATATCAATTAGGACATCTGGATGAGCTTCTTGATAAAGTTTTACATTTTCGTTATGCCATACGGTCATTGATGAACCACCATCATAAGGAAACATAAATACAATTTTTTTCTGACCTGAAGCCTTTTCTGCATTTCCAGTCGCAAATAATGGAGAAAAAACAAACAAGCATACAGTTAACAGAACTAATAGAGCAATTTTTCTTTTCATTCGAACACTCCTCTTTATTTTTTGTTAGTAATGAT
>CAYXYD010000011.1:0-25338 GCA_964469205.1 uncultured Sphaerochaeta sp. | reverse complement strand
GGTTGGAGGTTTTCTTACATGGCTGAGCATAAGAAGCTTTGTTCTGTTGTAATCCCTGCTTACAATTGTGAGCGTACTATTCGTTCAAGTGTAGAGTCTGCTCTAGAGCAGACCTATGATGTGTTGGAAGTTCTCATTGCAGATGATGCCTCTACTGATAACACAGGGTATGTACTCAAAGATTTGGCTGCAGATGATAGTCGTATCAAAATTATCTCTTTGGATAAGAATGGGGGAGTGGCAGAAGCCCGTAACCGCCTGTTTTCCGAAGCAAAGGGTGAGTATATTGCTTTTTTGGATGCTGATGACATTTGGGAACCTGAAAAGCTAGCAAAGCAAATTGCTTTGCTGGATACTAGTGGCTCTGATTTCGTCTACTCAAGCTACTCTTTTATAGATAAGGACTCCAAAGAAATAGGCAAACTTAAGATTATCCCCGTCTCTTGTAGCATGAAGGATATCCTCAAGGAGAACTTCATACTCTGTTCCACTGTGGTGATGAAAGGATCTTTGGGGAAACAGTACAAGATGGATGGTTCCTACTCCCATGAAGATATGGTCTATTGGCTTACGCTCTTCCAGGGAGGGTGCAAAGCTGTAGGCAATTCTGAAGTTCTGGTTCAGTATCGCATTTATGATCAGAACCGATCAGGAAACAAGAAGAAGGCTGCAAAGGACCGATGGATTGTCTACCGAAAGTTTCTTAAAATGAATATATTTATCTCTTTTGGATATTTTTTTGTCTATGCACTGCATGGATTTAAGAAATATCGTGGTTTGAAGAAATAGAGAGGAATCACCCCTAAATTGTAATCTTTTCTGTGGTTCTCTGTTGTACATATATAGGGTTCTTGTATAATGCAGGGGCATGAATTGGTTGAGCTTTCTAACAAGTGGCTCAAATATTCTATGCTTAGTGAGTGTTTATACACTCTTTAAGCAAATATATCAGTATAGTTTTCTTGACATGCTGTAGGAATATCCTTATGATTTACCGAATATGTTTAGATAATATAGTAGTTTATCGATTGAGGTGACATGAATAGCTTTCATATAAAAAGAGGTATAGTAACCATCTTCTTATTTCTAATAGTTTCTGCTCTCTTTGCTTCTGAAGCCTTGGTCACATCCGATCAGGTCAAAGCTTATGTCATCCAAGACTATGAGTTTTCCGTGAAAGGGAAAACCAAGGATTTTGCCTTACGAAGTGTGGTCGTCCCCTCGGGTGGAGACCCTGTTTTTTTGACAGAAGAGGCTATGATTGAAGCCCTTGCTTATAAGAAACAGCTTCTTGTCAACAAACGGATATTCACTGAAGTTGAGTTCGAATATGCATTGGAATCCTACAGTCGGGGAACAGCATACTATATCGCTACCTTTTACATAGAGGATGCCTCTACGTTCCTTACCATCCCATACCCTAAGTTTGACAATGATACAGTTGGTCTTCGCTTAGGGGTTAAGATGTATGATAAGAACCTTTTGGGAACTTTCAGCGACCTCTATGTAAGTGGAAGCATCTCCCAAGGTAGTGGGGGGCTGACCGGGTGGGATAGTCGCCAGGATGCCATAGAGATGAAAATTTCAGCTCTTCCTCTCGGTAAAACCTTCCTAGACCTCTTTTTTGACTATGAGAGAACAAAGGGTAGCCTTGATGCAGGCATGTTCAACTTTTCTTTTGATTGGAACAACATTGTGATAAAAGAAGCGAAGCTCAGCATCGCCCCTTGGGGTAAGTTCAACCCGGCTTCAGACTTTTCTACCTGGAATCCTGAGGAGTATGGTGTAGCATGGAAGATTGGTCCCTTCAAACAGAATGAAAGCTCTTTCTCATTGTATAACCAGTTGAAACGCCATAATGATCTTAAAAAACTGTATACGTTGACCCATCTATACCAACACGGTTTGACCTTTTTTACTCACCCTATCAGCTTTAGGGTCACCACTGAGTCTGATGCTGTGCTAGGCAGCGGGGAACTTTCCTACATGAACGTAGGGGCAACTCTGGGAACAGGCATCTCTCTTCCCTTTGGTATGCAATGGTCTTCCTCTGTAGGAGCCACACTCCACTATAATACCACCGATCTCCCTGTTCCGTACTCTTACCTGTTCTCCAACAGTATCAGCAAGTCGAATATTAACTGGAAAGGTAACTTCCGTAAAGGTATATATTTCTCCTTTGAGTACATTACCGATATCTATCCTCAGGAAGAATACTGGGAGAGTAAAAATACGTGGTACGTAGCTAATACAATCTCTTGGTTCCCCATTGCAACCAGCTGGCTTAATCCTTCTATCCAATTTAGAGGTTTTGTGGCAGGAGAAAAGAAACGAGCTCATTACTCGAATGAAACAATTGCTGACTATATGCGTGGCTATCTTACCGATACCGTTACTGACTTGGGCTTAGGTGCAGCAAGAGAGTTTGGAACTATCATCAACATGAACCTGACCACCAAATTTATTAACTTTGGTTTTGCCAAGTCCTATGCAAGTCCATTCATTGATATCGGAATATTCCATGATGGAACTAATCCTGATAAACCAATCATTATCTCTAGTGCTGGACTTGATGGGTGGGCTATACTTAACAAATTCCCCAGCTACCCAATAAGAGGGTCATTGGGATTCAACCTACAGAGTGTGAGGGAAGCGATTGATAAAGAAATTGATTTTACCGAAATTGAATGGGAACTCTTTATTGGCATGGGGTTGTTCTTCTAGCCTGAAATATCCAAAAAAAATCTTTGGGATGGTTGGCATGCTCTTGCTTCTCTGTGTTCTTTCTCCGTTGCATGCTAATCAAGCTAGAATCTATCCTGTAGACTCTGAAGTCTACCAGGGCATCCGTCAGCTATACGTGGCTCAGGCTCTCTCCTTGCCCTCAACAGCGGGCCCTTGGAGTCATGACGAGCTCTCTCTCATGCTTGATAGGATCGATGAACAGAGCCTAACAGCTAATGCCATTCCAACCTATGAATATATTCGTAGTATGCTAACTCCCAGTCAGCATTCTTTCTCCTTAGGCTCAAGTGTTGCTCTCGAAGGTTACCTCCACACTAACACCACTGACTTTACGACCAATGATGATTGGTATTATAACCATGACAAGCGTAAAGCTCTCCTCTCCATACCCATGGAGATTTCCCTAGCCGATCATTTTTATGCTTATGCAGATCTTGAGCTTACGCTTGGTAAGTTTGATAGTGTTAATTTTCCGATCGACGGAAGTTCAGCCTTATATGGCAAAAATATACTATCTACTAATATGCATCTCTCTGATCAGATAGATGCAAATGTGCCTTACCGTGCCTTTGGAGCTTGGGGTGGAGAAGGGTGGCTCCTGCAAATAGGGCGAGACAAGCTCTCCTGGGGACCCGGAACAACTGGGAACTTCATGCTTGGCGACCATCTGCAGTATCACAACCAAGGTCGTTTCACTGCCTATAGCAATACGTTCAAATATACCTTTGTAACCTCGTTCTTCCCCCATCCTGATGAGATGTGGGGACCCAGCGCACAAAGTAGTCAAGGGAATTCTCTAGACGGGCTTAAGATGTTTATGGCTCACCGCTTTGAGTGGAGGTTTTTTGCTGGCAGGGTTGGTTTCTCTCTCAATGAAGCGATTATGTACCAACCTAAAAATGGTGCCTTTGACCTGCGAATACTCAATCCCATGATGCTCTACCACAACTACTTTATTCGTAGTGATGCTAACTCCATTGCATCTATCGAACTTGATATTGCCCTCGCTCCCTTTTGGAACCTATACGGTCAGCTCGCTATTGATGAGCTTTCCTTTGGCTCAGTTGAAAGAAACCTTACCACTGGTCAGCATCCTGATGGGGTAGCCTATATGCTAGGTCTTGGGTATGCCCTACCTGTAGCTAAGGGAATCCTCTTTGGCTCTTTGGAGGGGGTGTATACCGATCCTTATCTCTATCTGAGAAGCATCGATGGTGATGAAACTCAATCTACCAAAAATCCTGGGGAACCTGGACTTGATTCCTTGAATTTCGTAGTTGCTCTCAGACGATGGTTTCCTGATAAACTCATCTATGACCAGAGCTTCATTGGATACCGCTATGGTGGGGATGCCATAGTTGGCAATCTTGAAGTAGGGTATAAGGAGTACGGTTCCTGGGCCCTCTCTGCCCATCTGTTCTGTATGCTTCATGGTGGGATAGATATGAATAGTCCTTGGACTCTTGGAGATCTTGACCACACTCCCACTGGCGATGCCAAGGCGTATATTGATGCAGGCCTCTCAGGATCATGGAACATTACCCAAGCCTTGCAAGGGTATGCTGGCATCGATCTGCTCAGCAAAGTGGAAGCTTGGAAGCCTACCTATGACGGTCAGCTCTACATGGGTGTGCAATACACGCTCTAGTGCAATGTCTTGTAGTAGCTATGAAGAGCTTTGTTCTTAATCTTCAGTTTTCTTTTTTGCTTTCATTTCTATTGCTTTCTTGGCATAGAAATCCTCGGTGTCCTTTAGGATTATAGAAGTGAAGGCAAGGATATCAAAGGAGAGAGGTAGCTTGGCAAAGCGTTGTTGCATCGCCTCCTGTTCCTTTTTATCCCCGTCGTACGCTTGAAAAATTGATACCTGCTCTTTCACTGAATCCTCTGTCCACCCAACCTTATGCCTCTGCATGAAATCCTTGGTAGGGAGGGCTGCATAGAGGAGATTGGAGACCAGGAAGGGCCTTTTGAGATAGAGGGACTCCATCAAGGCATTGGCGCCTGCCTTGCCTGCCTGCACATCGCTGGCAAAGATATAGTCTTGGATATTGTCCACAAAACCTGGAGTATGCAGGGCGAAGTTAGGATGCTTCTCCTTGAAGATGTTATAGTGAATTGCAGTACTCTTGCTAAGGGTTCCGACAGCTATGATCTGCCAATTGAGTTTACGTTCCTGCACCTCTTCAAGAAAGTCAGTCTTGCCGATGCCTTCTCCTCCCAAGTTGAGAAGGACAGTGAACTTGTCCTCTAGCCCTAGTTTTTTGCGGGCTTCTTCCTTGCTCAAGGTCTTGAGGTCCCTCATTGATTTTTTCAGGGGGAACGGACAGATGGAGACCGTCTCCTCAGGTTGTCCTTGGGCTATGGTCAGTTCTTTTCCTAGTCTTGTGCTGATATAGAGCTTGTCCAGATCATCACTGATACCTATGTTAGGAGTAAAGAATACATCAGTGGAATATTCAAAGACGGGGATATTCAAGCCTAGGTGATCGACAATGGGCTTGATCAGATTGGCGCCCAAAAAGTGTGCAACGACGATACAATCAGGTTCGTTTTTATCGTACCAGCGCTTGAAGTCTTTTGGCGCATGGGAGTGTGTTGCAAGAAAACGAATGCGTCTGGCATTGGCAAGGGAATCAGTTTTTGGATTGATGAACTCTTCCAGACGGGGGAAATGGAGGAGCATTCTCCAGTTGTGTTTGCTGATCCAATTGACAACTGATGCCTTACACACCTCTGATAAGAGGTTATCGACCACCGTATCGTGTCCTAATTCTTCAAAGGCATCAGAGAGTGCCTTGGCGGGGGTGATATGACCTTTGCCTGCATCTACATACAAGAGTGCTATTTTCATGATGGTCTTAGAATAAGCGAAATATGATGCAACAGCAAGCACCCTTATCGAACATATCAGGCCTTGTTGCTATGTTTTGTTTTCCATCTTGCAACTTCATCAAGGATATCAAGGACAAAGGCATCACTGCTGAAGATCAGGGGAAGGGAGGCAAACCTCTTTTTCATCTCTGCCTGTTCTTCTTTGTTCTGGTAGTATGCCTGGAGGATGTCTATCTGGGCCTTTGCTTTGTTTTCGCTCCATCCAACCTGGTACTTGGTCAGGAAGGTAGTGGTGTCCCGTGCTGCAAAGAGCAAGTCTGATACCAAAAAGGGGCGTGCCAGGGCCATGCTCTCCATAAGGGCATTCGCTCCTGCCTTGCCGAGTTGCACATCAGAGGCATAGATGAATTCCCCTATATTGGTTATGAAGCCTGGGGTATGAAGATTGAAGGTCGGGTATTTGTATTGGAAATGTGCAAATCTTTTCTTTGTAAAAGGGGTGAGCTTGCCCACCACAACAACCTGCCAGGGAAGGCCTCTTCTTGCCACTTCATGGACAAACTCAGGGTTTCCTATGCCTTCACCGCCAAAATTCTGGAGAACGGTAAATGTGTCATTGAGGCCAAGTCTTGTCCTTGCCTCCTGTTTTGTGAGTTTCGGCAGGTCCTCGATGGAGCTTTTTAGAGGAAACGGGCAGACCTTGACCCTTTCAGGGGGATGACCCTTTGCCAGGAGCAGGTCCCGGCCTATAAAGGTGGGGATATACAAGAGGTCGAGCTTCTTGTTGAACCCGGCAGTGGGGTTGTTAAACACATCGGCTGCATAGCCGAAAACCGGTATAGGAAGATTGAGCTTTTGCACGATGGGGGTGATGACATTGGCACCCAGAAAGTTAGTGCAGACGATGAAATCTGGTTTTGTCTTTGTATACCATGCATGAAAACCCCTTTTCAGAGGGAGATGGATAGCTAGGAATCGGAAGACGGCAGCCATTGCCTTGGTATCATGGAGGCGGTGATAGGCTCCTTCAATGCGAGGGTGTCGGAGCATGAAACGCCACTCTTTCTTGCAGAAGGAGGACCAGAAAGGGACGTTGCACACCAAGAACATATCCTCAACCAAAGCCTGGTGGCCTTGTTGTTCCAGCTTATCTGCCAATGCCTTTGCAGGGACATAGTGACCTTGCCCTGCATCGACAAATAAGAACGCACCTAGCATGTACTATTCCTTTGATGGTGTCTCTGGTTGCTCTCCTTGTTCAGGATGATCATCAATACGTATCAGCTCGACCGCTCATATGCGGATCATGGGTCTCTTCCCTAACCTATTGCGTATTTTTGCGGTAAGGATGATATAGGAGGGCATTATAAATATTGTTGAAAGCATGCAGTTGAGCAGAGCTATGCTCATCAGGCTTCCAAAGTACCGCACTGGAGTATAGGAGGCAAAGAGGAGCATCAGCATCCCTGCAATGATGGAGAGGGTAGTCAGGATGATGGGCCTTCCTGTCTCCTTGATGGTTATGGCCACTACTTGTTTCAAGGGGAGTTCTAGGTTGTTAAGGTTGTTCTTGTATCTGAGCAGGAAGTGGATGGCATCATCGATGCCGGCCCCTACCGCTACGGATGCAAAGGTGACTGTTATCATATCAAAGGGAATACCGAGCAAGTACATGAAGATGTAGTTTGCCATTACCCCTGTAAGGATGGGGATAAGGGCGAACAGAGCCAGTGACAGCGATAGGAAGGCCGCCAGGACGACGAGGAACACCAAAAGAAAGCTGATATAGGTGCTTTTCTTTTGGTCAGACAGCAAGAGATTTGAGAAGCGTAGGGAAGCATGGGGCTCCCCTCGGATAAGTATCTTGGTGCCATTGGGAAGCAAGGGGAGGTTTGCCTGCAAGACACCCTCTACGCGTGCTGCACTTGCCACAGTCATGAGACCTTTGTCCTTTGCATCATAATTCTGGATAAAGAGGGAGAGAGAGGACCCATCCTCGTTGAGGATGGCACCTATATCTGCCTTACTCTGGTTATTCATCAGGATTACCATCCTGCTTAACAGGTTGAGCAGGCCCGATGAGGCGGGGATGCCGGCATCCCCACTATAGACAGCGTTGGCAAAGCTTACGTAGGAGGCAAAGGAGAGGATCTGGATGACATCATCGCTCTTATCCAGAACAGCCTGCTCAAAGTCGTATACCTTTGCGAGATTCTCGCTTTGCAAAAAGAAATTCTTCTCATCATCAGGGGCTGTTATGGTGACAATGAAGGGGGCGTCACCTCCCATCTTCTCGGCAAAATGTCGGGAACTCTTTCCAAAGGTATCCTTTTCTGGCAGATAAGACATGTAGTTGGTATTGATGCGTACCAGATCCTTGGTAAAGAAGTACCCTGCGATGACTACCAGCCAGACCAGGACAAATATGGGCCATCGTCGCAGGACGACCTTGCTCGCATATTCAACGATATGTGCCAGATATCCACCGCTGTAGGTTTCCAGCTGAACAGGCTTGGGCGGAGAGACAAGTGTTAGCAACGCTGGTAGGTAGGTAGCTGAGAGTACTGCACAGTAGGTGACTCCAACCCCTACAGCTATTCCAAACTCCCTGAGGGCAGGGGTCTTGGAAAAGAGGAGGCTGAGAAAGCCGATTACCGTAGTAAGACAGGCGAAGGCAATGGTGCGAAGGATCTTCTTCGTAGATTCGATTGAAGTTGCCCCGTTGGTGTAGTCAGTGTAGTACTCCCCAATGACATGGATAGCATAGGAGGAGCCTAGGTTCAGCACCATACAGGGGGTGACGATGTTCACCACCGTAAGGGAATAGCCGAGCAACTTCATGGTTCCGAAGGTCCATATGATGCCGATGACTGACATGGAGAAGGGCAGCAGCATGCTTCGCTTTGCCTTGAAGCTCAAATAGTAGACCAGCAATATGGCCAGGGCACAAAGACCAAGCAAGGCCTTGAGGTCACGGCCAAGATAGTGCATCAGGCGGTTGCTGATGACAGCGCTTCCATTGATATAGGTCTTCATTCCTGCATCACGTAGCCCGCCTAGCATGGAAGCGAGTTCAAGCTCCCTCGCGTCGGTAAATGCTGATGTCTGAAAGGAGAACAGCATGCTCTTCATATCTTCACTTACCAGATAGTTCTTTATGATGGGGTCTTTTTCCACCCGGCTCTTCAGCAGTGCCGTCTCTTCCTCGGTCCAGAGGGCGCGACCTTGGTTAGGTGCGAAGGGAACACTCATCAGGCGGGTCCCCCGTTTTTCCAAGGTGACAAAATTAAGCACAGAGGAGCTTTCGCTCAACTCCTTGGTAGAACTGAGTTCGTTCATGGTTTTTTCTATCAGGGTGAGGTTCTTAGCCGTATAGAGGTCCTGTGCCTCAACCATAACCAAGTAGGATGCAGTATAGGGATAGTCACCCTCATCCTCGTCAGGGACCAAGGACGGCTCTGTGCTCGCCCTTAGGTGGGCGTTGGCATTGAGTACCTGTGTATCAAGGATGAGGGGTTCGAATTCAGCTTTTAGACTTGCTGAGGGCTCTTCCCCTGTACCTCCCTCAAAGACAGTCGTGTCCTCTATCTGGTACAAGAGGTCAGAGTAGTCGCCACTGAGTTCAAGGGAAACTGCATGGAAGAGAAAGAATATGGTAACGATGGCAATGCATACCAAGGTGGTTTTGCTGTGCTTCCCTACGAAAGACAAGATATCGAATTTCATGGTGCTCCTGAAAATATCCAACCAACCAGAACATACTCCATGATTGTTTTGGACTGTTCCGATAATCATACCATAGCTCAGAATAAAAAAGGAACCCATTCCATACCATTTGGGGAGGTTAGGGTAAAAGAAACCCCCAATCGTATATGATTGGGGGTTCTTGTTGGACTTAGTCCTTATAGTGCTTCTTTGGTGGGAAGTTCCTGCTTTTTGCAGGACGAGGTCGTGAACTGTAGCGATCATGATCGCCAGAATAGGCAGGACGATCACCATCGCTTGGTCGTGAATCACGGCCATACGGTTGGAAATCATCACCTTCTCTTCGTCTTGGGCGGTCGTAACCACCACCGCCACCACCTCTGGAGGGTCTTCCTTCACGGTGGGGGCGATCCTCATACCTGTCGCCACGGGTCCTTCCTGAAAGGTTCTTCCCATTGGGGTTGTCAGGTTTGGCCCTGGTTACGAGGGGTCTGCCCTCAGAACCACGGTCAGAGAATACCTGTAAGATCTTTTCTGCCACTTCAACAGGAGCAGAGACAAAAGAGAAGTTATCTCGTACCGAAACATCCTGCAGATCCCTATCCTGGGCACCTGCCTGATCCATGAGGTAATCAATGAGCTGTCTCTTGTCCAAGCCATCCTTGCGGCCCCTTGCGATGAAGAGTCTGGTAAACCCATCATTGTCGGAGAAGCCTCTGCGTTCCCCACCACGATCATCACGATCGTCACGGGAACGCTGGTTGCCACCGATGGACCTGTACTTGGATACATCAAGCTCAGCACTGTAGAAGTGCTCAAGCAAGGCTGCTACAACTTCTTCAGGGTCATGGCCTTCCAGCATCTGGGTGGCTAGGGGCATGAACAGGTCATAGTTGACATCCTTGTCAGCAAGAGCTGTAAGGGTGGCAAGGATTCTTTCACGTTTGATGTTGATGATATCATCAGCATTAGGAACAGTACCCCTACGGATATCAAATCTCGATGCCCTTTTGATAAAGGTAAATCGCTTGAACTCACGGGTGGCTACAAACGTAATGGCTGTGCCTTTCTTTCCTGCTCGTCCGGTACGTCCTACGCGATGGATGTATGCATCAGGATCTTCAGGGAGGGAGAAGTTGATGACGTGGGTGAGGTCCTGGATATCGATACCTCTGGCTGCCACGTCGGTGGCTACCACGATATTGATGGATTTATCACGCATCTTGCCGAGGATAAGCTCACGTTGTTTCTGTGAGAGGTCCCCATGCAAAGGCTCCGCTCCATAGCCACGTTCTGAAAGCCTTCGTCCGATCTCATCACACTGCAACTTGGTGCGGCAGAAGATCAAGCCATAAAAGCTCTCTTCCATGTCGATGATTCTGGTCAGGGCTTCAAACTTGTCACCTTCACGCAACTCTATGTAAACCTGGTCTGTCAGGCTTTCTGTTACGGCATCCTGTTCAATCTTCACCATCTGGGGTGATTTCATGAATCGTTCGGCTAGTCTGCGAATAGGGGCAGGTATGGTGGCTGAGAAACAGAGCATGCGCTTGTTTTCGGGAGTCTGCTTGAGAACTTCCTCAATGTCATCCACAAAGCCCATGTCGAGCATTTCGTCTGCTTCATCAAGCACGACGAATTTGAGGTTTTCAAGATTGAGTGATCCTCTTCGCAGGTGATCCAGGATACGTCCTGGGGTTCCTACTACTACGTGGACGCCCCTGCGAAGCTTGCGAAGCTGCAGTTCCATTGAAGCACCGCCGTATACGGCAGCGATCTCGAGGTGGCGGTCTCCCTTGAGGGAGTTGATCTCCTCAGATACCTGTACAGCAAGCTCTCTCGTTGGTGCGAGAATGAGTGCCTGTACCTGATAGGCTGAGGGGTCTACGATTTCTAGAATGGGAAGGCCGAAGGCTGCCGTTTTTCCGGTACCTGTCTGGGCTTGGCCGATTACATCTACCTGATCCTTGAGAAGAAGCGGAATGCACGCTGACTGAATCTTAGTTGGCTCTTCGAAGCCTTTTGCTTTGAGCGCAAAAATAGTTTGTGCGGACAGTCCGAGTTCCGCAAAGTTTGTTAAATCTGACATGAATCTCCTGATATTTAAATGGCTGCATGAATATTGGACAGCCGCGAAATACACATATATCTAAACATCCTACACAAATGCGAAAGTAGTTTCAAGACAAAGACATGTATTAGTTCACATAAGTCAAGAACAATCTAACAATAGTTTGACAGCGATACCTGTCTTGACTTTTGGGTTAGAAAAAAATGCTATGTGTATACAAGGATTGCAACTGGGACCACTAAAGGAGGAGCTCTCATACAAACTAATAGTCCAAAATAGGTTTCAGGAGGGTCTGTAATGTATTAGCCTATAACTTCTCCTTACATGCACCAATACCATTCTTCCTCTAAGGACGATAGAGCCTGTATCATTCTTTTGTTCACCAGCGGTTAAATACGTCCTCTGCAAAACCAGGGAAACGTTTCAGCTCAAGTTCTGTCTTGTCATCAAGGATTACCGTTCCGGAGAAATATCCGAATACCTGGTGCTGGATAGATTTTACCAGGAGGAAATTCGTAGTTGAGGAGCGGTCTACAGCTGGTTCAAAGTTAAGATTCAAGCGATTGTCACTTGAAGTGACCTTCCATGGGCGCAGGTAATCATCTTCGGGGATATGGATGGTGACCTCCTCAAGCTTATGGATCACCCCATCATAGAAGAGGGCGTTTTCACTTGCTGGAGTACGGTCGGAAAAGCCATAGCCCAGATTGAAGCCAAAGGGGATATTATAAAGAAGGCCGGAAGCTGAACTCCAGTACCATCGGTTCTGGTATGTCCATCGTCCACGTCCCCAGTCCAGGACTCCCCAGGTCTCACCTAAGAGCAGACTCTCCTTGTCCAGGCCTCGTCTGATTGACCCCTCTACCGGCATGCAGTTTACCTTCTCGTTGAGATAGAAGGCCTTGCGGTTCTCTTTCCAGCTAGTTGCAATGTTGATGCTCTCCATCGCAGGATTTTGGGTAAGGGTGACATTAACATCAAGGCCGACCCTTCCGTCAGGTAGCACTAAAGAGGGGCAGGCAAACATCAGGTGGCGCTTATCTCCTTTTTTGATGAAGGCGAAGCGTAGGTCGCCGTTTGCCCACGAGACCTGGTTGTCCTCTGTTGAGGTTGGGCTCAAACTCAGCTTTCCCAAGGAGAAGAACTTGATGGCATCTCTTTGCGCGCAGGCTTTTCTGGTAAAATCAATGTAGGATATGGCAAACACGGCTGCATACCCAAGGTCACTGAAGGTGGCGGTGACAGCAAATCCTTCTTCCTGATTGATTAGGGCGTAGTAGTCCCACTCTTTTATTGCAAGCTTCAAGGCTTTGACGGCTTTGCGTGTGTAGTGCCATAGGGGTTTTCTTGCCCAACCTTCTTTGGTGATATGGCCCTTCTTGTCCAACAAGGCTCTAGCTTTTGTGATCTCATGTTGCATGCAACCTCCAAAGCGGGTCTACTAGAGGCCCCACTCATCTACAGTATAGGTCTTTACCACAACCTTTGTGGGATTATTTTTCTCTAGTGTGATGGTTTTTACTCCCTTTGCATAATTTTTTGAACCATAGGAGCCATAGCTTGCACTTCGTCCTGTGTGTAAGGCTATGTCTTCCCATACTCCATGAAAGTCATTGAGATGGTCATGCCCACAGAAGATGGCTACGGTTGTGCCGGTATCGACCATGGTCCGAAACAGACCGCTATTCTCCCAAGGGGTGTTTACAAACCTGTTGTTCATCACCCCTGTAGCCTGTCCACTCTCCCACATCAGGGCGTATTCAGGCAGGGGAATATGAAAGTATGCATAAAGGGGAACCTCTCCCAAGCCTTGTGCTACCCACTCATACCAGGCTATCTGGGAAGGGTAGATGTAGTCAGGCCCCCTTCCCCCTTCATAGATACGATGGTCATGGGAGTCCAACATCATCAGGGCCTGCACCACTTCTCCCTGGTGGGTAAGGGCGATGGTGTAGTCGCTTTCTCCCAGTACCCACTCTTCACCTCGTGAAAAAAGAGGATGGGGGTACTCTGAGAGCATATCCCCCAGGGTAACGCGGTCATGGGGATACTGAGCGTCATGGTTACCGAACACAAACGCCCAGTAGCGTTGGTGTTCTTTCATGAAGAGGGCAAACTCCTTGAGCATCAGATCTCCACTGAAGCTGAACAAGAGGTCTCCTGTGATGATGGTAAGGTCGGGATCAGTCTCTACAAAGGCTTTTTCCAGCAGAGCGTAGACTTTTTTCCGTTCATTAAAAGGTCCTCGACGTAGATGGAAGTCGGTTCCCCACAGCAGGGTGAACTCTCCATCAAAGGGGTATTCGATGGTGAAGGCCTTCTCCCTTTCTTCTGCATCGATAAGGTCGTAGGGATCTGAGGAAAGTTCAAACACCTCTGTATGGCGGCTGATGTCCTCATAGGTTTTGGTTTTGGACAGACCGAAGAAGAATCCCAAGAAGAGTAGGGAGGCTAGTAAGATCAGGGAGACTAGCAGTATGGCACGTGTATGGAAGCGGTTCTTATTTTTCATAGGGTTCCTATAAAGCGTATCACGGGAAGAGAAGAGAGGCTATGGACAAAGAGGGAAGGGTGTAGGCATGAAAAAAGCTGGCAGAAGCCAGCTCTTTCATAAGTGAAGGTTTTTCTTATCAGCCTTGGTCCAGTATTTTGGAGAAGAAGGTTCCAAGGAAGTTGTCCTGGAATTGGTCCGAAGTGTAGAGACCCTGGGAGAAATCCTGCTGGTTCTGCGAGCCACTGAGATAGTTGTAGAACATCTGGATGTAACTACCCATACCCTCGTCAGCTACCTCTTCATCTGCCTGTATGACCAGGTATGAAGTGTTGCTCTTGATGGGCTCGAGAATGGTCCCAAGCTCAGCAGTATAGAGCTTCTGTCCCAATTCTTTTGTGGTAACAGCACTAGCAAGCTTACCCTGGGGGTCGGTGTTGCTGAAGTTGTTCATGTAGGTGGACTGTGCAATGTTGTAGGGAGTTCCTGCTACGTTGACCAGGTCCAGTTCGGCTTTCTCAGCAGCAACGGCAAAGTCATCCTTGGCATCAAGGGCAAAGTCGTTGGCCAAAGCGAGCAGATAGTCATCCACTACAGGATCATCACTGGAGGCCAGGTAGGACTTAACAGTTGAGAGCAGAGCAGGGGAAGCGTAATCGGCTTCGAGGGGCGTGGAATCAAGGCGATAGATCGACCAAGCTCCGGATCCTTCGAGAGGTCCCACTAAATCGCCGCTTTTTGCGGTCAGCAGCTTGGTGGCATCTTCGGGATTCTTAAAGTTAGAGATAAGACCGAAGTAGTAGACTGTGCCGACCTTGCCTTCGTTAACAGCATAGTTGTCTTTGCTGGAGGAGAGAGCTGCTTCTGCAAAGGACTTCTCGCCACTAGCAATTGCACTAGAGAGAGTCTTTGCCTCGTCTTCAGTCTCAACGCTGATGATGCTCAGGTCCATGCTGTAGAACAACTGCTTGTTCTGCAGTGCATAGGCACTTGCTTTTTCATTGGGGTAGAGAGATGCATTGATGTCGACATAGTTGAAGGAGCGACCTTCAGAAGCCATCTTGGCAACATAGTCAGCCTCACTGGAGGAGGACAGTGCACTACCAATGTCATCGATCACTATCTGGTAAGGGACAGACCTGCGGATGGACTTCTCAACAGAAGCCTTGCTTTCAGCAGTTGCCTTCTGGTAGAGCTCAACATCGAACTTGCCGTCCTTGTTGTATGCACCACTGTTGATGATGGATCGGTTGACCACTTCATCTGCAGCAATGATACCTGCCTTGGAGGCAAGCTGGTTGACTGCGGTAAAGAGGACTGTGCTGTCATAGGCGCTTTTCCAGACCTGATAGAGAGTCTGGGTGGCGTTGTCGCCAGTGTTCTTGTACTGGCCACCAAAGTTCTGCACCTGGTCGTAGAAATAGTTCCCATATGCATATCTGATATCTTCCTTGCCGTATTTACCAAAGACAATGCCATCGGAATTCTTTGGGCCTACAAGAGCTGTGATGGCTGGTGCCATAACAAAGGAAACAGCGATGAGCAATAGGACGATCATACCGAAAATCCAGCCCGGGGTTATTTTTTTCTTAGGCTTAACAGCAACAACTTTCTGCTCTTTCTCTGTTGTGCCGCTTTTCTTGTCTTTCTTGAAGTCGAGTGCTTTTGACTCTTCTCCGCCATTCTTTTCACCTGTTTTATCGTCTGAAGACATCATAAACCTCTTTGTTGCCAAACATTTTCCGCTTTTGCGGACATTCTTATGAAAAATACCATTAAGCCTACTCACTGTCAATGAAATGATGCGGAAAAGGGGAAAGCGTAGGGGAGTGATTTTCCTCTTATTGACAATAAGATGGGCAACAGCTATATTTTACCCCGGCTCAAAAGGCTGACGGGTAGTAGCGCAGGGGCTAGCGCACCTGGTTCGGGACCAGGGGGTCGGAGGTTCAAATCCTCTCTGCCCGACAATGCATCAAGCAAATAAAAAACTCTCCCTATCTGATAAACAGAAGTGGAGAGTTTTTTGTTGCCTAGTAGATTGGTAAACCAATCATTTCCCGTTAGCTACAATTTCGTATGCTTCTTGGTTGATGTTCGAGGCCTTGTTCTTTACCCCAAAAGAGAAATATAGGATGTGTACTATCCACACAATACCCAGGATGATCTGACCAATTCTGATCTGATGCATCATCACAAAACCAAACACCATCACCACCGTTACTGTGATAATCACCCGTATCTTGTTGCCACGGGTCATGCCTTGCTTGTTTATATAGCTTTTAAGGTTATTCTTGTAGAGCTTGGTGCTTCTGAACCAAGCATCAAGCTTTTCAGAACTCTTTCCAAAGCTGATGAAGGCGAGCAATAGGAATGGGAATGAAGGAAGCAGCGGTACTACTGCGCCCACTGCCCCTAGGGCAATTCCTACAAATCCCAAAAGTAGATAGACATATTTCATATGTTCCCCTTCGATAGTGTTAGGAATCCCTAACAAAGATAATCCTACTATTTTACTTCCAAGCCTGTCAAGAATAGGAAAGGGAAAGAGGGGCTCGGTTCTGGCTTAGATGTTGGACTTGCCCTTTTCTTTACCTTTTGGGGTTGCTTTCTGATGTTGCTCTGTTGTTTCTTTGGGCTGCTTGGTCTGCTAGCTAGCTTTTTCTCTTGCCTTTGCACCCAAGGTGGCTGATAGTTATAGAAGAAGCTATTCCTATGATAGAATAATAAAAAATACGCTAATAGAGAGGTCTTCCCTATGTCCTTTACCCTGCCTGAGTATCATGCACCTGATTTCTCCCTTGCTATATTTGCACAAAGTCCAGATGTCTCCTTACAGAAAGCTGTAAAGGATGGGGTAGCACCCAAGGGATTCCACAGCACATCGATGTTTCCCGAATACTACAAGGTAGGGGGCACATGGCTTCTTGCCGAGGATAGCCGGATGGACTGTCTTGTTATCCTTGATGACGGTGGGGGCCTGCAGGTTGTCGAAGGACGGCGGGTCAAGAAAGGCGACCAGGTTGTCATGGGAAGGACCGAACGTGGCGAAGAGGGAATATATGTCCATGCAACAGGCTTTCTTCCTCCAGAGGACTCTCATGAAGATAAGTTTGTCTTTCGTTCTGGCAGGTCTCGTGAGACAGCTTTCTCCAGGGATTATGACAAGCTGTATGAACTGTTGGAGTATGAGAAGGAACACGGCAACATAGTATTTGTCCTTGGCCCTGCTGTTGCCTTTGACAACGATTCAAGAAGGGCAATGCAGCTGCTTATCGAAAACGGCTACATCGACGGCATCCTTGCAGGTAATGCCCTTGCCACCCATGACCTTGAGGCCGGGTATTTCAAGACGGCATTGGGACAGAACATCTATACCCAGGAGAGTGTGCCCAATGGGCACTACAACCATCTGGATGTCCTGAACATAGTTCGTGACTACGGTTCCATCGAAACCTTCATCGAAAAGGAAAAGATTAAGGATGGAATAGTCTATGCAATGGTAAAACAGAAGAAGACTCTGGTCCTCGCTGGTTCCATCCGCGATGACGGACCGATGCCTGAGGTGTACGCCAACGTCTATGCAGCACAGGATGCCATGAGGGCAGTTGTCCGCAACGCAACTACAGTGATAAGCCTAGCGACGCAGCTGCACTCCATTGCTACGGGAAACATGACCCCTTCCTTCAGGGTAGTAGAGGGAAATGTACGCCCTGTATTCATCTATAGTGTCGATATCTCTGAGTTTGCAGTAAACAAGCTCAAGGACAGGGGTAGTCTCAGTGCGACCGGCATTGTAACCAATGTGCAGGACTTTATAGTCAACGTTGCAAAGGGTCTGAATGTAGGAAAGTTGTAGAGATTACTTGATGTCCCAATTCATATAGACACTTTTTTTCTGTAGGTACCCATCCAGGCCATACTTGCCGTCCTCACCTCCGAGGCCGCTAAGTTTATGGCCTGTATGGAATCCATTGAGCAGCTCGCCACTTTGCCTGTTGATGTAGAGTTCACCAAACTCTAGTTCCCTGGTTGCCCGCATGATGTGCTTGGCATTGTTGGTAAACAGGTATGCTGATAAGCCGTACTCACTAGCATTGGCATAGGCGAGGGCTTCTTCAAACGAACTGACCTTGAGGATAGGGATGATGGGACCAAAAATCTCTTCTTGCATGAGGATGTTCTCATTATCCTCTACCTCAAAGACCATGGGGAAGAACCAATTGCCACCAGGGTACTCTGCTACTAATGCAGAAGCATACTCTTCCTGTTGGTCGTTATACAGTATCTTAGAGCCTTGCCTGGTTGCCTGTAGGATGAGAGCCTCGAGTTTTTGAACTTCAGCCCTGCTGACCTGTGGGCCAATATCGACGCCTTCATCAAAGCTTGAGCCAACCCTAAGCTGGCTGACACGAGCGAGGAATTTTTCCATGAACTTCTTATAGATGTCCTCATGTATGTACATCCTTTCGTTGCATGTGCAGATCTGCCCACCATTTCTGAAGCGTGATACAACGGCACTTTCTACTGCCTTATCCAAGTCAGCATCATCGCAGACGATGAAAGGTGCGTTGCCTCCCAGTTCCAGCCTAAGGGAGACTATATTTTCAGAGCCAGCCTTGTAGAGCTTTTGTCCTGTCTCTGTACTTCCAGTCAGGCTGACCAGCTTGGTAAGCTTGTCAGAAACCAAAGCATCACCTACCTCTGATCCGGAGCCTGTTACAAAGTTGAGCACCCCAGCAGGCAAGGAAGAATCATTGGCCAGCTGGGCAAACCGCATTACGGTAAGGGGTGTCAAGGTTGGAGGTTTGACCACCATGGTATTGCCAGTCACCAAAGCATTGCCCACCTTTCGTGCCATGAGCAGCAACGGAAAATTCCATGCAAAAAGGGCTACGGTTACCCCATAGGGAACCCTTTCGATCCAAAGCCTTTCATCCTTGTATTCGGAGGTTGTGATGTCTCCCTCGATCCTTCTTGCTGATTGTGCGGCATAGGTAAGGTAGGCGATAGCGCCATCCACTTCAGCTTTTGCTTCTGAAAGTATCTTTCCCTGCTCAGTTGCAAGCAACAGCGCAAGATCTTCACTATGGCACTCGATGATGGCTGCGAGCTCGCGTATATATCCTGCTCGTTCCTCTGCAGGCTTTCGTGCCCAATCCTTGCTTGCCTTATGGGCAGCAACAAGAGCGTCATGAGCATCAGAAGCACTGGCTTGCACTACACTGCCAATGACACTTTGGTCCAAAGGGCTGTATACATTGCTTGTTTTTGCAAGTTCTCCTTCTCTTGGCTTACCTTGTATGTAGAGTTTGAATTGATTCATCTATTTCTCCTCCCCACTAAACTTTTGTCTGTATCATACCACTAAAAGATTGCTAGGTCAAAAATTAGCAACTCCCTCTACATGTATGTCAGTGTAATGCTGACGAAAAATTGTCATACAGTCTCCCTTGGATTTCTCTGTTTTGTAGCTGTATGTATGGTGCAGGGGTAGGGTTGGATGTATCCAAAGAACCAGAAGGGTCCTTACTGGAAAAGCTAGACTATCAGGAATTCTTCCTCTTCCCTCAGGCCTGGGGTGAAGCCGAAAATATGGGTATTGTGATAGGCGAGGAATGTGTCGGTTCCATCTGGAATCATAGTGAGGTGCCTTGAATCGTCTATCTTGAGCTTGTCCCAATTGCTTGGTGAGATGCCCTCTGAAAGCAGGATTTTCCCGTTGTTTGGCTTGAAGGTGATGAAGCCCAGGTCAAAGAGCTTGTCATAGGTGGGGGAGAGAATCAGGGAGTTCCTGGCATCTATTCTCTCTTCATCTTTGGACTCCCTCCAGGGCTTTATGTGGCTCGCTATGAGGACCTTGGGCTCTGTTACCTCTGTAACTGCACACCTGTTGCCCCAAAGCTTCAGGGCATCCTTGCGGTATTTGCCTTGGGCAGTGCGTACCAGAACTGATTGTATGCTGTCAGTATGGGCAGGAGCTATAGGAAAGTAAGGGCTTTCATCTTGCCTCGTAATGGAATCTCCAGGGTAGGGGTTTACTCTCTCCAACCTCGCTTCATACTCATAGAGGTGAAGCTCAACTTGGGAGGGTATTCCTGATGGGAGTATCTTGTACCGAATGGGAACTGCCCTCCCGTAGTAGGTGTAGGGTGTCCTAGGCTGTTCGCGAATAAGGACAAACACCTCATGGGTGCCCTCACTCATGTACTTCTCTGCATGTTTGCCTCTGGTCTGCCCTTCCCAATGCAATACCGATCCGTCAAGGTGATCTTTATAGGGAGTTGCATCGGCTCTTTTTTTCAGGGTGATGAAGATGATGAGCAGATTTTCCCCACTCTTTGTTATAACACCTCTTCGGAGCATGCTTGTGGGATCCACATGTAGGATCGTAGCCAAGTCGTTTGAGGTGTAGGTCTGTTCAACCATCAGGGTGTTGAGCAATGCCTGGGTGTAGTGAGTATGCTTGTTCATCACTTCTCCAGGATACGTCAGTTTGTGGGTGCCGTCCAGATCCTATTTAGACCACAATAGCAGCCCCCTGACCTTTTTCCTGTATAGGATGTACATCTACTGATGATATTCTTTGTTTTGGAGCTAAGAAACTGAACAAGAAGTTCATCCTCAATACCCCTTCTGCTCCCGTTTCGTTTGGTGTACAGTAGAGGCATTATACTTCTAAGGAGCCTTCATGCAGTACTCCCTTCTTGCCCTCGATCTCGACGGCACCCTTACCAACAGCCAGAAAGAGGTTACCCTTAGGTCTAGAAAAGCCATTGATGCTGCTTTGGATCTGGGTGTCTGTGTAACCCTAGCCAGCGGGCGCCCTGTTTTGGGCATTGCCCCTCTTGCCTCTTCTCTTGGCTTGTTTGGACGCAACGCCTATATGCTGGCATACAATGGGGCCCAGCTTATCAGCTGTAAAACCAACGAGGTTGTCTGGCAGCGGACAGTGGGCCTTGATGCCATAAAGACAGTATTCAACTTTGCAAAAGAGAAGGGCCTTGCCTCCCTTTGTTATGACGAGGAAGGGGTCATCACCGAGATGCCTGATGACCCTTCTATCCATAAGGAAGCGTACAACAATGGGATTCCTATCAGGGGGGTGGAAAACCTGCTCTCTGAAGTTACCACTGCCCAGCCTAAGGTCATGATCGTAGGCGAGCCTTCCCTGCTTGTCCCTGCCCGAAAGGAGTTGCAGATTCTGCTCTGTGATAGTGCGGACGCTTCCTTTAGCGAACCCTGTTTTATGGAGATAACTGCCAAGGGAGTTCAGAAGGCTACGTCGTTGGATGTCCTGCTTTCCATTTTGGGAAAAGAACGATCAAGCCTTATGGTGGTTGGTGATGGTCTTAACGACGTTCCCATGTTGGCTATAGCTGGTCTGGCTGTGGCAATGGAAAACTCCTTTTTGGAGGTGAAAGCTCATGCCCATGTGGTGACTTCTTCCAATGATGATGATGGTGTTGCCCTGGCGATAGAAAAGCATATTCTGGGGATAGGGTAGGAGAGAATGGGCTTTCTCGGAAATTGATGCAAGTTGCTATATCAACAAAATGTAAATTCCTGCTATAAGCTTGATGGTGAGCTATTTTTACCCTGCTATTTTACTGAAGAACAAACTTTCAAATGCCAAATCTTGTGGTACAATGCGTAGTGTATATCATGTTACCTATTTTAAGGAGGAGTATATGAAGAAAGTATTAGCTCTCTTGATGGTGTTGCTTGTAGCAACCACAATGTTTGCACAAGGATCGAAAGAAGCCCCAGCTGATGTCAGTGGAAAACCGACCATCCGTTTGCTTACCGATGCCACCGGTATCGACGACAAGTCCTTTAACGCAGCAGCTTGGAAAGGCATCGTTGCATTTTATGGCGATACAGTGGAAAACCCAACCAAACGTGGCCAGCTCTACGATGTGGTGACTGCCCAGACCCAGGATATGTATATCCCTAACCTGCGCCAAGCTGCAGACGAAGGCTATGACATCATCATGGTTACCGGCTTTACCTGGGCAGATGCCCTTGGCGAAGTTGCCCCTCAGTATCCTGATCAGCAGTTCGTCATCGTTGACGTCAACTGGGTAGGCCAACCCAACGTACAGGAGTTCATCTACAGTGAAGAGGAAGGCTCCTATCTCGTCGGACTGGTTGCAGCCTTGCAGGCCAAAGAGGATGGCATAAGCAATCCTAAGTTTGGTTTTATCGGTGGAGTTCCCGGAAGTACCATCACCAAGTTTGAGATGGGTTATGTGCAGGGTATTCTCTCTGTATTCCCCAATGCCTCCATCGTTGACTACTATGCCAATGACTGGGGCAAGCCCGAACTGGCAAAAGCCCAGGCTAAGAACTGGTATGACAGTGGTGTCTACTGCATCTTCAGTGCTGCTGGCGGAACAGGCAATGGAACCATTGCCCAGGCCAAGGAGTACAGGATGAAGGGTGAGAACGTATGGGCCATCGGCGTAGATAGCGACCAGTTCACAGACGGTCTCTATACCGATATCAAAAGTGCTGTACTTACCTCCATGCTCAAGCGCGTTGAGAACTCCTCTTTGAAGGTTCTCAAGGAAGCAGAAAACAATACCTTTGCCGGTGGTGTCGTAGAGATGCGCATGGCTGATGGGGGTGTTGGATACTCCAAGGCTAACCCTGAGCTCTCTAAGGCTGTTATAGAGAAGGTAGAGGCCGCTAAGGCTGACGTTATCTCTGGAAAGATCAAGCTGTACAAGACCTATAAGGATGCACTTGCCAATGGTGCTGCCCCCAAGGGCCTTTCTCCTCTTGATGACTAAATAATTTCGAGGCCGGCAGATATCATCTGCCGGCTCTCTTCCTAGTCATTGGCAGCAGTGACCAGAGAGAGAGCCTGTAAGGAGCTGAAGGTGAGTGAGTATGCAATTGAGATGGTGGGCATCACCAAGACCTTCCCAGGTGTCATAGCCAATGACAAGGTAACACTGCAGGTTCGGGAAAAGGAGATCCATGCCCTCCTTGGTGAGAATGGTGCGGGAAAGTCGACCCTGATGTCCATTCTCTTTGGCGCCTACAGCACTGATAGCGGTACCATCGCCATCCATGGGAAACAGGTGGAGATTAAGAATCCCAATATTGCCACAGAGTTGGGAATTGGGATGGTGCACCAGCACTTCAAGCTGGTGCAGAACTATACAGTTACCGAAAACATTGTCCTAGGCATGGAGCCCACCCGGATGGGGGGTATCCTTGACTTGGCGACTGCTAGCAAACGGGTCTCTGAGATCAGTGCAAAGTACGGTCTTGCAGTAGACCCATCCTCCATAATTGAGGAAATATCTGTTGGCCAACAGCAACGCGTAGAGATACTCAAGACCCTCTATCGCAATGCGAACATCATTATATTTGACGAGCCTTCCGCTGTTCTTATCCCCCAGGAGGTAGACGAGCTGATGGACATCCTCAGGCTGTTGCGTGAGGAGGGCAAGACCATCATCCTCATTACCCATAAGCTTAAGGAGATTAAGGACGTTGCTGACCGGTGTACGGTACTCAGGCGTGGCAAGTACATAGGGACTGTGGACGTCGCTTCTGTCAGCGAACAGGACCTTGCAGAAATGATGGTAGGAAGGGCAGTGAATTTTGAAATTGATAAGCCTGAGATACAAGCCCAGGACGTTGTGCTCTCCCTTAAGGGGGTGAGCGTCAACAATGCAGCCGGTCTGGAGAAGGTTAAGAATTTGAGCCTTGATGTCTGTGCAGGGGAGATCGTGGGAATCGCCGGAGTCGACGGCAATGGCCAGACAGAGCTGCTTGAAGCCATCATAGGTCTCACAACTGCCAGCAAAGGCACTATTCTTCTCGGTGGTGAGGATATAACTCGCCTCTCCATTAGGGAGCGAATTGAACTGGGTTTGGGATACATTCCTGAAGACAGGCATAAGTATGGCCTTGTCGGACAGTTCTCCATCTATGAGAACTGTGCTTTGAAGAACTATTATAGGGACCTTTATAAGAACAAGTATGGCTTGCTGGATTTCTCCAAGATGCACTCTGATGCCGAGATTCTCATCAAAGAGTTTGACATACGTGCAGGAGAAGGGGCTCTTACCCCTGCCTCAAGCCTATCGGGAGGCAACCAGCAGAAGGTTATCGTAGCTAGGGAGATAGCACTTTCTCCCAAGGTTTTGGTTGTCGCCCAGCCGACCCGAGGCCTCGATGTAGGGGCCATCGAGTACATACGCAAGCGCATCATAGAGGAGCGGGGAAAGGGTAGGGCCATTCTGCTTGTCTCCTTCGAGCTGGATGAGATCATGAACCTTTGTGACCGTATCGCCACCATCAGCAAGGGGAGTATCGTAGCAGTGAACAAGCAACATGAGGTTACAGAACGTGAGATCGGCATGATGATGGCGGGCTCGAAGAAAGAGGAGGCCATGATTTGATGCATGCAAAGAAAAAGCAGAGTCTGCTCCAGTCTGATGGCGCTGTCTCTGTCCTGGTTGTCTTCCTTGGCTTTTTGTGTGGGACAATCCTGATAGCCTTGGTGGGAAAGAATCCCTTGAACATGTATAAGGCAATCTTCCAATCGCTATCCGGGTACAACATCGACAACGGCAAGATGAATGTGCGCTACATCGGTGAGACACTCAACTATTCGGTTCCCTTTATCCTCTGCGGTCTTTCCATGGCCTTTGCCAACCGTGTCGGACTGTTCAATATCGGAGGAGAAGGACAGTACATCATGGGCATGACCATGGCTCAGGCCATAGCGTTGTTAGGGCCGACGATTCCCTACTTCCACTGGATGTTTGCAATTCTGGGTGCTGTGGTCATTGGAGCTTTTTGGGGTGGCATCGTTGGAGTTTTGAAGGCGAAGTATGAGGTTTCAGAGGTTGTCTCCACCATCATGCTTAACTATATAGCCCTGTATCTCTCCAGGATCATCTGCTTGCAGCTTCCCGGGGCAACCACCTACAAGACAGCTACATTTCCCGAGACTGCCCTGATAGGAAACAGCTTCTTTCAGAGGATTACCAACAACTCGCTGTTGAACAACGGTATCTTCATGATGATAATCGCTGTCGTGCTCTATTGGTTTATCATGGAGAAGACCAGTCTCGGCTATGGCATGCGTGCAACAGGTTTCAATAAGGAAACTGCCCGTGCCAGTGGTATTCCCGTAGTGAAGAGCATTGCCCTCTCCATGGCCATAGCTGGTGCCTTTGCAGGCTTAGCTGGGGGCATCGTAGCCCTTGGTTCCTTCAAGTACGGACGGGTTCTCTCCGGGATGGACAACTATGGCTTTGAAGGTATCGCAGTTGCCTTGGTTGGTAACTCCACAGCCTTAGGTACCATGCTTGCAGGATTTCTTTTCGGCATGCTTAAGAATGCTCAGGCCTTGATGCAGAGCAAACAGATTCCCAAGGAGATCACCTTTATTATCCAGGGTCTCATTGTTATTTTTATCGCCTTGCGTTCGGCTTTGAAACTCTATCGTGAGTATTTGGACAAG
>CAYXYD010000010.1:25306-26906 GCA_964469205.1 uncultured Sphaerochaeta sp. | reverse complement strand
AGCTTGAAGAGGTGCGCTATAGGATAGCAACCCTGCTTTCTGACCTTCCCAAGAATCTGGAAGGAGAACCCATAGCCCTGGTAGGGGGAGCTAGCATGCTTCCCATCCTTACCTTCTCCATCGCAGGTGGTAAAGACCTGGGAAGGGTCACCTCCTATGTTCAGGATGAGCTCATTCCAGCCATAAACCAGATCCAAGGTGTGGCAGAGGTCACCATCCATGGTCAGCAGGAGCTTGAGGCGTTTGTCAGCCTTCGTCTCGACGACCTCGCATCAAAGAAGATCAGCGTAACGCAGGTATTCACCCTCATTGACTATGCGAACAGCCGCTTGCCACTGGGGACGGCAGAATACCAGGGAAAAACCCTCGACCTCAGGTATGGGGGTGAGTTCAACTCTTTGGAGGATCTCAAGAGTGTTGCCGTAGGGTATACCGAGAGGGGAACTCCCATCAGGCTAGAAGATATAGCCACTGTCTCCTTGCGATATCCTACACTGACCTATGCTGTCGAGACCGACAACGAATCACTGCTGGTTGCCAATGTGACCAAGCGGACCGATGGAAATATTGTGAAGATCAACAAGGCCATCAGGGCCTTGCTTGAAACGGAAGAAGAGAAAAGTGGGGGAGCTCTCAGCTTCTCCATCATAGGGGACGACAGCAGGACCACCATGGCATCCCTCTACACGGTTATCAGAAGTGGATTGGCTGGAATTATCATGGCCATCCTGGTCATTGTCCTCTTTTTGGGGGATGCACGATCGACGCTCATCATAGGCTTCTCCATACCCTTGTCCCTGTTGTTTGCCTTCATTGGTATGCGCATTATGGGCATCACCGTCAACCTGATGAGCCTATCAGGGTTGGTAGCCGCCTTGGGAATGGTGGTGGATGGTTCGATAGTCATGCTGGAGCAGATCTATAGGTACTACAAGACAGGAGACCTTTCTGTCACACAGAGCATCGATAGGGCAAGTGACGAAGTAGGGGCGCCTATCTTTGCTTCAACGCTTACCACTATGGTTGTCTTCATTCCCATCTCGATGCTCAGTGGCATCATCGGCATGATATTCAAGGATATCGCACTCACCCTGATCCTAGCCCTTGCAGGATCTTTCTTGGTTGCTGTGATCTTTGTTCCCTTCTTTGCCAAGCTCTTGTTGCGCCCGACCCCACCCAAGACAAAGAACAGAAGGTTCAACCGCATGATGGCTTCTGTTGAACGTGGGTATACCCGCTCCTTGGATTGGAGCCTCTCCCATAGTGCTTTTATCCTGGTGATCTGTATCAGTGTTCTGGTATTATCGGCATTTGCCATAACCAAGGTCGGATTTACCTTCTTACCTTCTACCGATAACAGTGATTTCTATGTTCATATGGAGTTTCCCCAGGGCTACAACCTAGAGCAGAATAGGGAGCGTAGTGCTCTGGTAGAGAGCCTTATCCGTTCTGAGGTGCCTGAGTTGCAGGATGTGATTACCTATTCAGGGATGAGTGACTCTTTCATAGGGGGCAGCAGCCCGAACATGGCCTACAATCGTGTGGTACTGGTCCCTGTAGCTGAGCGCAAGCGAGGTGTGCACGAGATCATGCTCGCCCT
>CAYXYD010000010.1:0-25206 GCA_964469205.1 uncultured Sphaerochaeta sp. | reverse complement strand
GCCTTGACCAGTAGGATCCTAGTGGAGGGTATGGAGGTCGCCACCTATACCGATAGGCGAGGCGAGCGCTATCACATTAAGGTCGGAAGCGATGCCACCGACTCTCCCTTTACAGATGATACCCTCAATGCGATACACCTCTACTCCATGGGTGGAGGAGTAATTCCTCTCTCTTCGGTGGCAAAGCTTGAAGTACAACCTACCCTCAGCGAGATCAACCACACTGACCGTGCAAAGACCATCACCATAGGGGCCTCCCTTGTCGATGAGGACACCTCCCTTGTTCTGCAGCGGATGAACGACTACCTGGAAGCTGAACCCCTGGTCGATGGAGTGACCAGCCTATCTGGAGGTGTGCTCCAACTTATTGAGGAGTCCATTCCTCCTGTCATCTCTGCCCTGCTCATAGCCTGGTTCCTTGTCTATACCGTGATGGTCATCCAGTTCGAGCGATTCAGACAGCCTGCCATCATCATTGTCTCCATACCGTTCTGTATCATCGGTGTAGTACTTGGGCTGCTTGGCTTTGGCTCTACGATCAGCATCGTCTCGTTGCTTGGCATCATTGCCCTCGGTGGTATTGTAGTAAACAACGGCATTATACTTATCGATTATGTGAACCTGCTAAGAAGACAAGGGCAAGAAGAGCAAGAGAATGCAGACGAACCTATAAAACAAGAAAGTGAAAAGGCCTTGGTAAAGGCCATCACAGAAGGTAGTGCATCAAGGCTCAGACCCATATTCATGACCACCATCACCACCATGCTTGGTGTTGTGCCCATGGCCTTTGCTGCAGGGGAGGGCTCTGAGATATACGCACCCTTAGGGCAGGCAATTGCAGGAGGGCTGTTTACCTCCACCCTGATAACTCTCTTCATCATCCCTGTGCTCTATTATCGAACCGAGAGGAGCGTCCTACGCAAAAAGGCTGACCAATCATGAACAAGAAAACCCTTATACTACTAACCATATGCTTACTCATCCCTATGCTCCTTACAGGCGCTACCTTCACTGAGCCTGAGCTGAAGGCTTTGTTGCTTTCAGACAACCTCCAGTTACAACAGGCAAGAGGCGAGATGGAACTCTCCATCCTGGACAGCAAGGATGCCAAGACAGGGTATGGACCCACCATCGATCTTGAGATATCGGGTACCTACCTGCAGAATGCTGAACTTATAACCATTCCCGCCTTTCCTCCGGCTCTTCCTTCTCCTCCTTTTCCTCTAGAGTTAGGCTTGGACAAAACTTTCTATAATTTCTCCCTCACCCTTACCCAACCCATCTGGACTTGGGGAAAATTGAAGAATGGTGTTGCAATGACAGAGAAGCTTGTCGAGATACGACATGCCCAACGCTTTGCCCTGCAGAAGTCCCTGCTTGCTGAGTTACAGAGCAGGCTCTATGCCCAGCATTATCTCTCTAGAATGGAAGATTTGCTTGAAGAGCAGCTTTCCCATTCCCAAGCATTGGTCGCTTTGGTGCAAGAATCTTTTGCCAATGCTATGGTCCTAGAGGAAGATGTGCTCTCTGCTAAACTCTTTGCCCGACAGATAGAACTTACAAAGGTGCAGGTTGCCCAGCAGAGGCAGCGACAACGCTCTGCAATAGGAAGAATGTGCAACCTCTCTCTTTCTGAGGGCGATGAGCTTGTCTGGGAGCATGATGAAGGGCATTTGCTCTCCATGCTCAACTATGACCTCAAGACCCTCCAGGCTATGGCAACAGCCAGAAATCAGGAACAGGTGCGCATAGCCACCCTTATGACCGAACTTGCCTCTCTCTCCTCCTCCATTGCCAAGGGCTCTCTCTACTGGAAGCCCGATATGGCCATGCAGGTCTCCTTGGAGTATGGAGGGGCCAAGTTTCCTGTTATCGAAGAGGATTGGCAGGATACGGATGACTATACCTTCAACGTATCGATTGGTATGAAGAGTACCATCTGGGATGGGGGAAAGAAGTTCCATGAGGTAAGCCGCAGTGCCATCAAGGAGAGTCAGGCTCATTTGGATATGGGCCAGGTCTATCAAGCAATACAGACCCAGGTGGAGGAGGCTTACCTTACGCTGCACCTTGCCCATGAGAATTTGGCATACCTGCAACTTAAGCGAGAGTCTTTAGAGGCGGAGGTTGCACAGCAGCAGCTTTTATTTGACAGTGGCTACGGATCGGAAGCTGACCTGCTTAAGGCAGAGCTGGCATTGTTGTCTGCAGGATTTGAAACTGAACAGCAGTGGCTGACCTATACAGGCTCCTTTGTCCTGATAAATACACTTTGTGGGGTAGAGAATCCCCTATTGTAGTGGTATAGTCTCTTCATGGACAAGTTTTTGGAACTGCTTAAAAAAGAGATGCGGCCCGCCATGGGTTGTACGGAACCGGCCGCCTCAGCCCTTGCGGGTGCTAAGGCTGGATCGTTGCTAGGGGACATCCCAACGTCGGTTGAAGTTGTCACCAGCCGTGACATGGTCAAGAATGCCATGGGTGTCGGCCTTCCTAACTGCTCACTTAAGGGTATCCAGGCTGCTGTTGCCCTAGGGGTGTGTGGAGGATCGGTGGAGAAGGGGTTGAGCATCCTCAGCGAGATAGGTGAGGAACAGCTTCGTCTGGCCCAACAGCTGTCGGTCTCCCTTTCTATCAGCACTTCGGTACCATCCCTTTATATCAAGGTTACAGCCCATAAGGGAGCTAGTTCCTCTGTCGCTGTTATCAGCGGCGAACATGACCGCTTCAGTTTCCTGCAAAAGGATGATGAGGTCCTGCTCTCCCTGCCTGTGGACAACTGCAGTTCTGTCTTGGATGAGGCTGATGAGGATATTATCGGCAAGGCATCGCTAGCCGACCTCTTTGCCTATGCTGATTCTGCCCCTCGTGAAGCCATTGAACTCTGCCTGCATGCAAAGGATACGAACCTTGCCATAGCAGAACATGCTGTACGCAATGAGTATGGGCTTTCTGTTGGAAGGATAGCTGCTGAAAGTCTCAATCAGGAACCAGGAAGCCTCTCTGAAGCCTTCAGTCTCGCTTCAGCACTTGCAGCCGCTGCTAGTGATGCAAGGATGGCAGGCTGTCCGCTGCCGGTCATCATCAACAGTGGCAGTGGCAACCAGGGCATTACCCTGACAGTTCCTCTTGCTGTTGTTGCTTCCTACCTGAAGACGAATGACGAAACACTGGGCAAGGCCCTGGTTCTTAGTGAACTGGTCGGCCTCTCCCTTACGGCAAGAAAGAACCGCCTCAGTGCCCTCTGTGGTGCCTTTACCGCAGCCATTGGTACTGCCTGTGGCTTGGTCTATCTGCTTGATGGGGACCTTGAGATTATGGACCGCGCCATCAACACGATGATAGGCAATCTTACCGGTATCATCTGCGATGGGGCAAAGATGACCTGCTCCTTGAAGATTTACTCCTGCGTAGAGGCTACCAATCTTGCTTGCAAGCTCGCTTTCCGTGGGTACTCCCCTGGAAATGAAAGTGGTATCGTAGGCAAGAGCAGTCTGGAAAGCATGGACTTTCTCTCCAGGATCAGCCGTGAAGGGATGGAGGAGACTGACAAGACCATTCTCTCCATCATGTTGGGAAAACAAACATGAACTATGTGGCGATAGATTTTGAGACTGCAAACAGCTATGCAGGGGGTGCCTGTGCTGTTGCACTGGCACGCTTTGACGAAGAGGGGAGTCTGCTTGATTCCTACTACTCGCTCATCAGGCCCAAACACCCGTATTTCGACCCTAAGATGACAGCGGTGCATAAGCTTAAGGATGATGAGTGTCTTGCAGCTCCTGAATTTGATGTCTTGTGGCCTGCAATGCGCTCATTCATTGGTCGAGATATCCTCGTTGCCCATAACGCTGTCTTTGACATGGGTGTGCTCAAGGGGTGCTTTGAAGCGTATGACCTTGAAGCAAAGGCAACATCCTATTTCTGCACCTACACCATAGCAAAAAAAGTGTGGCCCAAGATGCTCAGCTACAAGCTGACCTATCTTTGCGACCACTTTGGTATGGAGTACCAAGCCCACTACGCACTCGATGACGCCATCATGTGCGGCAAGTTATTTGGCAAACAGTGCCAGGGCAACCTTGATGACCTGCTCTCGCTGAGGAGATTTCTCATCACCAGCGGCATCGAGGCAAAGGTTATTGAGCATCAGCGAACAGAACTCTTTTTCCTATAAAGGGGAAGAGTCCGGTTCCCCAGAAACCCAATAGGGCATAGCGTGTAAAAGCGCCTACGGAATAGATGGCTTCCGGGATCAGGGCCTTCAGTGCCATAATGGTGATCACCCCAGCCATTCCAAGGAAGAAGCGCAACAGCTTTTTCCGTAACGAGGCCTCTACTGAGTAGTTGACCCTCTTCGCCTCAAAAGCGAAGCCAAGATAGCCTCCTCCTGCCAGGGCAAGGGTTTTCATGAGATCAGTGAAGGCAACCTCGTCGACAATATGCATGTTGAGCAGGATGGCAAGGACCAATCCAAGTACAAACGTTATGCTTCCCACAATGATCGTGAAGCTATAGCGTTTTTCTTTGTTTTCATAGAGCGCACTCAGTTTTGCATAGGCAATGAGGGTGATGCCGATACCCAAAACCAACCCCCCAAACACATCGATGGGCCAGTGGACTCCAAGATAGAGTCTGCTTGTACCTACCAGGATTATCATGAAGGCACACAGGATGCTCAGCGCGCGCTTTTTGTAAGCGAAGGCCAGGGAGCTGTAAAAAGATGAGCCGGTGGTTGTATGACCTGAAGGGAAAGAGTATCCGGTGGCTGTTGCTAGACGTTTGCCATTGATGCTTTCCAGTACCTGAAAAGGCCTTGGAGCCCTGACTATTGCCTTGAGCAGTCCCATGGACATGACCGAGAAAAGCAGGGTGGAGCAGATGGTAAAGCCTTTGTTCTTGTCGAGGTTCCACAAGATATAGAGCATTACGGCAATGACAAAGGTCTGTTCCCCAACTGCAGATGCGAAGTTGGCAAATGAGTCTATAAAGGGACTACTGATGTTCTGAAAGAAAAGCAGGATGGTTTCTTGCATAAAAGGCTCCTTAGCTAGGAGTATACGCATGGAGGGGATTCCTTGCAACTCTGAAGGGAGTAGCAATGCTTCGGTTACTCTTCGAAAATAGCCTCACTCATACAATTCATGATTTCATCACTGGTTGGCTGAGCCGGTATGGCTCATTTTTTGTGGTGGTGAGGCTCCCTGCTGCGTTGGCAAAGGCGAGGATATGATCGAGCTGTTGAGGTTCCCTTTGAATGTATCCAGCGTAACAAGCAGGGCGTCTGACAGAACTGGATCTTTGAAGTCTGCGTGTACCCGATTGGGTGCCTGCTGTAGGTAAAATTACAGTTAACAAACTGGGCTATGTAGGTAATGATCTAGAGATATGACAGCTTCAATAACAAAATGCAAAGTTGAATAACCATAACCCATCTGTTTTTTGTAACTGCCATGTGGGAGTTATATATTTCAAAAATATGGCTAACATTCTCTTGCACTGGGAAATCTATGCTTTTGTACATTTTTTCTAGTTTCTTTATGAGGGTTGTTGACAAAACTACAGCGATATTGTAGTTTGCTACTTGCTACGAGGGCGTAGCGAAGCTGGTTATCGCGACGGCCTGTCACGCCGTAGATCGCGGGTTCGAGTCCCGTCGCTCTCGCTTGTTTGAGACCGCCTTGGAATTCCAAGGCGGTTTCTCTATACTATAATCTCTGATACTTTTTTGGGAGGTACGATGAGAGTACTTATAGGCATGAGCGGTGGCATCGATTCAACGGTAGCAGCATATCTGCTCAAACAACAGGGACACGAAGTTGTGGGCGTCACCATGACAATCTGGAACAACCGTTCTGATCTCCCCACTCCTAAGCAGACCAACTCCTGCTTTGCCCCTGACAAGACAAAAGACCTACAGAAGATCAAAGCCATCTGTTCTAAGCTGGGAATTGAGCACCAGACACTTGAGCTCAGTGATCAGTTCGAACAAGAGGTACTGAAAAACTTCAACAATGAATATATGAGTGGCAAGACCCCAAACCCCTGCGTCTGGTGTAATGCCAAGATTAAGTTTGGCGCTATGCTCGACTATGCAAGGGAAAAAGGTCTCCAGTTTGACAAGTTCGCCACAGGCCACTATGCCCGAATAGTAGAGAAGGACGGCAGATATGCCGTCTCTCGTCCGGCCGACCTGAAGAAGGACCAGTCCTACTTCCTTTACCGTCTCACCCAGGAACAGCTTGCAACCACGCTTTTTCCCCTTGGGGATATGCACAAGGATGAGGTGCGACTCATTGATGAAGAGCAGAACTTCCATGATGTGCACGAGCAGGAGAGTCAGGATTTCTATGGAGGGGACTACACCGACCTGTTGGAAGTAAGCAACAGAGAGGGAAATATCGTAGACCTCGATGGCAATGTGCTTGGAAAGCATGAGGGCATCTGGCACTACACCATAGGACAGCGAAAAGGCCTTGGCCTTGCCGCTGAGAAGCCTCTGTATGTTCTTGCCCTTCGTTCTGATACCAACGAGGTCGTGGTCGGCTTTGTCGAACATACCTACCAGACTTCAGTAACAGCAGGGAATCTCATATGGGGCCTTGGTGACCATCTTGTAGGGGAAGTTGCAGTCCAGGCAAAGATACGCTCCACAGGCTCTCCTGTGTCGGCCAAGGCTTGTCAGAACGAAGATGGTACGGTTACGGCTATCTTTGAATCTGAGATTCAGGCTGCCACCCTCGGGCAGTCCCTAGTCCTGTATGATAGTTCTGTGATCATCTGTGGTGGGATCATCGAACGGGTAGGGTGACGATAACGATTGTATAGCTTTGCAATTTTGGCTATGCTAGAAGCTACATAGGAGATAAGCAATGCGAGTAATTATTCAAGACGATTATGAGAATCTGTCCCTTTGGGCGGCACGGCATATAGCTAACAGGATCAGAGCGTATAAACCGACAAAGGCAAACCCCTTTATTCTCGGACTCCCCACAGGATCCTCGCCTTTAGGTACATATGCAGAGCTTATCAGGCTCAACAAGGAAGGATATGTTTCCTTTGAGCATGTGGTGACCTTCAATATGGATGAGTATGTAGGGCTTGAGCGCGAGCATGAGCAGAGCTACTACACCTTCATGTGGAAGAACTTCTTCAGTCACATTGACATCAAGGCGGAGAACGCACACATCCTCGATGGCATGGCAAAGGACCTTGTAGCTGAGTGTGAAGCCTATGAGGCTGCTATCGCATCTCATGGCGGCATCGAGCTCTTCTTGGGTGGTATCGGTTCTGACGGGCACATAGCCTTCAACGAACCTTTCTCCAGCCTGAACAGCAAGACCCGCATCAAGAGCCTTACCTACGACACCAAGGTCATGAACAGCCGTTTCTTTGATAACAATATCAACAAGGTCCCCTCAACAGCACTGACTGTAGGGATCAAGACCATAACCGACAGCAAGGAAGTTGTCATCCTGGTAAACGGGCACAACAAGGCCCTTGCCCTGGAAGCAGCTGTAGAGGGTGGGGTAACCCATCGCTGGACCTGTAGCGCCCTGCAACTTCATCCCAAGGCAGTAATCGTCTGTGACGAGAAAGCCTGTGGCGAGCTGAAGGTAAACACCTACAACTACTTCAAGGACATTGAAGGTGCCAACCTTGAAGTGAAGAAGATGATCCACTGATCAGAGGGATTACTACTAGTTTAGCTGGTTAGCCTTCTGGAAAAACTAGTTTAGCTCATCAACAAAGAGCAAACGGGCCACTTTTGTGACCCGTTTGCTCTTTGGTATTATCATACCATTACATTTTTTACATTTTTTTACAGGGTATTACATGCTTTTACATGCATGCTCTCATTTTGCCATTGTCATGCCAGATACATCTTACTCCACCTCAATGAACTTGTACTGCTGAGTTCCCAGTCCAATCTTCTCCGCATGCTCAAGACCTGTCCTCCAGTTTGTCTGGGGGTGATTGGTATCAAGATTGTCCCCATGCCCCTTCTTCACTTCTGTGAGCCTGGTGTCTTGGATGGGAGGTTGGGCATTGACCATATCAACACAAGCCCTGTCGAGGGCTACAGGATCGAAGGATGCTAACATCCCCACATCCGGGACGATGGACACATCATTCTCCCCATGACAGTCGCAGTAGGGGGAGATGTCGATGACTACATTTATATGGAAGGATGGCCTTCCGTCACATACAGCTTGGGTGTACTCGCTGATCTTGTAGTTGAGCTTGTCGTTGGAACTGCTGTCCCCCGGCTGGATGGCATCTGTAGGGCAGACGCTTATGCACATACCACAACCCACGCACTTGGTGTGGTCTATCCAGGATTTGTCTTTGGTTATCACAGGAGCATCATGTGCACAGATCTTGATGCAGGCTCCACACTTGATGCACAGGCTCTCCTCTATCTGTGGCTTGCCATCGCTATGCATCTCCATCTTGCCTCTGCGTGAGCCGCTGCCCATGCCTAGGTTCTTCAGCGCCCCACCAAAGCCTGTGGCTTCATGCCCTTTGAAGTGGGCCAGTGAAATTACTATGTCGGCATCCATGATGGCGCGCCCTATCTTGGCCTCTGTGACATACTCGCCATTGCGCACAGGAACTAGGACCTCGTCCGTTCCTTTCAGGCCGTCTGCTATGATGGCATGGCAGCCCGTTGCATAGGGCATATAGCCATTCTTGTAGGCGCTATCCAGATGATCGAGGGCATTCTTCCGTCCCCCCACATAGAGGGTGTTGCAGTCAGTCAGAAAAGGCTTTCCCCCAAGGCTTTTTACAAGCTCTACCACAGTGGCTGCGTAGTTTGGGCGGAGGAAGGCAAGGTTTCCCGGTTCTCCGAAGTGTATCTTAATGGCAACGAACTTACCCTTGAAGTCGATACTCCCTATTCCAGCATTGGTAATGAGGCGCTCTAGCTTGTTCAAGCGCGAGTCCCCGTCTTTGCAGCGTAAATTGATAAAGAACACATCTGATGGTTTCATGGGTAAGCTCCTTAGTTTTTGTTATAGTCCCAGCTTTTTTGCAACTTCCATTGCCAAAGCGGGTTTGTCTGTCATGACCGAGTCCACGCCCATTCTGAACAGGCGCTCCATTTCTGCTTTGTCGTTGATGGTCCAGACCTGGATGATTGCATTTCGCTTGTGCATCGCTTTGACAAACGAGGGGGTAATGACGGTGATACGCCCCTGACTTGGAGGGACTTGGAAGATGATCTGCCGCTTCTTGTGCAATTTCTTAGGAAGCAGACCTGTCTTCTGCAAGAAAAGATACCAACGCACTTCAATTCTAGAGACGCTGGTTGTGATCCTAGGCTCCTTCTTGCGTAGCAACTTGAGGTTTAGGAGGTGAAACGATGCTCCCAGCACCCGTTTCTTTGCCTGGTTCTGATTGAGCACTGCAATGAAGGCATCGACAATAGGTTCACCCCAAGTCTTCAGGTCTACATTGAAGCGTTGGGCCGGACAGGCTTTGAGTGCCTCGTCCAAGGTGCACAGCTGTACTCCCTTGCCTCTGAAGGGGAAGGTCTTTCCCCCGTCGGTGGTGAAGGTATAACCTGCATCAAAACCCTTGAGCTCCTCTAGGGTGTGGTCCTCGATCATGCCTGTCCCGTTGGTATTTCGGTCGAGGGTTTCGTCATGCCAGATTACCAGAACCCCATCGCTGCTGAGATGGACATCGGTTTCAATGACATCAACACCCATCTTGTAGGCACTTAAGAAGGCCTCAAGGGTATTTTCAGGAAAGTGGGCGCTGTCACCCCTATGGGCGACTACACGGGGAAGTGGATCGAAGAACGACTTAAACATCTTCCTTTGTTTCCTTATGGGCCTTGATCTTGCTCATTTTCACAAAGACCTTCTCCATCTTCTGGATCTCACTTTCGGTGAGGGCCGATCGTACAAATACATCCCTGAGGAAGCGGAAGGCCCACAGCTTCTCATGAGCCTGTTTGAAGTACCCGATCTCATCCATAGCTGTGGTTGCGTTTACTGCACCCTGCTCACAACGCTCCTGTTCCACAGGAACAGCCTGTACCGGCCAGGTCTTGATCTTGTCAAAAAGGTTGTAGGTGATGATCTGTACAGCTTGGGAGAGGTTCAAGGAGGGGAAATCATCACTGGTTGGGATGCTTACCACAGATGCACACTGGGCAACTTCCTCGTCAGTGAGGCCATCGGATTCACGTCCGAATACAATGGAGACAAGCCCTTCGCCGGTACTTTGTACCCGTGAGGCAAGTTGTTCCGGATTCAGGACACTGTCTTTTCTGAACTTTCCCTGACGTCGGGTAGAAGCGACAGTAAGAACGCTTGTAGCAAGAGCCTCCGATAGAGATTCGTACCGTTTTGCATTCTCCCAGACATCCTTTGCATGCAGGGCAAGGGTCCGTACCCGATTCTCATCATACTCCCTGTCGCCTACCAATACCAAATGCGTGATGCCCATTGTCTTCATGGCGCGGCAGACAGAACCGACGTTGGCACCGTCTTGTGTGCCAACCAGTACGACCTGAATCCTATCCAAATTACTTTTTTGATCCATACTATAGAGTCATATCAGATATTGAAGCTTTTTCCAAGCTAGTCTATAGTTGTTTCATGACAGACACACCCCAGACGAATAACCGATACATACAGATTTTCCTCGGAATTCTCGTAACTCTCGCAATTCTTGCCGTGCTCAAGCTCTCAAAGGATGTTACCATCCCTCTTATCCTGTCTTTTTTCTGCTTCCTCATCTTTAGTCCGCTGGTACGCCGGCTGGACAAACTGCATATTCCCAGAATCATTTCAGTCACCTTGGTCATGGTCTTGCTGCTTTTTATCTTTATAGCAGCAGGTTGGTTTGTCATCATGACTGTCGATACGCTGGTCAGGCTTATTCCCTTCTATGCAGACAAGGTGGTCTCACTCGACCGTCTGGTCTCCAGCAAGCTCTCCCAGTTCATCGAACTGCCCACAGGCACCTCCTTCTTGGCCGCTCTTCCCGTCAACTGGTCGAACCTAGCCATTACCAGCCTTACCAGCATATCCAACAAGTTCCTTTCGGTTACAAAGGTAGCAATGCTGGTATTCATCTTTTTCCTGTTCCTCCTGCTGGAACGACAGAGTGCCATCCCCAAGCTGTTGGCTGCAGTGCCCAGAAGCAAAGGCCTGAAAGTTGCAGTGCTCTTTGAACGCATTACGCGCCAGGTATCCAAATATCTGTTGCTCAAGGGTGTCATCAGTGCAATGACCAGTGTCATGTTCTACCTGACAGCGCTGGTAACCGGGCTCGACCTTCCTATCCTTTGGGGAGTGCTTGCCTTTATATTCAACTTCATCCCTTCCATAGGGTCGTTGATCATAACCACCCTCACCATTGCAATGGCCCTCATCCAGTTTGCCCCTAACTGGTCGAATGTAATCTACGTTGGCATCATGACCATCAGCATCCAGACCATCCTCGGCAACATCATCGATCCCAAACTTCAGGGAGGACAGCTTAACCTCTCCCCGTTTGTCATCCTTGTCTCCCTAACCTTGTGGGGTTACATCTGGGGCATCCCAGGGATGTTCCTCTCTGTACCCATCACCAGCGTCCTGCAGATCCTCTGTGCCAACGTCAAATCCCTCAGACCCATTGCCATCCTCATAAGCAGTGGCAAGAGTTACCAGCGTGAAAGCGAGAAGCAAAACGCCCTTGCACGCTACCTGCGTAAGCAGGATAAGCTCAAGCGCGGAGAGAATCCCTCTGAACAAAGCAGGGAGCAGGCAGAGGACAAAGAGGCAACCAGCTCCTACCATAAGGGTGATTTCATCATGCCAGAGAACTTCGGCGAGAAGAAATGAACGACTTTCCCCATCTCTCAGAAGAGCAAGCCTCTCTTTTCATCCACCACCGTTTTACCCAGACACCACAAGACCTCTCTGATTTCAAGACACTTATACTTACCTTTTACTCTGAGCATGGCCGGCCCTTCATCTGGAGAAGGACAAGCGATCCCTATCGCATCCTTGTCTCGGAGGTAATGCTCCAACAGACACAGACAGGTAGGGTAGTGCCAAAGTATGAGACCTTCCTCTCCCGTTGGCCCTCTTTCTCAGAGTTGGCAGAAGCCTCAACCGAGGAACTCCTTTCCGCTTGGAAAGGCCTTGGATACAACAGGCGGGCCCTAAACCTTCGTAAGAGCGCCAGGATGACCCAAGAGTGGGGTTGGACAATCCCCAATGACAAGGCTCTCATCGAATCCTTGCCCGGCGTTGGCAAAGCCACCAGTGCCGCCATCCGCAGCTTTTGCTTTGGGGAGAAGTCTGTCTATCTTGAGACCAATATCCGCCGTGTCCTGCTTACCTCCTTCTATCCTGAAGAGGAAGAGGTGAAGGACAAGGAGCTTGAACTGCTACTTCATGAACTGAGTCTTATCAATGAGGATATGAAGATCTGGTACTATGCCCTGATGGACTACGGAGTTCTGCTCAAGGCCCTCTTTCCCAATGCAAACAAGCGCAGTGCCCACTACACCAAGCAGAAGAAGTTTGAAAACTCCAACCGTCAGATACGGGGTCAACTGATCCATCTGCTTACCGATACAGGAGCGAAAAAGCTTTCGGTGATCTACGATCTACTTTCCCATTTTGAAGATGAGCGCATACTGAAATCCCTTGAGCAACTCTCTCAAGAGGGATTTGTCCAGGAGAAAGAGGGCGTATATGGGATCAGTGAGGACTAGTCTTTGTCTTGTCAACAAGCAAGTTCCCGCCCATGCCGATAAGCATCAGAGAGGCCCCTATCAGAAGATTGATTGAGAAGGTATCGAAGAACAGTGCATCGACGGCCAGACTCATCAGTATCTGCGCTGATGAAAGCAATAAGGCTGAGTAGATCGCCGGCACCTTGATGATGACATACGAGGTCGATACCACCACAAAGATAGCCAAGAGGCCTCCGCTGAAGATAAGCAGGGGCGAGACAGAGCTTAGGGCCTGAAATCCTGTAACCGTTGCCTTTGGAGCGGTGATGAAGTAGAAGAGTAGCCCTGCTATAAGGCCGGTTAGGAAGTTGTGCCTGGAAGCGAAGATCGAGCCCTTGTAGCTTGCAAAAGTGCTGTTGAGCACCATCTGTGTCATAGTCAGTGCCCCTGCAAAGAATCCCAACATGATAAACCCAAAGACAAAGACCCCATCTCCTCCGAGTGCCATAATGATGATGCCCACTGCACTGATGCCAAGGCTTGCTATCTTCTTGGGACTGAGCTTGCGTTTTTTCATGCCCATAAAGCCTGTCAGGTCAAAGATCACCGAAAAGAAACTCTGTCCGAAGACCGTACTTGCCATAGCAAGAGAAGCACCGGTATTGATGATGGTGTAGTAGTTGCAGTTGAGGATGGCCAGGCCAAATATCCCGTTGAACCAGAGGTAGAGGGGGGCACTCCTTCTTTTTGCATTGATGTTCTTGTTGTTCCTTCCCATCAATAACAGCAACGATAGGAAAGCGAGGCCTATGATGTGGTTGACGATCAGGGAGACGCCCATCGTCACCTCAAGGCCCAGCTGGGTATTGGCCACCACCATGACTGAGATTACCATACCTGTAAGAAAATCCAGGAAAAGATAGAGTGCTTGTTGCATGTTGGCTATTGTACTGTGTTTGCTCTTGCCATGCCAGTGAATAAAACCCTACAATACTCCCATGTCAGTACAACCGATAGACAAGAGAAGATTAGATGCATTGCAAGAGGTTCTGCTTGCAAAGGCAATGCCCCCAGGTAGCCTTGGCGAGTTGGCTCGCCTTGCCCTCAGGATCGCCCTCATTACCCCAAGACCGCTTTCCCGTCTTGCGTTGCTCCTGTTTGCAGGGGACCATGGTATTCACGCTGAAGGGATAACCCACAGCCCCCAGGAGATAACCTGGCAACAGTGTCTCAACTTTGCCAAAGGGGGAGGCGCCTGTGGCCTATTCGCCCGTTGTCATCAGGTGGACCTCACTGTAGTGGATATGGGAGTCAAGCATAGGTTCTCCCCTTCCGATGGGGTTGTTGACTGTAAGATGGGCTTAGGGACTGAAAACTTTCTCCTTGCAAAGGCTATGGGAAAAGAGCAGTGCTTCTCTGCCATGGAGCTTGGAAGGGCCCAAGTCCGGAAGAAGAAGCACGCTGGTTTTGATGCCATTGCATTCGGAGAGATGGGTGTGGGCAACACCACAAGCGCCTCAGCCATCGCGGGTGCCATCACAGGTCTGCCTGTACGATCCGTCACAGGAAGGGGAAGCGGCCTGAGTGATGAGGATCTGGAGCACAAGTGCAATGTCTTGGAACAGGCCCTAAAGAAACATCCTTCTCGCTCACCTATAGATGTGCTCGCATCCTTTGGTGGCTTTGAGATAGCTGCCATTGCAGGAGGCATCATTGAAGCTGCCTCCTTATCCATGCCTGTCTTGCTCGATGGCTTCATAACCACTGCCGCCGCCTTGGTCAGCTGTGCTTTGGAACCTGCATGCAAGGAGTACCTCATTCCCTGCCATCTCTCTGCCTTCGATGGGCATGACCTCTTGCTAAAGTACCTCGACCTTCCCCAGCCAGTTCTTTCTCTAGGCATGCAGTTGGGTGAGGGCACAGGGGCACTGACCGCTTGGCCGATACTAAGAGAAGCCAGTATGATCCTCACTGAAATGACCAGTTTTGCAGGTGGAGAGGTAACAGACAGCACAGCTTTACTGCAGGAAAAGGGGATACTGCTATGAGAATCGGAACAACCAGCTATATTATCCCTGACGATATCCTGCCCAATGTCCGCTATCTCGCCCCCCTGGTCGATGATATCGAACTGGTCTTGTTTGAAAGCGAAGGTGAGGACAACCTTCCTACCAAGAGTGTGATACAAGGTTTGAATGAACTTGCTCAGGAGCATAGTCTTAGCTATACCGTCCACTTCCCCCTGGATGTCTATCCAGGGTCAACGGACAAGAGAGTGCGTCAGAGGACCTTGGATACCTATCTGAAGATCCTCGACCTTACACAAGAGATCGACCCCTTTGGCTATATCCTGCACCTGACACCCGACCTCTACGGACATACCCCTTCACTGGACATCCCTGCTTGGCTATCTTGCCTCGATGAGAGTCTTTCCAACTTGTTGGAGAAGACCTCTCTCGACAGCAAGATGTTCTGTGCGGAGACCCTCAGCTACCCCTTTGAACTGGTAGAGCCCTTGGTAGGGAAGCACAAATTGGCAGTCACCCTCGATATAGGGCATGTCTGGATGATGGGCTATGATGCAGACAAAAGCTGTTCTTCCCTGCTTTCCAATACCAGGATCTGCCATCTTCACGGTGTTGATGAAAAGGCTCAGGACCACCAGAGTCTGGACAAGGGAAACCCCCTACTCATCGGGAAGTTTCTCTCCTCCTTGGTGGAGCAGGATGAGGATGGTAAGGAGAGGGTGCTGACGCTAGAGGTATTCAACCAGCATGACTTTATCACATCCCTCTCCCTCTTGCGTGAAAGCCGTGCTATGATGGGCAAAAGAGAGGAAAGCAAGCTATGGCAACAATTGATCTGAAGAAGGCAAAGACCCATGTGTCATCCATCCGGAACTCCAAAGGTTTCGTCTCCTCCACCACCAGTGGTGTGCGTATCCGTACTCGGCTCAAAAGCCAGACAAGTCTCATCATAGGGGGAGGACGCAGTGGAAAAAGCTCCTATGCCCAGGACTACGCCCTCAATATTTCTGAAGGAACCCCCAGCAGGGCATATATAGCAACAGCAGAGCCCATCGACCGCGAAATGAAAGAGCGTATAGCGGCCCATCAGAAGGACCGCGCTGATAGGTTCATCACCATTGAAGAGCCACTGGCCCTCGCCCAGGCAATATATGAACTTCCCGCATCTGTAGAGGTCTGTGTTGTAGACTGCCTTACCGTCTGGTTGGGAAATCTCCTCTACCATGAGAAAGATACCTCAAAAGAGATACAGAAGCTGATCACCGTTCTCAAGGATCCCCCTTGTGATATTCTTCTGGTTACCAATGAGACAGGTCTTGGTATCATTCCAGCTGATGCAGAGAGCAGGGCATTTCGCGATATCACGGGGTGGATGAACCAGGACATTGCAGCGATTTCCAAGAATGTCATACTGCTGGTTGCAGGTCTTCCTTTGGCCCTCAAGGGTGAAATCTTGTGAGTGATAGTGGCTTTTCGGGTGCATTTCGTCTCCTTACTCGTTTTCCCATTCCCGGTAGGGAGTGCACTCAGGAGAGCAGCACCCTTTTCTGGTTTCCCTTTGTAGGGGTTGTCCTGGGATTATTCTCCTTGGGCATTGCCCTCTTGCCTATCTCCTCTTTTGTTCGCTCCTCCTTGATCATAGCAACGGCGGCGTACCTGACCCGAGGTTTTCATCTCGATGGCCTGTGTGATGTCGCAGATGGGTTCGGGGGTGGTTGGACTAAGGAGGCGACGCTACGTATCATGCGTGACTCCAGTGTGGGGGCCTTTGCCCTCATCATGCTGGTCTGTACCCTCCTTGTTCAGGTCTTTGTCATCGCAGAGCTGCTACAGTTTCTTCCTCTCTTGGTGTTTGTCCCAGCCTTGGGCAGGACGATGGTGGTCATGGCCACCTGCATCTCGCCCTATGCCAGGGAGGGGGAGGGCACAGCCTCGGCTTTAGTACGCCAAAGCAGTGTAAAGCATATGGTGGGACCGATGGTGCAGATCGGAATATTCATGGCCGTCCTATTTTTTCTGGAAAGCCCTTCTTTTTTGCCTGCCTGCTCTGCCTTTCTCTTCGCTCTCTTGATGACTCTCTTTCTGCTTCGCATGAGCAAGAGGCGTATCGGGGGGATCACCGGCGATGTGTTGGGTGCCATAGAGATACTTTCTGAGAGTTCTGCATATCTTGGGGCCTTGATTCTGTTGGTCTTTACAGGGTAATTTTCCCTATATCACTGCTTAGGAGTACTGAAATGATGGATATTGTCTGCCTTGATTTGGAAGGTGTGCTGATTCCCGAGATTTGGATCAACGTTGCCCAAAAGACCGGAATAGAGGCGTTGCGCCTCACTACTCGCGATATTTCTGACTATGACATCCTGATGAAGGGCAGGCTGAAGATTCTCAGAAAGCACAAGCTCACCCTCGCCGACATCCAGGATGTCATTGCGACCATCCAACCTTTGGATGGTGCTAAGGAGTTTCTTGATAATCTCCGTTCGCAGACGCAGGTGCTCATCCTTAGTGACACCTTCACCGAATTCGCCAAACCCTTGATGAAACAACTTGCCTGGCCGACTCTCTGGTGCAATAATCTTGTTATTGATGAAGATGGCATGATCGAAGATTACAAGCTGCGTATCCGTGACGGCAAATACCATGCGATCAAGGCACTGAAGGGTCTGAATTTCAGGACCTTTGCTGCCGGGGACTCCTACAACGACCTTTCCATGATCGAAGAATCTGATGCAGGCTGTCTTTTCAGAGCACCCGAGGGGATAGTGGAAAGCCATCCTCACCTAGCCCGGGCTACCACCTATGAAGAGTTCTCCTTGGTCATACAGGAGTTTTTGCACCGATGAAGCGTAAGGAATTTGTCTCTCTGGCCATAACAATGTTGGTGCTTCTCCTTTCCATGCTCTGTGGCTATGTCTTGCTGGCCCTGGTCTACGAGGGAAATCCTTTGCTGGTTGCCCTAATCGGATTAATTGTGTTGGTGGTCTCCTGTTTTTTGGTGGTGTATCTGTACAAATTGAGAAAACTGATAGATACGGATGACAAGAATGAGGACAAAGAGGATGAAAACAAAACTAAAAAATGAACTTGTACAGGCTCGCGCCTGGCAAGAGCGAAAGACCGTGGTGTTCATGAGCGACTTTGGCTCTTCTGATGGAGCAGTCAGTGCCATGCACGGGGTGGCCAATGCTGTCTCCAACCATCTTCGTCTTTCTGATCTCACTCATGAGATCCCACAATTCAACATCTGGGAGGCTTCCTACCGCCTTATGCAGGCTATGAGCTACTGGGCTGCAGGGACGGTGTTTGTCTGTGTGGTCGACCCAGGGGTAGGCAGTAACCGTAAGAGCGTCGTCGCCCTTACTGCAAGCGGACACCTGGTGGTTACCCCTGACAACGGCACTCTGACCCATATAGCCGAACATGTCGGCATCCTGGAGGTACGTGAGATATCGGAAGACACAAACCGCCTTGCAGGAAGTCAGAGAAGCTATACCTTCCATGGTCGTGATGTCTATGCCTATACGGGTGCCCGTCTCGCTGCTTCCTTGGTTAACTTTGAGGACCTTGGTCCTGCTCTTACCAAACAGATAAGGCTCAAGCTGGAGAAGGGTCGCCTGGAAGGGGATCATACCCTGGTGGGTGCCATCGACATCCTCGATACCCGCTACGGCTCGCCTTGGACCAATATAGGCGATGAGTTTCTTGATAAGATGGGCATTTCTTTTGGCTCGATGATGCAGGTCACCATCTCTCAGGATGGAAGGATCGTCTATGGCTATCCTAGCCCTTGTCGCTGGTGTCTATGGTCCCGTAGTAGGGTTCCTAGTTGGTTTTCTCGGCCACTGGCTTACCGACATGTTTGCAGGATGGGGTGTTTGGCCTACCTGGATGTTAGGTAGTGGTATTGTCGGAGCGGTCATCGGCCTGTTCCCGATCCTGACCAAAAATGCTTTGGACAAGGGTATCTTCTCAGGGAAACAGATCGGCTTATATATAGGCCTCGCTTTCCTGGGCAACTTCTTTGGCTACCTCATCAGTGCAATGCTTGACTTCTTGCTGTTTGCAGAGCCTTTGGACAAGGTCATCACCCAACAACTGATCATCGCCATCACCAATACTGTGGTCATCGGTATCCTCGGAACCTTGTTGATGTTGCTTGTGGCCAAGCGCAATAAGGACAACAGCAACCTCTCCCTCGATACTGACAAGTAGGCATGCAAGAGCCGATCATCTCGTTCAAGGATTTTCAGTTCACCTACAAGGCTCAGAAGTTCCCTACGATCAAAGGCATCACCTTAGATATTTATCAAGGTGAAAAAGTCTTGCTCGTAGGGCCTTCTGGCAGTGGGAAGAGCACCTTGGGCCACTGTATCAACGCCCTCATCCCCAATGCCTTCGATGGAAAGATCGAAGGCTCTGTTTCTGTGGTCTCCCTTGATGTGGCGACGGCAGACATCTATGAGGTCAATCGCCATGTGGGGACGGTATTACAGGATAGTGACGCTCAGTTTGTCGGCCTTACCGTAGAGGAGGATATCGCCTTCTCCTTGGAAAACCAGTGCATGGACCAGAAAGAGATGGTCCCCTTGGTCACCAATATGGCCAATATAGTGGGGATGCAGGACTTTCTTACCCAAAGTCCGCAGGAAATCTCCGGAGGGCAGAAGCAGAGGGTAAGCCTTGCCGGTGTACTGGTAGATGATGTGGACATCCTGCTTTTTGACGAGCCGCTTGCAAACCTCGATCCTGAGACAGGCAAGCGTGCCATCGCCCTCATCGATGAGTTGCACAAGAATACAGGCAAAACCATCATTATCATTGAGCATCGCCTTGAGGATGTGCTCTCATCTCCAGTCGATCGCATCCTCTTGCTTGAGGATGGTAAGATAGTCTGTGATACCACCCCCGAAAGGCTGCTCTCAGGCTCCCTGCTTGAAGAGAAGGGTATACGCGACCCGCTGTACCTCTCTGCCCTCAGGCAGAGCGGAGCGGACCTTTCCCATGCACAGGGCATCGCCTCCATCGATACTATCGATCTTGATCCCTACTGCGAGGGTGTCTGCACCTGGTATCAGAAGAGACCAACGATTCAGACTGCAAAAGAACAAAAAAGCCAACTTGTCATATCCGACCTTTCCTTTTCGTATGACGGCATCAGGGAAGTGCTCTCTCACATCTCAGCAGAGATCAGTGCAGGTGAGATGATCAGCATCCTGGGAAAGAACGGGGCGGGTAAGTCGACCCTTGCCCAGATTCTCATGGGGATAAACCGACAGGACAGCGGGACTATCAGCTATGAGGGAGAGGATATCTCCTCGCTCTCTGTCACCGAACGCTCCTCGCTGATCGGGTTTGTGATGCAGAACCCCAACCATATGATCAGCCACTCCATGATCTACGACGAAGTCGCCTTCGCCTTGCGCCAGAAAGGCTACTCTGAAGAGGAGATACGTCCTCGTGTGATGGATGTGCTCCAGCTGTGTGGCCTCAGGGCCTACCATGCTTGGCCCATATCGGCCTTGAGCTTCGGGCAGAAGAAACGGGTTACCATAGCATCAATTCTGGTAACCGAACCAAAGATCCTCATCCTTGACGAACCGACTGTGGGCCAGGACTATGTCCGCTATTCGCTCTTGATGGAATTCCTCAGTTCCTTGAACAAGAGGACAGGACTTACCATCCTCTTCATCACCCATGACATGCACCTTGCCTTGGAGTATACCGACCGTTCTCTAGTGCTCTCTGATGGGTTTCTGCTAGCCGATGAGCGCGTCAGCGAGGTGTTCAGCAACAGGGAGTTGCTCGCCAAGGCAAACCTCACGGTGACAAGCCTCTACACCCTGGCTAAGCGATGTGCTATTGATGATATCCCCGCCTTCATCGACTGCTTTATCCAAGGGGAAAAAAGACGCCGCCCAGAAGGGGTGGAGGTGGTCTCCCTTGAGAAAGAGGAGCTTCCCCTGCCAATAGGGAAAGCAGAACAGAAACAGAGGAATAAAAAGAAAAAGAAAAAGAATGGTGTCCGCTCCAGGAAGAGCGGAAGGAAGTTCGGCTTCGCCCTAAGCTATGAGGAGACCCCTTCCTTTGTCCATTCGTTGAACGGAGTGACCAAACTTGTCTTCTTCATGCTCTGGATAGTGCTGTGCCTCACCACCTTTGATCTTCGTATCCTTATCCCCTCGATGTTCATTGCCCAGGTTGCCCTTGCCTCATGCAAGGTTCCCATGAAGAAGTTTCGCCCCTATATCATTGCAATGACGTATGTGATTCTCATAAATGCAGTCTTTATTTTCCTGTTCTCCCCTGACCAGGGCCAGCGATACCTGGGGACGGAACATATATTGCTGGGTTCTGCCTCAGCTCGCTATGCCCTTACCGTTGAAACGCTGTTTTACCTCCTGGTGGTCTGTCTGAAATACTTTGCCATCTTTCCTATGGCCCTGTTGTTTGTGACCGCTACGCACCCCTCACAGTTCTCTTCTTCCCTCAATAGGATAGGGGTGCGCTACAAGACGGCCTATGCAGTGGGGTTGGCGATGAGGTATCTGCCGGAGGTCACCTCCTCCTATACCCACATCCTGCATGCCCAGATGGCGCGGGGAGTGGATATCTCCAAAAATGTGCCTCTCAAGCAGAGGATTTCCTCAGTAGGGAAAATCCTTGCCCCCTTAGTGCTCTCTTCCCTCGATCGTATCGATGTGGTTACCAATGCGATGGTCCTCAGGGGTTTTGGCAAAAATCTTAGAAGGACGTGGTATCTTGCCAAGAAGATGAAATTTTCAGATGTACTTGTCCTTGTTCTCATGGTATGCTGGATTTCCCTTAGCCTGTACCTGCGATTTGTGAGGGGAGTGATGTTCTGGTTTCCTTTTTATTAGGAGGGAATTGCTATTTTACTGAGGAAAACCGAGTAATAATGCTGAAAGCGAGGTAAGGGTCTTGACTCTTGTTCGCGTAATCCCCATCTTATGTTGCATTAAATCCAGAGGGACGCCAAGGCGAATTTTAGGAGGCAAACTGTGTCCGAAATGTTTGTTAAAGAGATGGAAGAGCAGCTTCTCGTAATGCGAAAAGAGTTGTTTGACAAGCTGACTGAGGATAATAGTGACTTCAGAGAGATGGTAAATGCCATGGGTATCAAGGATAGCATCGATGTTGCTGCTGACGATATTGCATTTAAGAAAATGGAAGCCATTAATAAGCACGAGGCTAACCGCCTCCGGTCGATAGAGAATGCCCTGGCCCGTATTCATAACGGACGCTATGGTCACTGTCTTAAATGTACCAAGAAGATTCCAGAGGAGAGGCTCAGAGCCATTCCTTACGCAGTGCTCTGCATCGATTGCAAGAGTGCTGAAGAGGCCCCGGGAAGACGATAGTCTTCCTAGGTAGAAAAAAAACAGATGATGCTCTTCCCTAGGGATGGCACCATCTGTTTTTTGTTTGTGACTTTCTTGTTCTGTTTTCAGCGATCAAGTCCATGTATCATTTGAGGACCGATCGCTTCTTCTTCAGAGATACGGGTTGTTCTGTTCGCCGTCTATGGTGGTCGCTGGCCCGTGCCCTGGAAGTACTTGCACTTCTAGGGGGAGCTTTAACAGTCTTTTGCAACTCTTTACGATCTCTTCATAGGAACCACCCTCAAGGTCAGTGCGGCCGATGCTTCCGGCGAATAGTGTATCGCCGGTAAACACGAACTGACCTTGTTCATGGTAGAGGCAGATGCCTCCTATTGTGTGTCCTGGTGTATGCATGACCAAAAGATGGCTGTCTTGAAGTACCTGGTTGTCTGTAAGAAACCCTGTAGCTTCACTCATAGCCTTCAGTGCCTTTTCATATCTCTGCAGGAAGCTCTTGTCAAAGCATGTTTTGCTGAATCGCTCATAGGCTTGGGAGCCCAGGTAGTGCGAGTCCTCTTCTGAGACAAGGACCTCCAGGTGTGGCCACCGCTCTTTCAGTTCACCCAAGGCTGTAATATGATCCCAATGGGTGTGGGTAAGCAGGACTGCAACTGGGGTAACGTTGTGGTTTTCAATGGCTTTGATGATACGAGAGCCCTCATTGCCCGGATCGATGATCCAGGCACTGGAGTTCTCTTCATTGCCCATGATGTAGCAGTTAGTCTGGTAAGGTCCCACAACAAGCCGTTCTACGAACACAATCTACTCCTTGTTGGAATAACTGACCGCTGCGGTGCGACCCTTGATGTCCATGCCGTTCAGTTTCACAATAGCCTTTTCACAGTTCTCTTCAGTCATTGAGATGAATGAGTACTTGTCGTGGATACGAAGGCTGAAGATGTCCTCTCTTGTAATCTCAAGCTCTTTTTGGAGCAGGAGAGAGAGTTCCTTAGCATAGAGGCGCTTCATCTTGCCGATGTTGAGATAGAGGGTCCTAGCACCTTCAGGAAGAGGCTTCTCTTCGCGTTTCTTCTGTGGTGGTCGCTCCTGTTTCTTGTTCTCAGCTTGTGGACTCTTTGGCGCAGACTTTGCCTTGGTTGTTCTTTGTGGTGCTGCTGTTGTTCGAGTTTTGGGTGAGTTGGCATTGAGCATTTCACGAAGTAGGTAGGCCATAAAATAGCTGCGCAGGGTAAAGGGTACGTTTTTCTTGATGAGGCGCTTTAACTGTTCCAGTTCTTCTGGATTTGGGTCGGCCTTGGTTTTTCCTGCAAGTACTTGAATGGTCCCTATAAGCAGGTCTTCTTCACTTGCGTTGCTCTTGTTGTCATTTTCCATGAGCATGTCTCCTTAGATAATCGTTTGCTCTTCTGACCCTTGTCAGCGGGTTGTGAGCTTTGTGTTCCCTAATGTGTGGCAGTCCTGCCTCTCCCCCGGCCGCGGGATTGAGAGCAAGTGCTCTGTATGAGCCTGCCTCAGTGCCCACAGCAAGGAAAACGCCATGGGCAATCAAGTGGATACCGCTTCTTTGCGGTCACACTTTACGAGGAAGGAGAACACGCTGACACGTGCAAAACAAATTCCTTCCAAGGCTATTCAGGGTAAGGGCATGCGTTCTTCCCATCCCTAAGCAGTTTGGCACAGAATACCCAACCCTTCATACCCTTGTCAAGGAAATGCAAAGATTTAGCGCTTTTTGCCCTGTTTTGCCCTGTTTCTTTCTTTGCCTAGGGGCCTTTATTTGTGGTACTATCGTGCTATGGGAATCTTTCAAGCTGACATACTGCAAAAACAGAAGGAGATAGAGAGTCATCGTAGTGACCTCTACACCCTCTATGCCGAACTGGGTTTCAGTATAGCCCTGATCGAGCAGATAACACCCCTTGGCTTTGCAACAGAAGAGTTCAACCAGTTTGTGGAAGTGGACACCAAGTATGAAGAGACCCGGCAAGCCTATGAGCGGATAAAGGGGTTTATCAGCCAGCTGGAGGACCGCTCCCGTAAGATACAGCAGATCGAGGCCGATATTAGGGCTTTGAACGGACCGAGAAAGAGACTCCACTCCCGTCTGGGTGCCATCGCATATGAGGCCTTTGGATCAGACACCCTGCCTGACTACCTGAAGGAGACCTGTACGCCCTTATTCGCTGACCACTACACCATTATCAGGAAACTGCAGGATGCCTTGGAGGTCTGTCGGGCGCAAAAAGGCCCGCTTGTTAGCCTCCAGTGTTCCCTTCTGAATCTCCGCATGCAGCGCAATCGCAAGCAGGTGATCCCCCTCTTGGTAAAGGCGGGTGCAATATTGTCCAAGCTTGGTTGTGAAGCAGACCTCCCAGGAATAGGGAAGGAGAGCCTTGTCGCTGAACTTGGCCAGTTCAAGAAGAAGGAACAGGCTCTGCAGCAAGAGCTGAATATTCACCACAGCGCAGTAGCCAAGCTGCGCTCACAAGAGAAAGAAAGCCCAAAAAACCAGCTGGAGACAAGCAAGGCCCAGTTTAGGGAGATGGAAAAACAGAGGACCAAGGTGAGTTTTCTCTATGGTAAAGCGCTCTACGAAAAACTGGAGCAGAATGCTTCCCCTCTTTTGATCGGCTCAACCTCCATGGCTCTGATGGAACAGATAACCTTGCACCTGCGTAGGATTGATAGGTTGGAGAAGGATATCCTTGGCCTGCAAAACCAGATGAAGGTCGAGGAATTGGAAGCCCAGATCGAGTTGGAAAACCAGAAGATACGCCACCTGCGCACCCAGATAGAGCAGAGTAACAAGCAGATATCCCAAGTGGAGCTCTCCATAGCACGCAAGAAACAGAAGATAACCTCTTTGCGACCAAGGACGGCGTTACCAGACCATGAGTGAACAGGACACCAAGCCGACCAACCAGATAAAACCTCCCAAGCCCGCTAAAGAGAAGAATACTCTAAGGATGGATATTGTTCTTGATGGTGGGAAACAAGAAAAAAAACCTGTAAGTCCTACCACAAGAAAGAAAGTTTCAGTCTCAAACTCAAAAATGCATGTTGATATTCCGGGAGAACTTACCCCCAGTGAGGAGAAAAAATCCTCTATTCCCCCTGCCAAAGCTCA